>CAZDSI010000007.1:2066-15646 GCA_964508215.1 uncultured Opitutales bacterium
GATTGGGTCGATAAACTTAGCAAAGAATTTAATTTAAAAGTTATCGAAGATTCCGCGCATTGTTGCGGTGCTAAGTACTTTTCAAAGCGTCGTAACCAGTTTGTTTCCGGTGGAGAAAGTTCTTTAACACAATGTTACTCTTTTTATTCAAATAAATGTATCACAAGCGGTGGTGAAGGCGGAATGGTTGTTACTGATTCTGAGGAACTAGCAGAAAAGATGCGTATGTTATCATTGCATGGCCTATCATCTACGGCCTGGTCACGGTTTTCAAAAAAAGGTAATATATTTTATGATATTGTATGCTGTGGTTATAAATATAATTTAACAGACTTGGGTGCAGCCATGGGGCTTGCTCAATTAAAACGAAACGAAGAACTAACAGAAAAAAGACGAACAGTTATTAAAACATATAAAGAAAAGCTTCAATGCGTTCCACATATAAAATTTCTAGAGGATGAACCTGAAAAATTTTCCCATTCTCACCACCTTTTTGTCATAAGACTTGATATTGAACACCTCACCATAACACGTAATGATGTTATTGAACATTTGAAGCAGCATAACATTATTCCTTCAGTACATTGGAAACCGTTACACTTACATACATTTTACCAAAAACAAGGTTTCAAGATAGAAGACTATCCAGTTGCTACAAAATTATTTGACCAAATTATTAGTTTACCACTTTATCCTGATATGCAAACGGAAGATACCGAGTATGTAAGCAAAGTGCTTTCGAGTTATATTCTTTCACATGTTAAATAATGACTAAACGATATTTTGATTTCTTTGTAGCGTTAACTGGTTTATTATTACTTTCACCAATGTTAATTTTTATTTTCCTTTTAATAAGGGTTATTGATGGTGCGCCAGTTATATTTCGTCAAAAGCGTGTTGGGGTGAATGGACGATTATTTACGCTTTATAAGTTTCGTACAATGTTTAATAACGAAGAAAAGGACGTTAAGTTATCGATTAAAGGTGATACTAGAATAACTAAGTTGGGCAATTTTTTAAGAAAATACAAGTTAGATGAGTTTCCACAACTGTTTAATGTCCTGATAGGCGATATGAGTTTTGTTGGTTATCGACCGGAAATACCGTTTTATGTGGAAAAATATACAGAGCCCCAAAAAAGAATTTTATCATATAAACCCGGAATTGTAGATCCTGCAACGTTCTTGTTTCGAAATGAAGCTGAAATTTTAAGTAAGGATAACACGGAAGAAGATTATATTAACCGCATACTGCCTTTAAAAATTGATCTAAGCTTAAAATATGCAAAAGAAGCTACCTTTTTATCAGATTTAAAATGCATCATAAAAACGATTTGTACCATTTTCAAAGATAAAAATTGCTAAGATGGCTCTTGAAATTTTCCACCCATGGATTAGGAAAAATAATTTTCTTTATTTTCCATGATAAAAAAAATAACTTTCTTTACTTTCACTTTTTCTTTTGCTTTCTATTTAAGGTGTTATCCTTTAAGCGACCTATCATTAAGCTCACAATTTATAGATGGGTTGGGTAAACAAAAAGCTCATATCAATACCTTATCAAAGCTAATTCAATATACGGAATTAAATGGCGCTGAACTAGAGGTAAATCAAAATTTGCAAGCCGTTAAATCAAAATACTCTATTGAAGCCTTAATTCTAGCCTTTTCCACTACAGAACAAGGACAATATTTCAAGTACAATACCCAAAGGGCCCAAGAAATAAGAACTCAAATTTGTTTAGCCAATACAGGATTTAATTGGGGCACTCCAGAATTCTTTAATGATCCGCTTCTAAATTCAAGTGTGGCTGAAACAATGAAACCAGCGTCACCGGAATATATTTCTTGGTTTAATGATGTTGCCAATGCAGTTTTTAAAATGAGGGGACATATTAATATGGCTAATACACTTCCGTGGTGTGGTAAGGGTGGTGGCTGGTGAACATGGTTTATTACTTTAAATAGCCAATTGCCTGTTGAACAAAAGATAGCATTGCTTGAACTCGAAATACCTTTAGGGGGTTTCTACACTTATTTCAGCCTTAGCGTATTTTATGGCCAAAAAGGCAATAAGCCTTGTTCCCTGGCTGCTTCTTTGCTTATGATGCATACTTCAAGTTATCGTTTCAATGATTGGGCAAAATCAATCCTTCAAGCTATTGGGATAAAAACAAATAAATTACCAATAGTTACAATGCAACAATTTATTAGCCAGCTTGCAGAAAATTCTTTCGATATACTGGTTCAGTTTGTAAAAAGTACAGCTGAGCTTTTAGCTGGTAATTTGTCAGTGTACAAAAATCCTCAATTTATGGAAATCGTCAAAAATTTTCATGTGTATTTAAATAAAAAAAGCCCAACAGAGACTTTATACAATGTGATGGATTATCGAGCACAGCATAATATTAAACGGTTTCCAATTATTTTTCACTATAGAAACGGTGGAGGTGATTCTTCAGTTAGCTCGAGAGGTGATAACGCTGAAAAGTTAACATATAGTCAATTGCCAGCCTCAGTAAAACAGACTATAGAAAAAAAAGGTATACCTTTTTTAAACGTTGAAATTTATAGGGCCCGTTGTGAATTATTGCTTTATCCAACAATTAATTATTTCACGCATTGTTGGGCCATGGATCAAATGATTGAAAATGTTTTGGCTACTGTCGAAAGCGGCATTTTTGAGAGCACAAATTTAATTGCGGTAGATGGCCAAATTGGCGTCAATTCTCTTGTATCACAACAACTTTCCTTTCATGACGTTGAACATCTAAGTGGTAATGTAGCCAAGTGCAAGGTCGTTAATACATCTCTAGATTCTAATGGGTGGTTCCTTTCAATACATAACAATAAAGCCATTGTAGTTCACTGGATTTTCCCCGCACCATTACTTACTGACTAACACTAAAGCTTTGCTATAGAGCGTAACTTCAGCAAAACTTTTTAGCTAACGCTTCGAGAGACTAGCCTCAGGTTTATGTAAGCTTGTGAAACGCTCGAGCTAAAAAACATTTGGCTGTTAAGGTAATGGGTTTGAGTTCAAAAAAATTCCGCCGAATCATTTTTACAAGTTATATATATTTTCCTCATTCATAGATAATGAATAAGGACACCCATAAAGCTATAATTTTGCTCTCATTTTATCCTCTTAACTTTTTTGTCTATCCATTAAGAATCCAAGCTTACGTCTTTTAAAAATGCTGCAACCATTTTACTTAGTCCTTCCCTAAAAGTAACTTTAGGTTTCCAGCCGAGAAGTTTTTTGGCCTTTTCGGTATTTGCCCAAGTATCTTTCATGTCAGAATTGTTAAATGGCAAATAATTAATTTTTGCTCTCTTATTCAAGCAATTTTCAAATGTTTCGATCATTTCATTGATCTTATAAGGATGTTCATTCCCTAGATTGATAATTTCGTAACCTAATGGTTTGCTTGCCAGTAAAATACCTTCTGCAATGTCATCTACATAGGTAAAGTCACGTGTTTGTTGGCCATCACCGTATAATGGTAATGGCTTCTCGTAATAAATATTTTTCATAAAAAGATCTGGGCTCATATCTGGACGACCATGGGGCCCATAGACTGTAAAGCAGCGAACAATAGAAATGTCTAATTGATGTAGATGGGAATAGGTATAACACATGGCTTCTGCAGCTTTTTTCGAGGTAGCGTAAGGCGATATAGGTTCGTTGACAGCCAAAGTTTCTACAAACGGCATGGATTGACCTGCGTACAACGATGAAGTCGAAGCAAAAACTAGCTTTTTAACACCAAATATTCGCATACACTCGAGGACATTTAATGTGCCAAATGTATTTGTCATTAGATAAGCTCCTGGAGCTGAAATACTAGCTCTTACCCCTGCACGTGCAGCTAAGTTGTAAACGACTTCAAACTTATATTTCTTAAATATATCTGTTAAAGCAGCCTTATCTTCGATGTCTGCTTTATAAAAGCTAAATTCACCGGATTGTTTTTTTATTTTTTCAAGGCGGTTAAGTTTTAATTTTGGGTCGTAGTAATCATTAAGATTGTCAATACCTACAACAGGACTCCCCTGTTTTAACAACAATTCAAGAACTTTTGCTCCAATAAAACCCGCGCAACCCGTAACCAATGCTTTCATAAAAACAACATTTTTACGTTAACTGCTCTTATGTCAAATTTTGTTTCTGTTAAAGCACGTGGAAATGGTAGTAACCTGTGTTTCTTAGGCCCGATAAAGCCTTACAGCTCCATTCGGAGCTGACCTGAATCCTGGCGTTCTTGATATTCAACGTACCGAAAGTATTGTAGCCTTATCGATGCTTACACTACTTAAGCTCACCTCGTCATAGGTCACTTAATGCAAAAACTTAGATTGGCCATTAGGTAACTTGCTTAATCGATAGGTTGAAATCTTAAAGCACGTTAGGCACACGGCTCAACAAATTATAACGCATAAAAACATTGCACTTAAGCGTGCTTCGTTGTTTTCACTAAATCATAACGAGAGCGATAAACGCTCTCTTTATGAAGGTCTCAACGAGAACCAGTTGTTGTTTTACTAAAAGTAAAATTTTTTAGCATAGCTTTTAAATCGTTGGATGTACTGCTGAGATGTTCTACTTTTTTGTATACATCGGCTGCCCACAAAGATGCTTGGTTTGTATTACGCCCAATGCCTTGAACATGTTCTAACATTTGCTTAATACCGCCATCAACATCCTTAATATTTTTTGCCAAACTAGCTGTATTAACCGCCGTCTCGTTAATGTTCTTGCTTAATGCATCGGTATCATTTGAAATTTCACTAATGCTATGAACGATCTCTTTGGTTGTTGACGATTGTTGCTCAACGGCAACCGCAATAATCCCCGATATACCGTTAATTTCGTCTATGATTTTTGAAATTTCTTCCATGGAGCCAACAGCGGTAGAAGCGCTTTTTTGAATTTCCTCAATCTGTTTAGATATTCTTTCGGTTGCCTGTCCACTTTGACGAGCAAGTTCTTTAACTTCATTGGCAACCACTGCAAAACCCTTACCGGCTTCACCGGCACTCGCCGCTTCAATTGTTGCGTTCAGTGCTAATAGATTGGTTTGCCCCGCAATTTTGCTAATAATTTCAACGATGTTTCCAATTTCAATTGCAACTTCGCCCAATTTATCCATGACATTTCTGGCGGATTTTGCCTTTTCGTTTGCCTGGTTGGCAATACCCGATTCTTTCGCGCAATTTTTAGCAATATCCGAAACACATGCACTCATTTCTTCCATTGCTGTGGCTACACTATGTACTGCGCTATCAATTTTTTTAGAATTTTGAGACATGGCTTCAACATTTCCCGAGATATTATCGGTTGCCGTAGTCACTTGAGTTACGTTATGGGAACTATCTTCCATCCCTTTAACAATATTCGAAGTTTTTTGATCAATGTCGGCAGCTAAATCAATAGAATTCTTTGTTTTACTCTCAATGACTTCATTGGCTTTCGAAATGGTTAACACATTATCGTTCACAACATTAAGCACATTTGCCATTTGATCAATAAACCCATTACAAGCTTTTGCCATAACTCCTATTTCGTCGTTGGTTGTAACTGGTAACCTTAAGGTTAAATCACCCGATTCAATTTTTTTAAATATGTCCTGTGAGGCTACAAGCGGGTCTGTAATACGCTTTACAAAGTAAAAACATAGACCGGTTACGGTAACGCCCATAGCAACGATTAACCAGATCAACAAAGATTGCTTACTTTTTATATTTTGTAGTATGATGAAGGTTGGTTGAAAAGCATCGTTTAACGCTCCGTAGTCTCCCTTATAGTAGTTGGCAACAATAACGAGGTCCCAGGGTTGAAAATAAGTTATGTACAAAAAACGATCGGTTAGGTGCTCGTTATTTGAATTGCCTCCAAATTTTTGTTCGTAGGCGATTAACGACATTTTATCTTCGCCTTGACTTTTTGTATTCTTCACTTGCTCAATAAGACTCGAGAAATAAGGCTTACTATCTGGTCCTTTTTCATAGAGAAGGCTATCCCCAACCTTGACTCCGCTATCTTTTTGCCATTGGGTAAGGGAAAAACATACGCCTTTTCGCTCATCTTTACCACCCAAAACAAATATGCCACCACACTTACCAATGGCTGTACGCGTAAGATAACTATATATTTGCGGTACATCTCTTTGTAGGTTAAGTTCTAGCCCAACACCAAACATTCATATAACATTTCCGCTATTATCTTTAATAGGGGCATAAGATGAAAGCATTGTTTGTTGGAGAATAAAGTTTGTACCTTCAAAACGTTCTCCCCTTAAAATCTTTTCAATAACCTCGTTTTTAGAGCCATCTGAAGAATGAGCCGGCATAATCGTGCCAATTGCGCGTTGGCCTTTTTCATTTTTGAAGCTAGTGGCGATACGCAACATATCTCCTGCTTCATTTATACGCTGAAAAATTGAGCATGAAAATCCAAACTCTTTGTTGGTATTGTCGACAACAGCACTTGATATTTGGAAACTTTCATTTGGCTTAATTTCTTCAGTTGTTCCAAGCATAACCTTTGGCAATGTTATGGCCTTTGACTCGTTCGAGACCGTGTTCACGGTGTGCCATACAGTTGTAGTTTCTTTCACAACGGAAATTCCCCCAAGATGTGAAATTTCATTAAGACCAGCAGCTATACAACGCTGTAAATCTTTTAAGACACTCTTGTGTGCCATATCACAAGCGGTATAAACGCTTGTGAGCATCGTTTCGGTGCTTTTCTTAACAACTGTTTCCAGGGCAGCTTTTGAAGAGGCATTAATTTGTTTATCCAATCGGCTTATAATGGAGACGACGTATGCGAGCAGCAGCGTCGGCAATATAAAGGCCAAAGAAACAATTAGCATAATTTTTAACCACAAGGACTGGTTTTTCTGTTTGGTTTTTTCCATAGCTGTATTTATCTTAAAGGGTTTATTTTAGTTAATAAATCATTGTTTTTGCTTTTTTGCTAAAACACTTTCGATAGTTGTTCGTAGGCGTTCCTTATCAAACTTAAGTTCGTAGGCATCAATTCCGACTTCTACACCTTTCGCTTTATAAGCTTCCATGGATAGAGCCGTTAGCGCAATAATGGGCATCGATTTTAATTTCGGAGAGCTCCGTACTTTTTGCGTTAATTCAAATCCATTTAATCCTGGCATTTCGATATCGGTGATCAATAAATCATAAGTTTTATGGGTTAAAGCTTCCCAAGCTTCTAGGCCATCTACCGCAACGTCGAGTAGAGGAAAAATTTCTTTAAGGTATAAGGTTTCTACCATTCGGAAAAATGGTGTATCTTCGGCCAATAGCACTCTATATTGACTAAAGGGAAAATCTTTCTTGAACCATTGATAGTTTTCAGGCTCAGCGATTTCAAAAATTTTATAGATATCCAAAAATAAAACGACTTTATCTCGGATCAATGTTGAACCTAAGATTCCGCTAGTGGGTATAGATTTGGCATCGAGGTTGGCCGAAATATGAACAATATCCTCGATAGCCGTAGATATAATCCCGATAGGTTTTGTTACCAACTTTGGGACAATAATATGTAATATTTCCGGATCTTTACCCGGTTTATTAACAGGGATAAAATCATGAATGCGTATTAAACGTAAGAGACTCCCCTGATAAGGAATAAATTCTTTATTACCGATTTTCTGTATTGTTGTAGCCTTAATTTCTTCAATTCGATAAACTAAGGCTAAATTAATAGAAAATAGCTCAACGGTACCATTTCTAAACAATAATAAAGATTGAACCTCTGCATCGGATTTTGATGTCACATGAGACGTGATTTTTTCTAATGGTTTTTGCTCTGAAAAGTTTAATTTTGCTTTTTCGGCTATTCCCGCAACGTCTAAAATCATGGCTACTTTCCCTTCTCCGGTAATGGTAGCACCGTTATAACAAAGGGAATCTTTTAAATATCGGCTTAAGAATTTTACGACAATTTCTTCGTTCCCATAAATGGTATCAACCATAATACCATATTGATTTTTTTCGATTTTTACAACGACTAAAAACCGCGCCTCATCTTCTATTTTTTGAGTTAATTCTTCGCTTTTTATTTTTATGAGTTGATTAAAAAATTCTCTTAAATGAACAACGGGAACCAATTGGCCACGCAACCGTAGGATGCGCTTATCGTATATGTACTCTATTCGGTTTGTGGTATTAATTTCAACAATTTCAACTACGTTGACTTGTGGAATAGCAAAACGATTTTTACCGGCACCAACAAGTATAGCTGGAACAATTGCCAAGGTTAAAGGTAACTTAATACAGACAGAAGTGCCTTTACCCAACCCTGATTCTACAGTTACACTCCCTCCTAATTTTTCGATATTGGTTTTTACGACATCCATGCCTACACCGCGTCCAGAAATGTCGCTTACTTGGGTTGCCGTTGAAAGGCCTGGCAAAAATATCAGATTTAACAATTGTTGAGAATTCATGGAATTCAACACATTTTCGGCGATCAAACCTTTTTCAATTGCCTTTGCCTTTATTCTTTCTGTATCGATTCCGCGACCGTCATCGCTTATCTCGATATTAACATTTCCGCCGACATGGCTTGCCGACAAACTTACACTTCCGATGCGAGGCTTACCCAATTTTTCACGCTCTTCAGGAAGTTCAATACCGTGGTCTATACAATTCCGAATAAGATGGGTTAAAGGGTCCGTTAACACTTCTAAAATTGATTTATCGAGTTCGACTTCTTCTCCCTGCATTTTGAGTTGAACTTCTTTTTTTAAGCGTGCAGAAAGGTCTCGAATAATACGCGGTATTTTCCCAAAAACCGTATTGATCGGTTGCAGTCGCGTAAACATTACTTTTTCTTGCAGTTCTGTTGTAATCGAACTTAAGTTTTGTATGCTTGAGTTATAAAGTAATTTTTCAGCATGTATTTTTTCAATAACTTCCTTATGTTTCCCGATTTTGTCGTTACCAACAAATCCGAACTGTAGAGCTTCTTCGAAGAGAGCATGCAAACGAGCCGAAAGATTTAGCATACGGTTTCTTCCCAGAACCAATTCTCCAGCCAAATTCATCAGACTATCCAATACTCGTACAGAAACTCGAACGGTTTCCTCCGAGTTTTTTTGGCCTTGATCCACTATTTTTGATTGGTCTAAACTCGTTTCCGGTTTCGGTTTTAGTGGTTGCAAATGGTTTGATGCTTTTTCCCCGATGCTAGTTGCCTTATTTGCAAAGAGCGTGTTTAGATCTTGCACTGAGAGCCTTGTAACCTGTTTTTGAGGGATATCAAAAGCTAGACTCACAAGGTCAATTTCGGTTTTTGTGGCAAATAAAATTTTCAATAACACACCCGTTTCAGGAATCGTCAAATCGAAGGTTTGTATTTTGGAAAAATCAACTTGGATATCAATAAACTTTCCTAAAGCTTCGAGCTCCGTAAAAAATTCTAATAATGTCTTATTGCGAACCTGAAGATCAGTTAACAAGTTAAGCTCTATTAAATAAACATGCTCATCTTTTGCCAAATTAAGTTTACGGCTAAGGCTATCATCTTCGGTCGAACTTTCTTTTTTGTTCGTACTTTGCTCTAGCGGTAAATTTGAAAATACACTTATTTTGAGACACTCGCTTTCAACATTGTCTGTTTTGCTGGCTTCAACATTTTCAATCATCCAGCGTAGCTTATCGGTCCCCGCCAAAAGTGCATCGATCATTTCTTTGTTGGGTGACAACTTGCCATCGCGTATTAGAGTTAACAAATTTTAAATGCTATGGCTCAATTTTGAAACGTTTTCGAGGCCTAAAAATCCAGAAGACCCCTTAACGCTATGGACAGCTCTAAAGACTTTATTTATCCATTCCTTATTGGAAGCGTTTGTTTCCAATAATATAAGCGACGCCTCAAGTATTTCGACGTTTTCCTTCACTTCTTGCGTAAACGCATCTATTAAACTGGCATCTATTGGGTTCATTACAATTTCAAAAATTTAGTCACTGCACGTGGTAAAGCACCAAGAGTTGCCAAATGGAAGTAATTAATATGGGGTCTAAGGTAATTTCTTTATGAGACATACTCCGATAATTATTCAATATTTGCTTTTTTAAGGTCCAAAATTTCAGATAGCTTTAACAGGAGCAACAGGTCTTGTTCCATTTTTATGACCCCTTCTAAAAATTTAGCTTCAACTTGGTCAAGCGAAGGTGGTGGTACTGAAATCTTACCCTGATCAATATTAAGAATATCACCAATTCTATCGACGCTTAGGGCTACGGTTTCCATGGGTGCAGATTCCAAATTTATTTCATGTGTTTTGGCCAATTCCAAACGGTTCTTTAATACAACACATAAGCTATCGCCGTTTGCAGATTTTGGCTGAGAATCGTCCAACCCAAGTCGATAAGCTAGATTGATAACGGCTACAATTTGTCCGCGAATGTTTAGTAAGCCTTGAATATAGGGTGGTGCGTCTTCAACTTCAGTTAATTCTTTATAAGGATAGATCTCCCGTATACGCAAAATATCTATTCCATAGAGGTCATTCCCTAAATAAAGTGTAATTATCTGTTTATTATCCATGGCTGAAATTTGCGCGCTACGCATGGAATTTAGGGTCTTTTATAAAAAAACGCAAATATGTTTTTTAAAAGAAAGCATGGCCCATAATGTATACTAAAAATTTAAACGATTGGCAGAACAAATTTCACAGCAAGCTATTTTGTTACTTTCTTGACAGATATTCTGGAAAGTAAAAACCTTTAATGCAGCTGGATTTTATCAAAAAAAAGAGGAAACTCGTTCAATCGTCATTTTTTCCGTAAAAAATGACCCAATTCTATGAAATATATAAAAATAATAAGGCAACTGTGCACCGGATGTTTGCTGTTTGTCTGCATGGCAAGTTTTGGCGAAACCATTCAACAATTTTTGAGCGATGGAAAAGAACAAATGGTTATTGAAGGCCGAGAAAAAAATGCTGCACTTGCATTTCTACAGGCCTATAAACTCTTGGATAGAACCATTTATGAAGTTGTAGAGGGTAGATTAACAAACTACATGCACAACATTACAGAAGATACGTACTTCAAAAGGGGTAATACAACTTTTAATGCTCGGATCATCATGGGCGCATGGTTTAATGATAGTCTCAACCAAAAGAGCCAAAATTGGCTTGGGCTATCAAACCAATTTTCTTCGCTAGACCTTGGTTCCAAGACCTTTATAAAACAATTTTCGCAATCCTTCCAAAAGGATTATAACTGTTGTTGTACACCAAGTCGCAGCGGCATAGAATGGCTTGGAATGCTCTTCTGTGGCATGATTTACTGTTGTTATGAATGTGACGATGAAATCTCGACCCATGAACCGGGAGGAATGAAATACGAAATAGCAAAATCCAAAGCCTATAGGAAGCATGTTGAAGAAGTACTTTATTGCCCTATGCGAAAAGTGATTTGCAAGACTTTAAAGTGTGAAACCCTCCCTAAAGCTGGCGAATTTTGGCAAGAAAATTTTTGCAAGCCTGTTTCAATCCTACTTCAAAAATTGTGCGAAAAACCACCCGCAGCGGTTTCAATTGCAGATCTATCGTGGTTTTTATATCTCTACAAGTCCTATGTAGAATCCGATTGTGGCATTCCAATGCAAAACCATTTTGCACAGTATGATTTTGAAACTACACGCGAAAGGGTACATGCATTTTTAGTAAAGCTTATATGCAGCCCCGAGAGTGATAAACATGTGAAAGTATTTTTAACAAAATCAATAGGTTATTGGATTAATAACGCGTTTATTTTTGTGGACGAAGTTACAATTCCTGGAGAAGATATAAGACCCATTGGCTTTTATCAGATAGAGTTACTTTTATTGGGTGAAAATTTTTTGAAAACGCTCCCTTCTTTGCCACTTCCCACGTCTTGTATAACACTGCAAAAACATTATCATGAACTACTAAAAATATACCAGCGCGAGTTGGTTAGAGATACAGCTCTTGGGCCCATCAATGCCAATACATTGTTAAAAAATTTCTACGTCAAAAAAATCCACACTGCCCTATGTTTTTGTTTTTCCGAAGCAAAAACTGCTTTTTTGCCTTTTCCTTGGTGAAGTATAAAGCATTACTAGAAATGAAGCATACGATTCTTATTGAGACGCATGATAAATTGTACGTTCCACACCCGCCAGTATTTTAACAAAGCAACGTTCATCGCTGTTTCTTAAAACGATGTTTTAGCAGGACATAAAATTAACATGGGTATAACAATTAAGGTCTTTCGTATTGCATTCGTGATGGTTTGCGTCAATAAAACAACGGTCTAAATTTACTAACTTCTTTAACAGGTTTGTATGCACAAAAAAAATATCATTTTTTTTACATTCTATATTTTCGTTGCCGTTCAGCCCAATATCTTTTTTGGAACGGAACTTACCCAACAGGCCATCAAACAGTCGAAAAATACAACTTCAAAAGCATTTTTTAAGGTCGGAACAATGCACGAAGTAGAAAGTGTAATAAAAAAATCGTTAGAGGATATTAACACAAATGAGGTGCTTCTTGCTTTTGATGTTGATATGACACTAATTCATCCAGCTCACCCGGCAACACATCCTCTCTCTGTTATTAAATACCGTAACGAACATACGGCTATTTTGGAAAAATATTCAAAGGATCAACAAAAAATGGCCTTTATGCTCATGAGCAGCCTTCCGCAAGAGCTTGTAGAAATCGAAGCGTTAAAAACGGTAGAGGCGTGCCAATTAAAAGGCATCAAAACAATCGCTTTTACGGCTACTTTTACGGGTAAATTAGGAGAAATACAAAGTGTCGAAGAGTCACGTTATCAACAATTAAAGAGCTTTGGATTCGATTTTAGCCAAAGCTTTAAAGACTACCCCAATGTAACACTTACAGAATGTAAGCCTTGCCGTGGAAATTTTCCGGTTTTTCATAAGGGAATTTTGCTTTCAAACGGAAGCTCAAAAGGTGATGCTCTCATCACATTTTTTAAAAAAACAAATTTTATGCCCAAAGTTTTTATTATGGTAGATGACAGGCAGAAAAACTTAGAAGAAGTTGAAATAACTCTCAAAGGCTTCCAACGGCCAATTAAATTTATTGAAATAGAATACGAAGCCATTATGCATCAAACTCCGAAAGAAATCGAGCTCAAGGAATTTAAAAAGTTTTGGGAAGACCTTCTACAACAAGCCGTTACAATTTAATCCCAACAAACATGGTTTTAATCCTTAAATTTTACTCCAGAATAAAGGGTTAAAAAGTCTCCCATTTGCTTCTCGCCTTCGTGCAAAATTTCCCAGGAAAGCCTTGCATGTCGACGACATAAACGTTAGTCAGAAACCATAGAAAAACTATATTTAACCCTATAAACCTTACCGTATGAAATATTTTTTACTGATTATTGGTTTATTTTTGATGGTTTTTACCGGGTGTCGAACAACAAATTTGGGACCCCAAGCTTTAAGGAAAACTCACTATAATTATAACCAAGAAGCCATCAATACAAGTAACGAACAATTATTGTCAAACATCGTTCGTGTACGATATAGAGATAATCCTTATTT
>CAZDSI010000007.1:15656-33898 GCA_964508215.1 uncultured Opitutales bacterium
AGGATTAACACAATTACACATTCACAGAGTTGGCTGAGAAATGCTTCGCTCGGGTTTGAAGTAAAAACAGATCCGGCACCAACGAGCATTAAAATTAGCCCAAATGTCGGAACAAGTTTTGAAGAAAAGCCAACTATAGTTTATACACCTCTTGACGGCCAAGAATTTGTACGAAGGTTAATGACACCTGTACAGACAACAATCGTTCTATCATTAATCCAAGATGGATGGCGGCTCGACAGAATATTTGGAATCTGTGTTGAACGCATAAATAGCCTAAAGAATGCTACGACTGCAAGCGGCCCAACGCCCACTATGGCACCCGATTATAAAAAATTTAAACAGTTTGTTGAACTGCTGAAAATACTTCACCAAAATCATTTAGTGGAAATTGGTGAAGACCCTGTTCACGCTTTCCCAGAAAAACTTTTGCGCATTAAGAATGATGACCGGTTTTTAAAGGAAATTGCAGAGCTTAAACGCTTAACAGATTTGGCCACAAATCAAACAGACTATAAAATTAAAAGCAATTTTTATGAAATTTGGCCTAGAAATCCGTTAAAACGTTTAGCCGTACGCTGTCGATCACTAATGGGAATTCTTCACTTCCTTTCGTATGGTGTGGAGGTTCCAGCTCAAGATGAAAATGCTGGGCTTGTTACTATCATGAAAAATTCTGATGGGACAAAATTTGATTGGGAAGATGTTTCGAATGGTTTCTTTCGCGTCTACCACTCCGAGGCAATAGAAAAGCCAAAAAATGCCTTTACAGCAATCCGATACCGTAACAAATGGTTTTATATTGCAGATAACGATTTGGAAACAAAAACAACCTTCATGCTGTTAACGCAATTGTTTAACTTGCAATCGACACCTTTAAAATCAAACGAGCCTATTCTAACACTACCGGTGCGTTAAATAAGGTCATATAGCGATTCAGCAGAACTACCGATAAACGGATTTATTTCCAAAGCGAAACCACAGGGTAAAATGAATTCACTCTACTCTCGCTTTTTTTTATATCTAAATACAACATGCTTCTTTTAGAAACTGAAGAACCTCTCGTTTCCCACATTCTTTGTCGTTCTTACCAATCTATGGCTTGAAAGAGACCTTATAAAAAAACTTTCTAACTTACTTAAGCGTTGGATACAACAAGGTATCACGGATGTTTTCGGCACCGGTAAGAAGTATTATAAGGCGATCAATACCAATACCCATCCCTCCGGCGGGTGGCATGCCGTATTCCATTGCCGTCAAAAAATCTTGATCAATTTTTTGAATTTCTTCACCGGCTTGCAATTCAAACATCTCACGTTGCATTAATGGATCGTTTTGCTCTGAATAAGCCGGTGCAATTTCTTGACCGTTAATGCATAATTCGAAAACATCGAGAACATTCGGATCTTCCGGATTAAGTTTTGCCAAAGGGCATAATTCTTTCGGTAAATGCGTTACAAAAGTTGGCTGAATCAAATTTGGTTCGATGCGTTTATCAAAAACATTTTTGGTAACCTCAAAATCCTCCAACGATGGGTCGACCTCAATACCCCATTTTTCACAAGCGGCCAGTTTTTCAGCCTTCGAACGTTCGAACCAATTCCGATCTTGGGTCGCTTCAAAAATCAACTCCTTATAAGGTGCTTCTCGCCATTGACCACCCATGTGAATTATTTGGCCATCAAAACGTTGAATTTCAGTTGTTCCCAAAACGCTTCGACAAAGATGTTGAAACAAATCGTAAACCAGCTTCATCATACCACGATAATCGGAATAAGCTTGGTAAACTTCTAGCATTGTGAATTCCGGATTATGGCGACGCGAAATACCTTCATTACGAAAGACGCGACCTAGTTCGAAAACACGATCATATCCGGCGATCAACATGCGTTTGAGATAAAGTTCCAAGGAAATACGTAAATAAAAATCCTTGTTCAGCGCGTTCATATGCGTTGTAAAGGGTCGCGCAGCCGCCCCACCAGGTATATCTTGTAACATGGGCGTTTCGACTTCAATAAACCGATTTTCCCACAGGAACCGACGAATTTCTTGAACAATACGCGAACGCTGAAAAAAACGCTTTCTCGAATCTGGATTAACAATTAGGTCCAAATAACGTTGACGATAGATGGTATCGTTATCGCTCAACCCATGCCATTTTTCTGGCAAAGGCCTCAGAGATTTCGAAACCATTTTTATTTTTTTGGCCCTGACCGTAATTTCTCCGGTTTTTGTACGAAACAGGGGGCCTTCTATTCCAACAATATCACCGATGTCGTAGGTTTTAAATTCAGCATACGGTTCGATTCCCAAATCATCTTGCGAAACATAAACCTGTAAAACATCTTCCTGGTCGAGTATTTTTATAAAAGAGGCTTTTCCCATTAATCGAAACAATACGATACGTCCGGCAACCCAAACCGTTGGAATATCCGAACGATTTTTTTCGTTTTCTTCAAAAATCTTTTTTGCTTCTACCGAAGTGTGGCACTGCTCGCACGATTCCTTAAACGGATCTTTATTGGTATTGATTAACCTGTTTAGCTTCTCTTTACGAACGCTAAGCAAATCGGAAGTATCGACCATGTTCATTAAAAATTGTATCGCACGTATTTATACTTTTTTCAAGAGAAACCTAAAAAAATACCGAGAAATTTATATTCTACCCACTACAATTTTTTAATGCAGTTTTATTTCGCATGGCAAAGGGTTTTTAAGAAGGACAATAATTTCTTACAAATGTTAACAAAGTTTTTCACCGATTCAATTGTTTTCGTTAATTCTAGAATAAGAAAATAATAATAATTAATTAATAGTTTATATTTATCTTATAAAATGGAAAAAAGTTATAAAAATAACCTGTAAGCGGCAAAACAATTGAAAATTTTCGAAAAAATATTATGTGAATAAAATGTTAAAAAGACCTGATAGTTGTTAACATTTTTTAGATTTTCACACTTTGTTACATAAAAAAACATGTTATTAACACTTTTATATTCTCCTTAAAATATGATTTCTGAAACTTACATTATACTTGCCAATGCACCATTACAAATTGGCTCGGAGAAAGTCAAATCGCTTCTTTCAAGAGGAAACCTAGTGGCTTTGGATGGCATAGCAAATGTTTTAAAAGAATGGCAGCTGTCCCCAAATGTTATTTTAGGAGATTTTGATTCCATTTCGCCGGATACGAAAAAATTTTTTGAAAGTAATAAAGTAGAACTTGTTTACGCACCTTCTCAGGATAATACTGATCTTGAGAAAGCGATTGCGTTTTGCGATGAGCGCAAGGCCAGAACAATTGAGATTTACAATGCTTTAGGCGGGCGAACAGACCACACTCTTGGAAATATGTCTTTCTTAAAAAAATGCTATCGTAAAGACAGGCCGATAAAGTTATACAGCGAGCAGGAGTGTTTGGAATACTTGGAAGATATTCGTTTAACGATACACGGTAAAAAAGGAGATCGGTTAGCTGTTCTTGGCTTTTCTAAAGCGCGTATAACTTCTTCTGGTTTATCCTATGATATGAAAGATTATCTTTTAGATTTGGGAAAAAGCGAAAGCATTTCAAACAGTTTAGCTTTAGACAGAACTAATTTGCTTGTTCAAGGACAAGCATTGCTTATTTATTCTGAAGGTAGTCGAATCGTAAAATTTTAATCTATCCTCAACAATTTACACATTGACAATTTAAACCACCTTAAATAAAATTTGAGATGGTTTCGGATAAATTATGAGTGGAATTCCAGATTTTGTTACGGCTTACGGCAAGGAAATTGGGTTAACGGCATTGGCCCTAAACGAAGAGGGTATATGTGCCTTGACCTTTGATGAAAAAATCAATGTCGACATATTGTTTCGCAAAGAACAAGATCAGCTCATCTTTATATCAAAGGTGGGTGTTTTACCCAGCGAGGGAAAGGAAGGGTTTTACGCGCAACTCTTAAGAGGCAATGCCTTTGGAACCGAGACGGCCGGTGCCGCGCTTGGAATTGATGAAGAGGAGAATGCGGTAGTGCTCAGTTATGTGCTGATTGCAAGCATGCTAAACTACGATTTATTTAAAACAGTTCTCGGTAATTTTGTCGATTTAGCCGATGAATGGTTGGGAAAAACCGAAAACTTTTCGTCGAGTGCTGTAGGAGTTTCTCAAATGAGTGGTGATGCCCTTGGCGTTCCCTTTGGTCATTTTTCAAGGGTGTAGTAAAATATCCAGAGCAATTTTAAATAAGACTAGCCCCGCAGGGCTAGCCGCGACTTTTACAGTCGATACTCATCCATATTTTTCAGTTGCGGGTACCCGATCTCTTAATTACCGATTTTTGCGGGTTAGCGCGTGCTTATGCCGTATCCAATAGAAACCCACGGGTGGATTTCCATTGGATACGGGAAGTTTAGCCCATATTATGACTCTATAAACTACGAAATACCAAGCGCATGGAGTGCGGGTGTAATTCTTTTGAGGTAATAGGCTCTGTTTTGGTTACCTGGTGAGCTAATTTCGTACCCGAAGCAAAAGGCAAAGGCCCTTTCCAGTTTTTTCGAGCCGTTGGGTGGGTTAGAATATTTTTAACCACGGAACATCCTTTATTCAAGTTTTGATCAACTGACCATCCAAATAATAGCGACAGCTTAATTTATTTTCAACATACTCGCTATAAGCACCGTAAAAGCGATCAAAAAATAAAAATATTGACAATGAAAAAAAAAGGTGAAGCAAGCTTGAATGAAACTGAAAGCAGCAACCAAATTTCTTTTTTGTTTTGGAGTAATAGCAAATTTACTGACAACGAGCTACGGTGTACATGATTTAACTTTGAGCCCACTGGCCCGAACGTTATTTGTTCTGGGAGGAGTTCTATCTGTTGTCCCTCCTAGGATGAATACTTTCAATGAATTAATTAAGTTTGCAGACGATAACGCTGGCAATAAACAATTGGCAGAAGAAATAAACGGGCAACTGAGACTCCTTGGCGTAGACACAAGTAATTTTCCAATCGAAAAACTGGTACAAGCCTTCGCTACGACACCAGAAGGCAGCTACTTCAAGTATAACGATAGATCTGCACAATTGGCTAGAACTGAAATATGTTTGGAGTATGAATCGAGGGCAGTAGTACTCGTGGAGTATGGGTCCAGGGCACCCGTTCGCAGACCCTTTCACTTGACAAACTTGTTTTCCATCGTTGATTCATCTGAATACAAATTATGGTTTTATGATATTGCAAATGCTGTGCTAGCGACACCTTTTGACAAATGGACTGATAGTTACGGTGGAAAAGGAGGATGGCGCACTTGGCAGGTTTTAGTTAATAGCGAAAGGCTTACCCGCTTTTCACAGATTTCCCTTCTTGAACATGACATACGTTGTGGTTGTGGCAGAGCTCTCTCTTGACCATTTAGCAGAATGCTATAGAGAAGGTGAAAGTGAAGCTTATAAATATTGTGGTGTGAAACTTTTGTCAGCGAAAGCTAAAGGATATGACTATCCCACTAACCCTATGATTAGTAGAGATATTGAAAATGTTTTAAAAAAGTTGAGATTGCCAGAACCACGAATCCCCATTAATTCATTAGAAGAACTTTACACGTATTTAGCACCTTGGGCCAACGATAATCCGTTAACAATGTTTGTATTTGAATTTTCTAGGCGCATTTCTTGTATTTCTGACAATTCACTAGAAAGTATCGATAAGGTCTGGATGTCAATTATTGCCCGATTTCAACCAAGTGTCCAACAAAGAATCGTCGATGAGATCTGGACGTCGGTTCAACGAGGCTTTCAATCAGTTGAACTTCCGAGCCTGCAAGCACAGGTTTATAATGTCGTTAGATTGCAACAAAGACAAACGATGCAAATACAACAAGCTTTTGAGCGTCTCGCTAGAGAAAAGGAAGCGCTTGAAAGACGTTTGGCATTGTTAGCTCCGGGCGAAAGGAAGTGATCAAAAACGGCTTGGCAAATGGATAAGCGATTAAGCAGCAAATGAAAGGCTGCCCTGTGTCCTGACCTAATAGAGTTAAATCGGCTATTTGGTAGCTTTAAAATACGATAAACAATAACAAACAACTTATAAGCCCGCTTTTTAAAATAGTGGGCTTTTTTTGCAATTAAAAAATAGTGTGGGTATAAAGAGAAATTATCGCTTAATTGAAAATATTTTACCGACAGTATTTTATACTTTCTATCGTATTCTCACCTGTTAACGTTGAAAAGAAATTAAATTTTCTAAAAAATAACAAACTATCGCCCTTATTTGGATGGTCAGTTGGCTAGAAGTTGGGCAAAGGATATGCCGTGATTTGTTATTTCTTCAAAATATGAAGGTGCTTCATAGTGCTTTGTACTTTTCCCAAGATGACGTTCCATACGAATTTTAGTCAAAACACCATTGTTTATTTCAAGCTGCATTTAAAAAGGGAACTTTGAACGTTATAAAGATAACCATGGTTTTTACTTCTTGGCTAGATAGTTCTAAAAGACGGGCCTAGTAACTTAACCCCAGTACTTCCGGTCAAAATGTTTGGGTTAGAATTTTAACTATTGCAATGCTTGGAGCCCGTTTTTTGCGTAAACCTAGCCTCCGAAGTTTTCGTGTAATTTATTGCAATTTTATAATGAACCCGTACGATTATGCGCATGAAAGTTGCAATGCTTACCGCCGGAGGCCTCGCTCCTTGCCTTTCGGCAGCCGTCAGTAACCTCATTAGACGTTACACTGAAATTGATCCAGAAATTGAATTGATTGCGTATTTGAACGGATATGCGGGTTTACTTTTGGGTAAAAGCCTAAAAATTGACAAAGCGGCACGAGCACAAGCGATGGAACTGTTACAATTGGGAGGGAGCCCCATTGGAAGTAGTCGCGTAAGGTTGTCAAACGTTAAGGATTGCATTAAGCGTAGGTTAATTAAAGAGGATGAGACACCACTGGAGGTTGCAGCAAGACAAATTATTGACGATGGTGTCACCGTGCTGCACACAATTGGTGGCGATGACACGAACACGACAGCAGCTGAACTTAGCGAATACCTGAAATCCAAAGGGCATGCCTTGCAAGTTATTGGTTTACCAAAAACAATCGATAACGATATATGTCCGATTCAGCAAAGTTTGGGAGCCTGGACCGCGGCGGAACAAGGTGCATTATTTTTTGAAAATATTGTTTCGGAGTATAGCGCAAATACGCGTATGCTAATCGTGCACGAAGTTATGGGTCGGCACTGTGGCTGGTTAACCTTTGCGACGGCACAAGAGTATATGAAGCGCCTAGAAAGATACACATTTATTCCTTCGCTAGGGTTGACGAAAAACCACCGTAGTGTACATGGAGTTTATATACCGGAAGCCCAAATTTCTTTCGCCAAAGAAGCCGAACGGCTAAAACCGGTTATGGATTCTGTTGGTTGCGTGAACATTTTTGTAAGCGAAGGGGCATTTGTTGACGACATTGTAAAGTCCATCGAAGAGAAAGGTCAGACGGTTTTACGCGATGCGTTTGGACATGTAAAATTGGATACCGTCAATACGGGCAAATGGGTCGGTGAGCAATTTGAAAAATTTTTAAAAGCCGAAAAGGTTTTGGTACAAAAAAGCGGTTATTTTGCTCGCTCGGCGGCGGCAAACACCTCCGATTTAATCCTCATTCAATCTTTTGCCGATTTTGCCGTCGAATGTGCATTCAAAGGACAGTCCGGTGTTATTGGTCATGATGAGGACAAGGGAAATCGCTTACGCTGCATAGAATTTTCACGTATAAAGGGCGGAAAAGCGTTTGATGTCAAAAAGCCAGAATACAAAAAACTTCTTAGTATCATTGGACAAGAGGGCTAACAAGCTTAAAAATTTCCTACCCTAGGGTACCTTGTGTACTCCTGTGTGGCATTTTTTTATTTATAATAATAGGAAAATTTATCTTTCAGCTTAGCGGCTAGGTTTTTCACCGGTAATTAAGTAATTAGCGGTTTTTTAAACGCTAAAAAAGTAGACAGTGTGTAGGATTTTGGCTAAAATATTAGTGTTATGTGCGCCTGCGTTTCAAAAGACGAATTTACAGAAGTAAAAACTACATCACGATCTGAGCGAAAAACACCATTTATTGTTGAGATTATTTTTGGCCTTATTGCGTTTATTTGTGCTTTCCCGTTTCTTTGGAAAAATGAGGCGCGTTCTGTAAATTGCATTAAAACAATTAGAGAAGGGAAAAAAATCGTTATCTCTGTGCCAGTGGAAAAAATAGACCCACTTAACAATGAAAAATTAGTTCATGTTTCTGGTAGGGTAACGACTGATGAAATCCTAAAAGATAAATTATTTGGCGTGCAAGAGAAAGTTTTAAAGTTAAAACGTATCGTAAAAATGTACCAATGGCATGAGCGGAAAGAAGAAAAAAACTCTACAAGAACAGACAGCACAACAACTACTACTATAACATACTCCTATTATAAGGATTGGTCCGACAGTTTAATTGATTCATCAAAATTTAAAATAGCTACAGAACATAGCAACCCACTGGTGATGACATATGAAAGTTTGGAGTTAATTTCACCCTGCATTCGAATGGGTGCTTTTAAGGTCGGTGAATGCTTTATAAAAGAAATACAAAGTTTTTTACCCTACCCATTGTCACGGAAAAATTTTGAAGCGATGGACGAAAAACTTAAAAAGGATTATAAGTTTATACAGGGAAAGTACTACCGTGGAGATGTTGAGAACCCAAAAGTTGGCGACCTATGTATTGCTTACGAAACTATAAGGCCGACGGAAATAAGTATTATCGGCCGGCAAACTCAAGGTTCTATTGAAGAATACAATTTAAAAAATGGAACAATTAAGCTTCTACAACCCGGGAGGCTAAATGCAGCCGAGATGTTTGAAGCTTCAAAGCTTAAAAATACACTGCTAACTTGGGAATTACGTTTTTTTGGGTTTTTTCTAATGTGGTGGGGCTTTTGTTCTATTTTAAAACCTATAAAAATTTTGTGCGACTTAATACCCTTTCTGGGTGGTTTCTTTGGTGTCCTGATTAGAATAGGAAGTTTTATTGTTAGCCTAGCTTTAAGTCTAGCAACTATAGCAATTGCTTGGTTATTTTGCCGCCCTCTTTTCTCAATATTGTTACTGGCTTTTATTGGCGGTTTTTTGTTCACTAAAAATAAGGCCAATTGCATAAAAAAATTTGATCTAGATTGTGCGGGAGCGGATAAAAATAATTAGTCAAAAACTTTCTCAACCTTAATTAATGGTGGAGGTGGCGGGAGTCGAACCCGCGTCTTTTATTGGGTTGATGAAGACATCTACATGCTTAGTAGGTTATGGGCTTTAGTTTTTGGATTGCAAACCAACACGCTTTCCAAAAACGAACAACCACTACGTTACGGCCAAAACCCGGTTGTATATCTTCGGCTATAATCTGCTAAACGATGCCCTTGGTTCCTAGCAGACATCCGATCCAAGGACAGGGTTGCATCTATAGGCAACCACGTTTCCCCCTAGGCTGCGAGAGCCATAGGAGCGAACTTTACAACTTTATTGTCGTTTATTTGTTCTGAACGGATTTTTAACGGAGCCAACCGCTCATCTCCGACATGCTTTCTTGACCTAGCCAATAAAATCGAATCCGGTACACCCCCAAATTATCTTTCAAAGAGCAAAATAAGGATGAATTTACTTTTTTTTTTGTCAAGTTTAATTTTGATCGTAATTTTTTACTTGGGAATAAAAAAGAATGGGTACTCAAAAGATACATTGCCCTGAAAGCTTGTAAGTTTAACCTTAAGATAGATACCAGACGCTTCGGTTAAAGATGTATCTGGCAAAGGAATCCTTTCGAAAGTTGCCTTAAATCCCTCACTGTCCTGCAATTTACTTTGCCGAGAAGAACATTCCCAGTTTTTCGAAGCATTACGGATCAAAAAAAGCGGTGCATTAAAATCGATTTGGCTATAATTTACGTAAAGATAAGTTTCTAAAAAAGCGGTAGCTTCTGGAATACTAACCCGTAAAGACGCTTTGTATTGGTGATGTCTTTGAAAAGTTTTTAACTTTATAACAACTCCAATCAAGGCCCCTAAAATAGCTAACCCCAACATTAGCTCAACGACTGTTAGTCCGGTATTATCTTTGAAGAACTTTGGCATTTTTGCTCAAAGATAGTCTAACCTATATTTTCTTTAGGTAAAATAAAAAAATAGTGTGGGATTCTATAACATAATTGAACCAATTTTTAAAAGCTTGTGTTTTGCAAAAAAAGGTTGCCCAAGAAGATTTAATGTATTAGTTAATGTAGCCAGAAAACACACGTTTTAAGTTTTCTAATTCTGGTATGGACGGTATTGACTACACGATTATTGGTGTTTACCTAATAGCGACTCTTATCCTTGGCATATACAAGGGATGGAGAGTTTGGGATATTGCAGAATATGCCATTGGTGGGAAAAAGCATACAACGCTGAGTCTAACTTTGACCATTGCAGCGACGATTATTGGTGCGGGCACGGTAATGGGAACGGCCGAACAAGTTTTTAAGGTTGGAATAGTTTACATTATTGCGGTACTTGGAGTTACGCTGTCCTTCTTCTTTACGGCCAAGTTTTTTATGGCCAAATTGCCGCAATTTTCAAATTGTTTATCGGTTGCCAGCGTTATTGGTTCCGTTTATGGAAAAGGCCCAAGGCTTTTAACAAGCATTATCGGTTTTTTGTACTTAGCAGCATTGTTAGGTACCCAGTTACGAGGCCTGGGCTATTGGATGGGCCAACTTTGTGATATTCCCTATACACAAGCCTTGTTGTTGGGTGCGGGTATAACCGTTTTATATTCAGCTTTTGGAGGTATTAAGGGTGTTACGTTTACGGATATCTATCAATTTTTCCTGATCATTTTGGGTATTCCGTTGATCGGATGGTTTGGTGTTCGAAGTGTGGGAGGGCTGGATGCTATATTTTCGGTTCTACCAGCAGAAAAAGTAAACCCATTTTTACATCCGAAATTGTTTACCGAATATTTGCCATTATTTATAATTTTTGCCCTTCCCATTTTCTCTCCTCAGCTCAGCCAAAGACTTCTAATGGCTCATAGTATTAAGCAAGCCAAACATTCCTTATACTATATGAGCTTTTTATTTGTTCCCTTTTTCCTGATGATAGGACTTATTGGGTTAGTGGCTTTAGCCAGGACACCTACGTTGCCGCCCAATCAGGCTTTCAGCTCAATTGTATTAACGCTTTTACCGACGGGCGTAAAAGGACTTGCAATTGTTGGTATTTTGGCCGTGATTATGTCCACAGCCGACTCCGTTATCAACACGGCGGGAGTACTCTTTGCTCACGATATCATTAACCCTCTGTTTAAGGAACGGTTGACGGGTTATCAACAAATGGTATTGGCACGTTGGGCATGCTTGGTGGTTGGCTTTGTCGGTATTTGGACAGCCTCGAGCACAAAAGATATCTTGAGTTTATTCATGGTACGAAGTTCTTTTTGGATTCCCTGCGTGGTGGTCCCGATTATGATGACGTTTTTGGGTTACAGGACGAGTAGCAAACGTTTTTATTTGGCGGTTGTTGCCGGTATGACAACGTTTATTTGTTGGGATCATTTCGTTAAGCCAATTACTCATATTAACCCTATTTTACCAAGTATGTTTGGTAATCTGCTCGTTTTTTTAGATTTTTCATTCCTCTGGAGTATGTGGAAAACAAAACAACACCAGAAGAAACTGATTCAATGGGACAAAAAAACTTTTTTATCGAAATTTAAAAATGAAGTTTTAAAAATAAATTTATTGGCCGAAACTTCAAGGCGAATGGTTGCCCGTGATGGAGCACCCATTTTAGCGTTTACTTCTTTCTTATTGGCAAATTATCTTGTTCCCGTATTTCTATGGACACATGATTTTTCACATTTTCGTATGGTTGTTACCTTACGTATAATCTCAGCATTTATGCTTATTTCTCTTTTAATGAGAAATTCTTGGCCAACCCCTCTTCAAAAATATTGGCCGTTTATGTGGCATTTAACACTTTTATTTACCTTACCTTGCTTGGCAACCTTTAGTCTTTTAGATGCTCCAAATTTTTTACTCTTTGGTATTAACCTTATTTTGTCGCTGTTACTTTTGATTTTTATGATTGATACTCGTGCGTTTTGTATTTTTACCCTTATTGGGTGCGGCATGGGCCTTATTTTGCATTGGATTGTTAATTGTATTTACCCTGAAATTATGAATTGGGAAAATTTCCCAAAGGATATAAGATTAGTCGTTTATCTTGGACTTTTTGCCATTATAAGCGCTGGCCTATTTATACGGAAACGAGCCTGGCTGATTGAACAGAGAATTTTAGGGATGCAACGCATGGGTAGCGCACTTTTACGTGAAACTAGCGATCATCTTTCGGCATTAAATTTATTGGCCAAAAATCATTCCGATGCACTTTCGAAGTGTCTTGATTCGGCCGAAAAGATGAATGTGAATCTCGGTGTTGATTTATCCTCAAAAGATGTAGCTTTTTCTTTTGAAAAACAAAAGGGATTGTTTAAAGCCGTTTTTGCGCCTTTTAATACACGACTAAAAATTCTCGATATTTTAAGAAAGCCATACCCTAAAGTCCAAGCGAACTTTATAAATGCACAGACACTATTGGAAAACTTTATGAAACAATACCCCTTTAAAGCTGGAGAAAAGGATAAGGTACATGTTGCTCATTTTAGAGACTTTACCTTTCTTGGGGATGAGCCATTGCTGAATTTAATTCTTACCTGTTTAGTAAAAAATGCGCTTGTATCGGTGGCTAAAAATATTCATGGCCAGGTGAAGCTCTACAATCAAGGATACGGAAACGAGGGTTGGATTGTTGTCGAAGATGATGGCGATGGAATCGATTCTGTAAGCAAAACCTATTTATTCGATCCTTTAGCTTCATTGGATAATGAAAAAACCGGAATCAGCCTTTATTTTTGCAAAAAAATGATGGAAGAGATGGGCCATGTGATGGATTGCTACTCCATGCCAAACAAAGGAACCCAATTCTTTCTAAATTTTCACGTAGTTTCACCTACTGATAAGAATTAATTATGCTTTTTTCGAAGGATATAAGTGTAAGAAACATTCCAGCGTTTTTTTTAGTTTTTTAATACTAAAAGAAAGTATATTATCCCTTTATTTTTCACCTTGACTTTAAGGGGAGAATACAAATCATAAACTCTCCTAATGCCAGAGTAGCTCAGGGGCAGAGCAGAGGACTCATAAGCCTTTGGTCGGTGGTTCAAATCCACCCTCTGGCACCAAAAACCTCAATCTTTGCTTGTCATTTTATTTTTTGAGCCATAGTATAAGGCTATGGCAGTCGATCCTACAAGTGGTGTTAGGGGTGGGGCCGTTATCCCTCCATTTCCTGAAGGCGATCAACAAGCACAACTCGACGAGTTGTGGTCAACATACCAAGAATATTTAAACTCTGGTGATATAATAAAAGGCGAGCCAAACGATACCCTTAAAACCGAAATTGAGCAAAAAAAACTTCAAATACAGCAACTTATTACGCAAGGAGCGAGTTCAGAGGAAATCGATGCGGCTTTGCAAGAACTTTATAATAAGATTAGTGGTGAAGGCGGCTTGCAATTAAAAAGCGAAAAGCTCGCGGCGCTCGAAAATCTTTATAGCCAAGCCCGTCAAAAAGTTTACTTTAACAGTTATCAAGACGCTTATAATCGTTACACAGAGCTAAAGTCACTTTTAGAAGGCGATGCAAGTTTAGAAGACATTAATCAAAAATTAACCGATTTCATGACACTCTTAAAGGGTGGCCGTGTCGACGGGAGTGCATGGAGCTTTGCCAATGCAGAGGCAGAGCGACAGAACGCGATGAATGTGCTTCAAGGATTAGTTTTAGCCGGTAATTTAACATTTGAACGCAACCGTTTTTCGTCTCTCGAAGCCGATCGCAAATCACAAGAAAGGGCTTTAAACAGTAATGATGAGGCGATTAAAAAAGGTGCTCTCGTTGGTGCAGCCGAAACACGTACAGAGCATATTGAAAAAGAACGGAGGCATGCGGAGGAATTGGCAGCTCAACAAACCTTAGAGGGTATTAACCAAGCACATCAAAACGATAGATTGGCGAAAAAAAAGGACCTAACCGGAACGGACAACGATATTCCCAATATCCCCCAAAACGCCTAACCTGTAATTTTCCCTTCAATGGTCAACGTTAACAAAAGATTATACATGGTCGAGAGTGAGAATAGTAGAAATACAGCTTCTGCAAAAAATGGCACCGCTGGGAAATCAAGCGCAAAAGATCTTTTGGAACAGCTTGAAGTATTAGATGAACGCTTACAAAAATTGGAAAATTTTTTCGCTTCTTCAAAGAACCAAAGCGAAGAAAACTCATTGTTTACCGAAGAAAATATTCGAAAAATACTCGATCTAACGCGCCAGTTAGATCCCAATGATATTTATTTTATACATGCATTAAAGCAATTTATTCCTTTGGCCCGCCTACCCTTGGGGTCTTTTAAAAATAATTCCGTTGTTTTACAACCCAGTGTGCAGGTGGTGTCCGGTGGTTCGCCAACAGCAGACAGTCGTCGTTTGCAAAAACTTACAAACAAAATTCCACAAAATCGTATTATTTAAAGCCTTATGAGCATCAGTTTTGAAACTCTGAAATATATTTATGGGATTCCAACTTGGATTGAAGGATTGGATAAAGACTCAACTTATGAAGAAATTTATCAGGCGCTTCTCGAGAAAATTGGAAGAGCCTCGGGAATCCCGCCGACTTATCCCGATGATTCTCTATGTGCAAGGATTGATGAACTGCAAAAGGCGCTCGAAGAAATTAAGAATGCATATAAATTTTATGAAGAGGGAAACGAGGCCTTTCGTAATCAAAATTGGACGGGGTTTGAAGCTTATGATTATTATTTAAAAGCCGCACAAAGAGACATTGATACCATGAAAAAGCTTTTGGATCCAGCAACAGGTGCTGAAAAGTTTTTTCAAGATATCGAGAGTCTAAAAGCGAAACTTAATTCTGGGCAAATTAGCCAATCGCAATTTGCATCGCAATTTCAAGCTTTGCTAACAAAGCTTGAGAGCCTAACAAAACAGGCGGAAGAAAGCATTAACGAATTGCAGAAGGTTCAAGTTATAAACGAAAATGGTCTTATCGATTGGGATTACAGCGTAGATTATGATGACCAGAATCTGACCATGGATATGTTTGATATGAGAAGCGATCCGGAAACCGGGGAACTTCGTCCTGGTAGCGGTCGGACCGGCCTACGTGCAGATATTGCCTTTAATAAGCTTAGTTTATTGGATAAAATTAAATACTTAGCAATTTATTATAATTGTGAAGATGCGGCTCCGATAACATTTCCCCCCGATTATAGCGATGTTGTTTACTATAAAGGGCAACGTTTGGAAGTTAACCGTGGATTTCCCACTTTACCACAGGAAGCTGGGGCTAAAGAAAACGGTGCAATGGAATCTTTTTATGTTACCTTTCTCATCGACCGAGATTCTCCAATAAACGCTTTTGCGACGTTTATGGAGACTAAAGTTCAGGCACTACGAAAGCAGGTCGAGTCTCTAACGAAGGAAGTGAGCTTTTACAACGCTCTAATGGGTGGGCTAAACGACGCTTTGCAGAAACTAAATTCCCAAACTTATAAGCCGGCCCAGGGTGATCCTGAAGAAGGTAAAGTGTATAGTGCGATTCCAGAAGCTGTACACGCGGCAGCAGCTTATTTTTTACGGCATCACACACGTAAAGTAACCGATGCCAATGGCAATGTTTATTTCTTGTTACAATATGACGACGAAGACCAAAAAGGTACAAGTGGGGTAAGCGGTTTTTATAAAGGTAAATATTTATTGGTTCCAGCCAACAGCACAAATATATCAAACTTTATCGGTCAACCGGAAGCTACAATAAGGGCTTTGTTTGGCGGTAACGAGGGATGTGCCGAATATTCAGAATCATCGACAATGACGGCGGCTTCGACCGATCCAACAGATCCTTTTTACGGCGTTATAAAACTCGATTTATCGCAAACTGATGAAGAGTCTAAAATTAGCTATGACGCTTTAAAACGTGAAGATGGCGCCAAAGAAAATCCCGTTAAGAGTTTTTCGGTCAACGATGGCTCGGCTACAAAGACGTTTACGATTTCTTTGATGGATTCTCCGGCACCCTATGGCTACGCTACGCCTTTACAATATTTTGGTTACGATCAAGCCGGAGATGGAAAATTTGTTGGTGACAAAAAACAAGATGGCGTTTGGTCCAATAAAGATGATGTTACGGCGGACGTTGTAAGCCAATCGTGGGCGGCGGGATTCCAAAATCGTGTTCAGGCTATTGAAACCGAAACGCAAAAGATCAACAACGACGTTATGGCACAGCGGAGCAAGATAGATACCTTTGACTCTACTTCTTCGACCTTACGTAAACGTGCCTCCGATACTTATTTGCACGCAATTGGAAACATTCATTAAAATTTTTAAATTAGAGAAAACCGATAGAAAGAGTATGAGCATGACAACAAAAGAAGCAACAAAACCAAAAGAAAAAATGGCACAAAACGATAGTTCAAATGCCGAGCTGGAGCAGCTCAGCCAAGAAATTTCAGAGGCGTTGGCCAAAGGTGAGATGACCTTAAAAGAGGCCTTTGACATGCCACAAGATAAGTTAGACATGATGTATGCCTTGGCATACGATTTGTACCAAAATGACAAATACGAAAAAGCGACGAAAATTTTTAATGTCTTGTGTATTTACGACCCATTGAAGCTTGATTATTGGCTCGGGTTAGGTGCTTGTCAAAAAATGTTGGAGCAATATGAAGGTGCAATTATGGCTTATCATACCGTGCTTTCTTTAGACCCGTCTAACTTTGTTTCTTATTTGGATATGGCCGAATGTTTATTCAAGTTGAAGCAATTACCGGCGGCCAAGAAATTTGTTGAAGCGATGTTGTTAATGTCGAAAGACGGTAAGCTGGTTCCATCGACGGATCGTAATCGTGCGGCCTTGCAGAAAGCACAGGTAATGATGACTTTACTTGAGAAGGTGTCATGAGTGTAGATTTAGCGACGGAAGTCAGGGGAAAAAGCACAGCAGAAATCGCGGCTTATTTTCAGGAACAAGTTGACAGCGGTCAGATGACTTCGGCACAGACGGTGACGGCCTTGCAGCAGTTGCAAGCTCAAGGTATTATCAGTGTGACCGTTGCCGATGCGTGCATAACCGAACTAACGCGAGTTGCCAGTGGTGGAAAGCCGACACTAAGTACACCAAGCACCAAAATTGACGGTGATAGTGCGCGAGGCCTTTCCGATATTTTCCAGGAATTTAAGGATGGTACGAATACCCCTGAAGGCGAATGGGGAAAAATCGGCGAAATGGATATCGGTTTCTTGGCCTTGTTGCTAAGTCATAAGACGAAGGAAAACCTCGTTCAGTCGGTCAAAGAGACTCTCAAGTTACGGCAGGATGAAATTAAGACTAAATCTGACTACATTCTCGCCGAGCAGAAGAAAATTTTAGATAAGCAACACGAAATGCAGCAACACCAAGGGTTTTGGGATAAATTCTTGGATGCGATGTCGATCGTTGGTGCCGTGATCGGTGCCATTGTGGCGACGGTAGTGGGTGCTGCAATCATTGTAGGAACTGGTGGTGCGGCGGCTGTTTTTGCGGGCGTTGGTATTGCCTTGGCCTGGGGTGCCTGTGCTTGCACCATTGCAAGTGTAGCGATCAAGCACTCCGACATGAAAGCGGAAGATAAAAAGAAATGGCAAATGGGACTTAGCATTGCCGGTGCGGTCATGGGTGTTGTTGGAGGTCTTTGTTTAGGCGGTGCGGGCTTTGCTTCAAATTTGGGTACAGCGGCACAAGTAGCGACTCAAAGTGCAAACGCGGTTGGTTCTTTGGTCGGTGCGGCGTGGTCATTCTCACAAGGTGCGGCGGCTATCGACCTTGGTATGAGGCAAAAAGAGCTAGATGATATGCGTTTGGCGCTTGAAAAAGATAAGGCCGATCTGGATGTGCTGCAGAAATTCTTGGAGCAGCTTATGCAGTTTGGTGATGAGGCCATGAAGAAAATGCTGGAAGGCGAACAGGCGGTTGCCGATGAGGCCGAACGTATTGCTTCCGTACAGGAAAAACTGGTAAACGATGTTCCAACGAACGTCTAAGGTATTGGTTTTTCTAAAGTTTTTTCGAAT
>CAZDSI010000007.1:33915-40428 GCA_964508215.1 uncultured Opitutales bacterium
TTTCGAATTAAGACGATTTAATCTTAATTACAAGGAATTCTGGAAAGTGAATACCCTCATGAGAGTTGAAACATCGCCGAAGATGGAGGCGCAAGTTTTGCTTCATAAATTTCAAGGACTTTTCGGTGATATTGCGTGTAATGGCAGGAGAAAATCGCTGAAAGTTTTTCAGGATGCCGGACTTTTGGCTGAAACCTTTAAGCTTTCGAAAAACTTTACAATAAAAAATTCAAACGTGGAAAGCCTTTTAGGTCCTCGTTCAACCCTTAAAAAAGAATATAAAAACCCTACAAATAAGGAAATTCTATGCCCATAAATACAGATACATCACGACAACAGTATCAACAGTACGTTGATACAAACAAAGATGGTGCAATTACGCAGAGCGAATACCAGAGCATGCTGCAAAATGCGAGCCAGCTGGTTGCCGATATTAAAAGCGGTAAAGCGGGTAGTCCGGAAGCACTACAATTTTTTAAAGATGTTGGATTAATCACTGAGAACAATGAGGTAAACACAGATTTTTCCGTTGCCGATCTGCGTAAGGCCTATTCGGCACAACAAAAGGCTGAAATTGGAGCTCCTGACCCTGCGGCCACAAAAAAATTAAGCAGCAACGAAGAGTTTCTGGACCTTATAAAAGAACTGCTGGCCCTGTTCCTCATCATTCGCGATGCGCACTTCCGCGGCGATATGTTGGACTTACAAGGTATCCGTGCGGCGTTTGAGGGTAAATTTGCCGCAATGAGCGAAGAAGCCCAGACAAGATTTACCGGTGCCATGGTTTCTGGTGCCTTTAGTATGGCAATGGGTACGGTACAGCTTGGTATGGCGGGAGCAAGTGCCGTGTCTGCGGCAAGAATGGGTGCCGCCGGTCAGTCGGTAACTCCCGGCGCCGGTAGCCAAGCGTCAAGAACTAGTTTGGAAGCGGGAGGTGCTGGTAGTGGTGATGTCCAACAAGTTGGCAAGGCCGTCCAAAGTACTCCGGCGAATTTAGAACAAAATATGCAAAGAATAGGATTACAAAATTCGGCTTGGCAATCGGGACTTCAGGGCGTCCAGCAGTATATTAGCGGTGCAGGTTCAATGGTTAAAGGAGCCTTTGACCTAAAAGCCGATGGTAAGAAGCTCGAAGCCGATAAGCAACAGGCCAACGTTGAAATGTGGAAGGCGTCCGAGGAAATGGACAAAAAGTTTATCGATGCCATGATACAAATGTTGGGTTCAATTCTTCAGGTGGTTGAAGAGGCTCGTCGTAACACCTCGCAGACCGAAATGCGCGTGGCCACAGCCTAAAGCGGTTTTTTATAAAATGCGGAAAGAAACTTTCTTAGGAAAGAAAGTTTCTTTCCGAACCTTTCTTTAAAGAACTTTTAATTCGATGCGGTAGCATCAATGGGTCCAAGGGCCGCGTCCCTGGCGGGGGAAAGAAACAGGTTTCGTGCTTTCCGAAAGAAAAATGAGTTTTTAATAAAATAAAATGCAAAGCATTTTCGTTTCAAAGAGCTACACTCTTTGAAACGCTGAAGGCGCCCACCGTGGGCGCCTCCCGGTTGTGAGAAATGTTATTTAAACATCATTGAAAAGTAGTGGTTGATGGATGATAAAAACGTCCAAATTGGGTTTGCTCCATATATCCAGGAGTTACGTGCATGGTCGGCGTATGTTTATAGCCGCTCGTTGAAGGTTGTGGTTGTGGATTCAAAATTTCTTGGAAGTGTCGTTCCCAGCCTTGCAGCGTTTGTTGGTAGGCTACAGTCCATTCACCGTGGGCTTTTTGCATAATCTGGATGGGTTGTGCGATGGCCTGTTGGTGGCTTACATAGTTTGAACTTGCAATCCGCATGGCGTTGTCTAAAGCTCCGATTTCTACCTGATAGTAGCCGATAGGACGAACATCAACGTTACCGACTTTACCCAAGTTTTGGTAAATCGGGTTGTTCCAGTTTGCCACAGCGGTCAAAACAAAACTTTTAGCCTGAGCATTGACACCGGGGTGTAACAGCAAATGCGCCAACATGTTGTGTACTGCCGTACAGACGTTTGTAAAATTTTCCTGTGCAAATACCAACTGTCCACGATTTCCCGCATCCGATTCGGTGTACACTTTATAGGTCATTAAGAAGTAGTAGGTATCGACTAAAGTGAAATTTTCGGGATGTGTGTTGAATTTTTGAACGTAGGCGTTAAGAAGACTGGCAGCCGTACGGCAGAAGTTTTCATTCCACCATTTTGCACAGCCTGGCATCGAAGCTTTCCCGATTTTTTTTGTTAAAAACTTGTCCATAGCTTTTGCTAAGTCTACTGCCCGATCACCCTTACAAAAACAACAACAACCGTAATAATAACGATCTTCCTCGCTTTCGTTATAAAAACTAAAACAACTAGAAAGAGTCTCTCCTGTTTTTTGTGTTCGACGTTGAATGTATTCGAATAGAACGCTGCGTGTCACTTTAGCAAAAGAATCTTCTGCCCATGCGCTGATAATAATGGGACTTTCAAAAGCTCTTCCTCTTCTTTGAACATTTTCATTACAATTTGTTTGATTGATCAAAATTTCCGAATGTGGGGAATATCGCTGAATAATTTCGTACATGCCGTTACACACTTCGCCGTGTGTTTCGATCAGTTTTTGCGCCGCTTCGTTTAGCCGATCGTGTTGTAGAAGATCCTTAGCCTGGTTAACCTGCTGCTTAACTCCTGCGGTCGCCAACCCGGCCATACCGATTAAGATTAAAGTACTACCGAAAAATTTACGGAGTGTCTTCATATATGAAAGAATAGTTTAAGGTTATTGGTTTCGCCACGGTTTCCAAAATTTGAGTACAGTAAAGCCCCTTACAATAGAACCATAAGGGGCCAATAACCTAACTCATTCTTGACTCTGAAAATCGCAGCATTCTGCCCAAAACCTTTTATTTTTTTTGATTGTTGTCAAGAAATAATTTTCGCGGTTTTTTTTCGTCCTACCAACAACTTAAGTTCGCCCATAACTCCTCTGTCTGTCGTAACACCTGTCAGCTCGAAATGCGCGTGATCACGGCTTAGTTTTTGGCAGAAGGTTAGATGGAGTCCGTTTCGCGCTTTCCGAAAGAAAAACGAATTTTTAATAAATTAAAATGCGGAGAATTTTTGTGCCAAGGGGCTATACTCCTTGATTCTTTCCGAGCCTTTCCTTAAAGAACTTTTAATTCGATGAGGTAGCATCGATGGGCCAAGCCCAGGAGCTACGCTTCTTTAAAACGCTGGAGGCGCCCATGGTGGGCGCCTCCCGGTTGTGAGAAATTAATTATTTTATTCTATAACGTATTCCCAATTTAATCCTCCTTTTCCGCCATTTACCCAAGCCCTCCATACATTCTTCCATTGCCCTTTGGGTTTCTGCTGCTCTTGTTCTCGCATTTTTTCTTGTCTAAAACTATTATACGCCTGCCATTCTAGCGATTGTTCGCTCACCGGAAGTCCTGGTTTATACTCTGGCACATATTGCCCAACGTTATGGTCGAACTTACGAGGCGTAACGACTTTTTGTGGCGTAAGGGTAAAATTAGGGTTTCTAATATCATTTCCGGTCGTGCGTTGGGTTGTGATAGTTGTAGTTTTACTGCTTGGGGACGATAGAGGCAAAATTACTTTCGGCATCGGCCTCACAATTTCTTGAAATTGTTCCCGAGCTTGTTTTTGTTTTTCTAACAATTCCATTTCCTTCTTTTCACGCAATGACTGCTCGTAAGATGCTGCCAATTTGTAGACAGTTAATTTAGCCTTTTCGCCATGTTCTTTTTCGATTTTTTTGGCCAACGGTATTATCGTAAGGAAGGGTTCTTGACTTAAAAATTTTGTGTATTTTTTTTCTGCAGCAACATAAATACTCATGGCTAAGGCATCAGGCTCTATTTGGTAATATCCGATAGGATAAATGCCGATAATAGAAAAGAGCTTACCCTTCCCTTCTACTTTAAATTCACCAAGCTTTTTGCAGGCAGGGTTATCCCAATTTTCAAGAGCTGTCCAAACAAGGCGTTTTGCATTTTCGTTTGCCTTTGGGTCTAGTACTATATCTCCTAAGATGTTACGGACTATTACAAAAGCATCCCAAAATCCTTTTTGTGAAAATTCGTGGTATTGTTGCCCGCGATGTCCACCATCTGACTCGACGAATATTTTATAGGTCATTAAACAATAGTTAAGCTCGGCCTCTGTGAAGCTTTTAATGCTGTTGCACAGCTTTTTACCATAGGCCTCAATCAGCGCACGAGCTACACGACAGAAATTTTCAGTCCACCATTTGGCGCAATCTTGCAAAGTAATTTCCTCTGTTGTGTTGAGTAGAAAAACGGTTAGTTCTTCTTCCATAACGATTTCGTTACTTTTTACATCGATAGGGTTATAGAATTTAAATTTACCGCGACTGGGTACTTGGTGGTTAGTATAACGTCCGATCTCAGCCCCTTCTTCGAATATACACTTACCTACATTACTTACGCTACCATTTGCCCATGCGCTGATGATAATGGGACTCTCAAAGGGTCTTCCACGGTGTTGAACGTCGCCATCGCAATTATCCAGAATAGGAAAGATGCCAGAATTTGGTGAATGTTTTGCGATGATTTTGTACATGCCAAAACGGACATAATCATGAATTTTGATCAGCACTTGTGCCGCTTCGTTTAAATGCTCTTTTGCTAAAAGTTCTTCAGCTTGATGGCATTCCTGTTTAATGCTGGCGGTTGCAAAATTAATCATACTGACGATGGTTAAAGTACCGCCGAAAAAATTCCGGAGTGTTTTCATATATCAAAGAATAATTTTAAGATTGCTATTTGTTCTTCGGTTTTACGAATTTGAGCACAATAAAGCCCCTTATTGTAAATTATAAGGGGCCAAAAATTTTAACCTCCTGCTCGCTTTCAAAAACCGAAGCATGATGCGCAATTGTTCTTATTTTTGCATGCTTTGTCAAGAAAATAAATAATGAATTTTAGCGTCAAGCTTTAGGATTAGCTTATAACGAATCATCGGAAGAATGTAAGAGCGATTCGGAACAAATTTTTTAAGAGGTCAATAATTAGGTATTACCACAGACTTCGGCTTCTTTGTGTTGAGAAGCAGTCTTAGAATGCAACATTTTCTTTACAAAAATAATAAGTAGGTTGTTGGCCGTTACATTTCCAGTTGTTGTTATGGGGTCGATAAGCATGTAGAACGCGGCAATAAGCGCCAACATTTCTTCGTTGAATCCGAGATACTGTTGTAACACGGGAAGCGAAACCATAATTGTTCCACCCGGTATACCCGCACCGGCAAATTTGTTGAGAACAAAAAAGGCACCGAAAAGCATAAAACTTTGCCATGTCGGAAGTGCGCAGTTGAACGTGTTTAGTATAATGATCGCCATTATCGGTATACAGATGGTGTCTCCGACCATGTGGAAATTGAGTGTTACGGGCATAACGGCATTCGCCAAAACAGGATCCTTGGTGTTTTCGGTAGCCGCTTTAATCGAAAACGGTAATGCCGCTGCGCTGGACATCGTGCTGGCTGCGGTAACCATTGCCGGAAAAATATTGCGAATTATGGTGGAACTCGGTTTCCCAGAAACATTTTTTGCGGCCACCAACCATAACCATAAATAAAAACATAAGAACCCGATCATTAACAGACATGATGGTAAATTCCCTTGTACGAAATTTGCAAGTTGGCCTTCAGCGAGCAGTTTTAACAAAAAGCCCAATAAAAAAAACGGTAACAAGGGAATAAAGCAATGCATCATAAAGTACATAGTATAGCGATGCAATAATTGTATGGCTTTTATTACTTTTGGGATCCTATAGAAAGCACAGGCAATACCAATAGTTATTCCGCCCAATAATGCGGAGGTATTCGAAAGAATAGGATGTAGTTGAAGTGAAAAATAGGGTAAGATTATTTTAGTCGCATCGGTTACTGGAATGTAGCTTGTATTGGATGTTAGGGGTATTAAATAAAATCCAACGAAGCCTGAAAGCATCAGGTTGATAAAATTTGAAGCGACCACAAGCCCCATGACGCAAAGAATGAAAAACATGCCATTTTTTTGTAGGCTAGAAAAAGCCAAGGCCGTTCCGCTAAAAATTAAAAATGGTATAAAAAAAAGCAAAAAACTTTTTAAGGATAAGCTAATACTTAATGCTCCGCGAATTACGAAGGAAGGAAGGATTTGATAGGATACTAAGCTGAAAATGATTACACCGAAGATAAGAAAGATCGGCTCGGTGAACCACTGCGAGAATTTTTTTGTTTTAAACGTTTTTACAGCCACAAGTGAAAAACAAATTATTTTATTTTGCGCATCCGGCTAAAGAAAAGTAGAAAATTTTCTTTGTAAAAATTTTAAAGCGTCTAGATTTGTTTTTCATGGAAAATGTAGCAGCCGGCAAACGGAAAAGCGTGGAAACCAGTGGTCGACTGGACGACAAAACATTAGATTTAGCTATCGCGGCCATAAATAAGCAATTTGGTGAGGGCGCAATT
>CAZDSI010000008.1:0-4006 GCA_964508215.1 uncultured Opitutales bacterium
GTGTACCAATTTGATCCATTTTGTTGATGCTTTTTTGTTCAAGCTCAAATACGGTTTTTGTAACCTCAGGTATCTGTTTAAACCTTTCAAAAATTTCACGAATTTCTCTTAGTATCGGCCACAGCTCTGGATTTTGCTCCTTTTGCCCTATAGACATCAGTTGTGTAACCTTGCTATTAAAAATAGCATTAACTTGCTTTTCAAAAGTGTTTAAATATTCACGCTTTCCCTCCGTTAAAAATTGATCGTATAAAGAGCTTAACTCCAAAATAGAATGAAAACAGTCCTTTACCACTTCCTTCAAATAATCGGTACCTTTATCAGTGTTTGAGAAATTCACTTTGGCCGACATGAGCGCTACGCCTTCACGGATATCTTGCCGAATTTTTACCATTTTACGATGAACTAAAATAATATTATTAAACATTTGGCGATAAGTATGAATATCTTGCTGGATGACCGAAATCTTTTCACGGTCAATATGCACTCTCAATGTTTGAAATGCCGACAAAATATCCAAGCACGCCGAGACAAGCTCTTGCTCGTGATTCGTTTTATAGTATTTTAGGTAAGATTTTTCAGCAATACGTGCGTTCTGCGCGAAACGCACAACTTGGTAAACGGCTTCTTTTTGTTTATAGCTTTTTTCAATTGCCTTCCATGAAAACGTAATGGTTAAAAGCAGCGCCATAATTAGAGCAACATAGAAGACAGAAAACAAAATTAGCTTCTTCTTTATGCTTAAGTTTAGCAAATAATCAATAATTCGCACGACGAGCTTCCGTTTTGGAAATTTTGACATGAACCCGCCTGAAATAGCAACTCTAAAATCGCTTAAATTGGCTTGTAAACGAATTCCTATCATCTTAAAATGTGAAAGGAGTCGGCAATGAAGATGTGTAATTTTAGTTTAAAATATCTCACGATTGTTTCGCTTATTGTATCCTTAACAATTTCTAACATATTCGCTACCCGACTACCAAAATTAGGCATTGGCGGTAGGCCACAAGTCGAGACCCTAGAAACCTTGAGGGAATATTGCACACAATTGGAAACGCGTTATCAACAAAGAGAACAGTTGTATAACCTACTCGATGAACAATACAAACATCTTACATTTATCAATAAAGAGGTTCAAAATCGGAACAAGATATTGCATAAAAAACACGAAAGATTGCAAAGAAAATATGCGGAACTAAAGTTGAAAGGAAAAAAAGTTAAACCGGATACTCGCAGACAAAAGCTTAACTTATTGTACGTTGAAATGCTTCTGGTCTCTATAGAATTAAAGACCTACATCTTTGCGTTAGAACAACAAACTGGTCCTATAGAATTTAAGGCAAACTTAGATCCTCAAAAACACCTTGAAAGTTGTTCGGCAACTTTTAGTTTTTACCATCAGTTATTTAGTTCTCGCTTCGACCTTATAAGCATTGACTTAGGAAAGATCTACGAAATACACTTAGATAATCTTGAAAAGTTTTCAAAATTATTAACTTATATGAAATACGAAGAAAATTTTAGAATATTATGTTCGGCCACCTTATCCATATACAAAAAACTAAAAATGTTTGACAAATTTTTATTGGAGGAAGTCAGCTTAAAAATTGATGGCTTATTATTCGCCGAAAGGATAAGAAAATGCAACCAAGTATGGCAAGAAATCAGACAAATGAAAAAATTTCCCAACTTAGCTCTGAAAATTAACAAAGTTTCGCATGCTTCGAAATTACCTTACTTGTTTATGCCCTACTATTCTAAATCTCAATAATTCTTTCTAACGCTCTTGCCTCTAGACTATAAAATTTTCTAAGATTGCACCCTTTCTATGACAACGATTGCTACTACGCACGCGACCATAAACGCTGTTTGGAGTCAGATGGCTTCCAATGGTATGACTCTAGAACAGTTCCCACAAAAAGCTTTTTGGCTGAGTGGAGCACCAGGCGCGGGCAAAGGAACAAACGAACATTTGATCATTAATTATGCAATGCTTTACAAAAAGCCTTTGATCGCAAGTGCGTTGCTTAACACTCCCGAAATGCTAAGAAAAATAAATCAAGGACTGCTGTTAGACGACAAAACTGTTATTTCTGCGGTTTTTGAAGGGTTAAATAACCCCTTATACAAGGATGGCGTTCTTGTAGACGGGTTTCCGCGTACTCCTGGCCAAGCCGAAAGTATCGCTTGGCTTTATGAGCAACTTCTGGCGAAAAAACATAAACCATTATTTGCCATTTTTGTTTTGATGATCGATGAGGCGGAAAGTTTACGTCGTCAACAACATCGTGCGCAAGCCGCTTTAAAACACAATGAAGAGGTAAAAAAAACCGGCAAAGGCTCTTTTGAAGAAGTTCGCCCAACGGACCTAGACCCTCAGCTTGCATCGCAACGCTATGAGCAATTTATGAAAGTAACCTATGCCGGCCTTGAAAGATTAAAAGATCGCCTTCCTTTTTATCACATCGACGCGCAGGGTTCATTCAAAGAGGTCGAAAATCGGGTACTTAATGCCTTAAAAGACTTTTTTGGAAAATAATTTCGTAGCTGTATACTAATCAGCTTTGGAAATTTTGCAATGGCTCCAAAAGTTTGCCTGCAGCCTCTTAATCCATTCACAATTTTTCATCCAGTATTCTTAACATGTAAACCATATTGTCCTCATAAGGCTTTAAATCAAATAAAGGTTCAAAACCACACGTTCGATAAAAACTATAAGTACCTAAATAACCGGGGTCTTTTTCAGCGGGTGACAAGGTCTCAACGGTTATTGTATTCGCACCCAATTTACTCGCATGCTCATAAGCCGATTCCATTAAAGACCTTCCAATCCCAAGCCTATGAAATTTTTTGCAAACGCCCAACCAATAAACCCTTGCATTATTGGGATAAGGGAAATCCACACTTAAAAGGCCAACATCTTTATGATCCGTTTTTGCAGAAAAACTATAACAATTTCTTACCCCAAGAGCATATCTTTCATTCCAGTGCTCTAGGCCAAAATATTCTGGCAAGTCCTTTGTAATCTTACGGCACAATTCTTCGGCTTTATCCGGTTCAACGTGTTCTACCTGAAACATTGTCTTTCAATCTCAAAAAAATAATTTTAACAACAAATACTTCCTTCTTTTTTATACCTACGCTTTAGCGGTAAGATAGCACTTAATAACATTTTTTAGCACCCTGCACCAATGATTTTGGAATAGAGAGGTTGAGTTTTTTAGCAACGGTTAAATTTAAACACACATCCGCTTTGGCTGGAAATTCTACAGGTACATTGTTTAATGTTTCGCCTTCAAGAACGCGTACAATCATCTTTGCTACTTGCAAACCCAACTCGTATTGATTGGGCCCCAAAGCACCAACCGCCCCCATTTCTACGGCATCGGTATCACTTAAAAAAACGGGGAGCTGGTGATTGTCTGCTAAGCGGATAAGACTTCCCAATGCCGAGAGAACTGTACTATCATTCGAAACAAAAATAGCGTCTACCTTACCTATTAGTTTAGCCGTAGCTTCACCTACGTCGGCCGAACGGTTCACATACGCAAACTGTGTCGCAACTTTTAACTCTTTACAAGTTATCTGGATCAATTCGATCAGTTTAACCGAATTTGGTTCACCTAGATTGTAAACTCCGCCTAAAGTTTTTAGCGAAGGGAGTACTTTTTTGATAAATTCAATTTGGGGTTTTACATCCATAAAATTCGAAACACCGGTAATATTTAAGTTTGGGTGCTTTAAATCCTTAACAAGCCCTGCTCCAACAGGATCAGTAACGGAGGCAAAGATTACGGGGAGATTATATTTAGGAGCCAATCCGATAAAAGGTAATGTGGCCGCGGTTGCAAGTGTAACTACGACATCGGGACTCGAACCTACACACTTTTGAGCAATTTGTGATGCCAAGGCGATATTCCCCTGCGCATTATTATAATTCCATTCAATCTTAACCGATTTCGCATAGTCGGACTTTTCTACACCATCTTTGATCCCTTGCCATGTG
>CAZDSI010000008.1:4031-12870 GCA_964508215.1 uncultured Opitutales bacterium
GCGTGCTAATGCAGGGTGCTCAACAAACTGCAAAACGGCAATTTTTTTAACGTTTTTGCCAGAAACAACCGTCCGAATCGGCGTCATAAACAACAAAACAAGTATAAAAATTCCCCAACAGAAAAACCTTTGAAAATCGATTTTCATTTTTTAAGTAAGTTTAACTTTTTTAATAAGTTTAAATAGCCTTTATATTTTTCCTCTTTTAAGAAACGCGCAACCCGTCCAATAGTCGTAAGGCTAACTTTAGTCTCCGAATGGATCTGACGGTATGATTTTTTACCCAGCGCCAGGAACTGACAAACTTCCCACCGTTTCTCCATGGCTTTTAACTCCATTGGTGTACATAAGTCCCTTAAAAAAGCTTCGGCTTCCTTTGAAGTTTTTAATTCCACAATTGCGTCACAAAGAGAAATGGAGCTTTTTTCGAAAGTATTGTCTTTTTGTAATAACATGGTAGTACAATATTACATTAATACAAGTCACCTTTCTTCTATTGGGTCAATCTTTTTCTTTTATTTTTAAATAAATAATCAACAAGCCAATAAAAATCTCAATAGAGACAAAAGCCAACAAGAAGTGATCAACAAGGTTTATTATCAAGGCAAATACCGCATTAATGCTCACTTGTGTCATCGATACAAGTGAGCTTGCAAAACCAACGTTCTTTTCATTGATTGAATTTAAAGCCTTAGATTGCATAAGCGGCCGTAATAATGCCCCTCCGACATTGTGAATAAAAATAGGAAATAATATCAACATTGGGAGCCAATCACTTCTTTTGCTTACGATGATAAGACATCCGATTCCTAATAAAGCAATGCACTGCGCATAAAAACAAAACTTTTCAAGTGTAATTCGAGAAGTTTTCTGGGTTAACCGACCAAAAAACAAAGAAACAAGCAAATAAGGCAGCATCGGAACCAATTGATAAACCAGTAGATATTGTTTCCCTATCTCCAAGGTGTGAATGATTAAGCTGAAGTACTGAACCCACAAGATGTACCCCGAAGTTGCTAAACAAGCAATAAAAGTACATTTCCAAAACTGTATGTTTTTAAAAACAAGCCCTCTGTCGGGTGCTTCAAAGTTAATGTACTTTTCGGGTCTATATAAATCCTTTTTTACATACAAAAAGAATACCCATAAGACTATGCATAGGATCAATATCAAGACAAAGTTAAATCGCCATGTAAAATGATGACAAATTCGGTTCCCGATAAAGGGTAAAACAAACGACGACACCGAAAAAAACACTTGCTCCTTAGCTAACACTTCGGCTCGCTGAACCGGCAATGTATTCTGCATTAAAAGCACAAGAGCCATAATTTGCATCCCACCCATGCCAATACCTTGAATAAAGCGATCGAAAATAAACCAATCGATATCTATTGAAACCGCACAAAAAAAAGCTCCCGTTATGGCCAAGAACATGGAAATCATCAAACAGTTTTTAGCACCGTAACGATCGGATATAATACCAAGGAAATAACGGCAAAGTAGAATAGCCCAAAAATATACGGTAACCGTAAGCTTTATTTTAACCTAAGGCGCGTTAAATTCGTGTATGATAAAAAGAAGGCATTGATTATAAACCGAACTAAACGTTGTGCTGAGTGTTGTTGCCGATAACAATACATAAACAAAAAGTGCAAATTTTAAGGAGAATCGCCCCATATCCGTTTATTGAACTAGTCTTCAAACTAGATATTCTCCCAGACTATTAAAAGCATGAAACATTAAATAGTAGCACTTGTTATAACCCGAAAAAATAAAACGTCCTTCGTAAAAAACAAAGGACGTTTATATAAAATAATTGTTATCTTATATGCCAAGTTTTTGGCAGAGAATTTTGTAAGCATTTCCAACGTTTGCAAAATGCGCACCCGCCTCTTCTTTGTTTTGCGGATTTCTATCGGGATGAAACTGAATTGCCATCTTTTTGTAGCTGCTTCTTAAACTATCTTTGTCACAGGAAGCAGCATCTTTAAATCCCATTACATGTGCCGCTAATTCCATTCGTTCACTTTTTTTAGCATCTGTCATTAAACGGTCATCTGACTTCAACAGATCTGCTTGCTCTGAAGTTAGCTGCTTTAAAAGCTCTGCTCCCAATACTGAACTTTGCTGAACAGTACGCTTAGGCTGTGTAGAAGACACTGTTGGCTGGCCATCCACCTTTTTTTGTCCATGCGTAGAGTCTACTTTGGGTTTTTCAGAAGTTTTAGAAGTTTTGGCACTACCATGTGGTGCCCCTTCAATTGCTTGCAACCGAGTCGAGGGTGGGTTGGAACTTGCCTTTTGCGGCTTTGCGGTCATTGAGGGTGCTTCCGTCGATGATTTCGCTTCCGTCTTTGATCCTTTTTTTTGCCGAAAGGCCAGCAATCAGATCTTCTATAGCAGATTTAATTTCACTTGCCAAATGCTTTGCCTGCGCCAATAAATGCTTTAACCCATCGACTAAATCCTTAAAGAGCTCTTCAGCAAATTTAAAAGCACTTTGGAGAGCATGCGCAACCCACGTCATATAGGCCACTACAGCTTTTGCGATACCGTTAAAAACTTTACCTACGGCCCACTTTAATAAATCAAGCAAGCTCTTACCAAAAGACTTTATATCTTTTGTATCAACCGATTTTTGGAGAATTTCTTCCGCTTGTTTACGTTCTGTCTGCGGTAACTTACTCATTTCATCACCGAGCGTACTAAAATCCTCTCTGGCAACCTGAAGCATAGTTTGATCCGGATTATGGGATTCCATAACCTGGAGGGCCGTATCGCTTAACAGTTGCAATGCCATGCACGTATTCTTACCCGAAGAAGGTACTTCTGAGGTTGTTATATTTGAAATCGATGGTCTGTCTGTAATTGCGTGTGTCATGACAACAGGCTATAATTCGCCGAGCAAAAAATCAAGATTTAAGTGACGACTTTGAGTTGCAGTTTCTATACCGCTAATTATTTTTAAAGGTATCGTGATTGGCAACTATCGCCTATTACTGAATGACTATTCCTCTGACCGCGGCGAAACTTTTCTGCGGTTTCCAACCTTTTGGGTCATCGACACATCAACCTTTACGTGAGTTTCGGTTGCTAAATCCGAAAGGCCAGTATCAAGCTTTCTTAGATTTTCTCGTGCAGAAGCTTCTAGTCGTTTATTTTCTTGATGTTCTTTATAAAGTTCATGTACCTTACCAGCAAAGTCTACTATAAACTTTCCACACTCTTTAACTGTAGCCCGAATAGCTTTAACAATCCAAACAATACAAGACGTAAGAGCCTTTGCGAGTGAGCTAAAAATTCTATCCAGGCTCCAACCCAATAATTTAACCCAAGCCTCGCTTGTTTGTTGCGGGTCCTTTGAAGACCCCGCTTGTTGTAAAATACGTTCGGCTTCTTGCCGGTCCGATACCGGTAAATGTTCGACTTCTTTTTTTACCCTTGCAAAATCTCTTTTAACGGCCTTATGGGCAGATGGAGGTACTGTATCTCCTAAGGAGTGCAAAACGCTTTCTTCGGTATGTTGTATCGAAGAAGAAACCGAAAATTCAGCAGATTCCGACGAACCCCTTAAAGGAATTGAACCTGAAACTTGTGAACTACCAAACGAGGTTGACATTCAAATAGTTTATAATCAGAAACGGTAGAAATCAAGTTTTAAGTCTAAATTCGATGTTTCTTAACCTAATTTTAGGAAACAATTGAGGACATTGAGTTTAACACAATTTAAAAACGCTCTTGGCCTCAAAAGTAACAGGCAAAGGACTCTACAAGACACCATTCTATCACAAACAATACAACTCTGTTTTTGTATTTCTGGTACTTTGTCTAACAACAAACAAACATTCAACGAAACAATAACTGTCTTTCTAAATAGTTTTCCAAGATAGACGCTGATCCATCCTGTCAACCGAGAAGCACAAACGCTTGAAAACGACAAAATATCGGGTCGCTTCGACGAGACTTATGGTTTTGTTTGTAAGGTTTAAACCTTTTTTCTAAATTTTATCAATGTTTGCTTTCCCTAAAACACGACATACAGTCCTACGATGTAAAAACCAGAAAACTTTAGCCAATTTTCACAAATTAAAAAATTGCCATAAGCCTGGGGTGTTCACGTTACATTAAAGTGCTTGCAAAGAATTTCGTAGGCTTCCCCAAGGGCTTTTAGACAATCATTCGTCTTGGATGCACTATCAACCGGCAAACACAGAACCATCAGGCTATAATTGAATTGAAAACCCTCAATATCACAAGACCCGATATCTTTAAACCCTAAGAGACGTGCAGCCAAATCGTTTTGTGCTTTTTCTTGTTCGATAGAAGATGGATAGCGAATTAACAAATCGCGTTGTTCCGAAGATAGATTTTTCAAAAGCGCCATACCGAAAACGGCACTTGGTTGCACTTTGCGTTTGAGTTTTTTCATATTATTTTCACCCCATTATCATCTCTTAAGAATCAAGTCCAAAACCTCATCCGAAAGGCCAAATGTTTTTATTGACTCACCAAAAGGATACTCTTGATAAAACACTATCACAAAATGATGGTTTCAATTTTAGTTTCTATTCAGTCTAGTGACAAGAGAAATTCCGCTTTAAAAAGTTTATAAGAGTTCCTCTTTGGAATTTATTTTAACAGAATTTTCTTTTTAAAACGACCCTCGAGGCATAAAGTGAACCGAAATCGTCATAAAGTGAAGATATCAGAAAAAAAGGTAATACAAGTTATAAAACCCTTTCATGGATTAGTTTGGCTGTGTTTTGGCGTTTTTATCGCTTTAGCGCTTTTGGATTATGACCCGCCTAAATCGCCTCTGCATACAACTCAGGCTATAGATTACTGGCAAAATGCCTCAAATCGCTTAGGTTATGTTGGCATATATTTTTCGGCATATGTTTTTCGTTACATCGGTTATATCGCTTGGCTCATGCCCGTTTACTTCATTTGGGTTGGCGTCCTATATTTTGCCGGATTTGGCTACAAATTATCCTATAATAAATGGCTTTTTTTGAGCCTGGGAACGTTCTTTGCCATTAACCTTCTTACATGGTTGGAACTTAACCACTTTTTAAAAGTTAACTATGCCTATTTAACTGGAGGAGCCGGTGGAATTTGGGGAAATAATATTTTTACTTTACTGTTTAAATCTTATTTTGGCCCGTGGGGAAGCTTTTTAGTTCTTTTCCCCTGTAGTATTGTTTTTATTAGCTTAGCTTTTGTTAGCCCTTTGCGCGTTTCGCAATGGATCTATAAATTACTTCGTGGCTTAATCATTGTTACGATCCGAACAATAAAAAATTTACTTACAAGGATCCTTAGCGCACTTAAGAATTTTAAAATCGTTTCGCTTACAGAGCCCATAAAAAGATGTTGGGCAGACCGATTGTTAAAACGAGAGCAAAAGCCGACTTCTTCGGGACCTATAAAGCTTGCCGATCTGGATCCTTCAAAAATTTCTTTGGTCATGGCAAAAGAAAATGGAAAGAAAATAGTTGAAGAAATCAAATTTGAGCCGATAGAAGCGCCTTTGCTGAAATTGCAAAGAGAAATTCCACCCTCTGCTATACCACAACAATCTTCTGAACCCCTGTACCCAAAAGAGGAAGTGTCTATCGAACAACCGGTAGAAGATAATTCATTGGAACACGATTCAATAGAAAAAGAGATCCCTTCTCATCATAACGAAATTAAGCCGGCAAAAATCCAAATAAAACCTCTTAATGCGGCCGGAACAATTGAGATCATTCCGGTCGAAAATACCGAAAAAGCGGTTACGAAATCTGAAAAAAAGCAGGGCGTAGACTACGTTTTCCCCGTTGTAACGCTGTTGCAAGAACCACCTCAACCGCTAACAACGAGTTACACCGAGGATTATTATAAAACCGCGCAAGATTTGGTCGAAAAGCTAGACGAATTTGGTGTAGAGGTCAAAGTTGAAGCCATTCAATCTGGCCCTGTAATTACACGTTATGAGGTAACCCCGGCCCGTGGTGTAAGGGTTGAAAAGATTATCAGTCTAGAGAAAAACATCGCTTTAGGCTTGAAGGCACTTTCTGTCCGCATACAAGCACCGGTTCCGGGTAAAGGTTGTGTAGGTATTGAAATCCCAAACAAGGATCCAATTCCGGTATGTCTTCGTGATATTTTAGAATCCAAAGCTTGGGCCGATTCCAAGGCCGAAATTCCAATTGTTCTTGGTAAGGAGGTAACCGGCAAACCAATTGTGGCCGACCTTACAAAAATGCCTCATTTGCTTATTGCAGGCTCTACGGGATCCGGTAAAACGGTGTGCATAAACGCCATTATTGCTTCCCTACTCTATCACGCAAGCCCGGAAGATTTGCGTTTCATCATGGTAGACCCTAAAATTGTTGAAATGAAGGTTTATAACGATCTGCCACACATGCTTATTCCGGTCGTTACCGACCCTAAGCGTGTCCCAGCAGCGCTTAAGTGGCTTATCGGCGAAATGGAACATCGTTACCAACAATTTGCCAAAGTTGGCGCACGTAACATTGCCAGCTTCAATGCAAAAATTTTGAAGGGTACGGACGAAAACCTTGAAGTAAAGAAACTACCTTACATTGTCTGCATTGTCGATGAGTTAGCCGACCTTATGATGGTTGCACCGGCCGATATCGAAACCTGCATTGCCCGATTGGCTCAATTGGCACGTGCAGCCGGAATACACCTTATTATTGCAACACAACGTCCTTCTGTTAACGTCATAACCGGCATAATCAAAGCGAATCTACCCAGTCGTATTGCTTTCAAGGTTGCTTCAAAAGTCGATAGCCGTACAATTCTCGACCTTGGTGGCGCCGACGCCCTTATCGGCAAGGGCGATATGCTTTTTGTCCCCCCCGGAGCTTCACAACTCATCCGCGCACAGGGAGCTTTGGTTTTGGATGAAGAAATCAACAGCTTGGTTGACTTTTTAAGAGAAAAGAATGGCCCACCAAACTTTGCCGAAGAAGTCCAAAGCATGCTGGATCGTGTCGAAGAGGAAGGCAATATGGGTCTTGAAAACGAACAATGGGACGACGATCTCATTCCACAAGCCCTCGAAATTTTAAAAAGTTCTTCACGTGTTTCAACCTCGCTGTTACAACGTCGGTTAAAAATTGGTTACAACCGTGCCGCCCGCATGATGGAAACCCTCGAAGCCAAAGGCCTGGTTCCAAAACAAGATGGCCGATCCTATACCCTCGACAATACTGAAGAAGATCAGGATTAGAATGTCATTATAAACATTCTTCTACGCCATTATTCTACGCCCATTAAGAATTGAATAAAGAGCGCTGCCCTTGCCAGGGACTCAGCCCCCGGACCCAAAAATGCTCCGCATTTTATAACGGTGTTTAATCATTGAACAACAAGACTCAGGCTGCACCGCTGCTGCGAACAGTTTTTTTTGGGTGCTTACATCATACCTTCTTAACGAGTTTATTTTTGTAAAAAATCAAGGCCGAGCTGTGTTCGAATAGAAACCGGTAATTTACCAAATCCACTCGAAAATGCACTTTCAAGACCGCCAAGATCTAAACTTGAATGTTGCTGACGCAAACTTGCCATGTTTGCTTTTATCGTCCGGAATGTATCGGCTGAAGCCGTTTTCGGATCAAACCCGTTAAGCCAAGCCGTCGTATCCGAAACCCATTTCGTTGCCACTTGAGCCGTTGGGTTTTGGCCAAGTTGAGGAGCTGTTCCGCTCACCACCGTCTGGGGTCTTTGCACGGTTGGTGACGAGACCTGTGGCGACGTTACTACGCCCCTACTTAAGTTCATGAAATCTGGGCCTAACTCTCCCCTCTGAGTTTCGGTCAACCCCATGTAAGCCCCTGAAAGCGCCGCTCTGATTGTACTTATATCTAGAGCCTTGAAGTCTTCCTTGTCTTTCAAGATTCTAGCCTTTATATCTTTTAAAGCTTGTGGTGTCATAGTTTCAGTTCTGAGTCTGTCCGCCGTTTCGTTTACCCACTTCTGACTGGTCTCCAGTGTGTGTTCTACCGGAACTTCACCGGTTTTAGGTGGAGTTACCACACCAGTTCTTGGTGACGTTTGGGGTGATGTTACCGGTCGATCCTGCCCACTTCCCTCCCTCGCCCTTCTAAATAAGGGGTTCGAAAATAGTTCGCCGCTACTTTGTGTTGGCTGACGAGGCTGCTGCGGTCTTAGTTCTCCAGTTCGTTGTTGTCTTTGCGGTGGAGTTGGTAAGGGTTCCGAATGCTCTACAGTTGGCTGCTGATCGCTTCCCGAAGAAACCGAGCCCGTACCGCCAAAATCAAGTTTTGCTTTTCCACGATCATCATCCACGCGCACTTCAAGGTAACGACCCAACGCGTTGACCAATAACTGCTTATTTTTCTCAACCGTATCTTGATTGGTTTTATTCAGACTTAAGCCCTTAAACCAGAAACCATTACGGTCATAACTTTCGGAAACAACCGTATTCTGAATCGCCGATTCCCAATTAGGGAACAAAGCATTTCCTTTTTCGTCGGTAAATTGTTCAAAAACTTGCCGTGTCGGAATTTCGTAAACGCTAGGTTGGCCTGAGCCTTGCTTTTGAATGGTAAATTTTGATTTTTCAGCCGTAACCTGCATTTCAACTTTTGTACCGTCAGGCAAGGTCGTCTTGTAAAGCCAGCCACCATTTTTTAAGGCCGATTCTTCTTCAGGCTTTAAAATCGCAACTTCGGGGTCAATGTTTAACTTTATATGACCAGCTTGGTCAGGATGTGTGGTAAACTCAGTTGTAACCGTTTGGAGGCGCTCTAAAACCTTTTTTAGGTCTTGGCCGCAGTTTCCTTCGACATGCAAATTGAATTCACCG
>CAZDSI010000008.1:12891-27320 GCA_964508215.1 uncultured Opitutales bacterium
AACATTTTAACTGGAGTTGTGCGATTTGATTATCCGTTAAACCTTGCTTTTTAAGGAAAGCTGTAAGCTGCGGATCTTTAAGGTCGAATCTGGCACCCGGTTTTAAATCTGGCAAAGGTCCCACGAAGCCAAATTCTTGTGTAAAATGCGCAAAGAGTGCTTTGTTTGCTTCTTTTGCAGGGCCACTCAATTCTTGAGCTTCTTGGGCTCCACCAATGGAGCTCAGGGCTTTTTGCAAAATTTCAACATCTTCGGGAGAACGGTTTATATGCGGGTGCATCTTTGGACGCTCTATTTTACCAGGCTGTTCGGGAATGCCACTATCGCTTCCCGGTTCTACGTGTTCCATATGTGGTTCATCGGGCCCATGAACTCCCTGGCTTTGCACCCTTTTTCCACCTCTTTCAACGCCTGTTGAATCACCCTCTCTTCCGCCATGATAATGATGGTGGTGATGAACGCTGTGATCATCAATATGAACACTATGGTCGCTATGGTCGTCGTGAGTATCATGCCTATCATGCGCACCCGTTCCACTTCCGGGCTTTTGTTGCGGCTGTACGGTTGGCTTTTTGCCGCCGCCTACTACGCTAGAATCGGGTTGTGGATTTTGAGACACCGGTGGACCATCTTTTTTTCCACCATCTTGTACATGTTCCGTAGGAGGCTTTTGCCCATGCTGTGGCACAACCGCTTTTGGTTGAGGATCGGTTTTTACCCATCGACCACCTTCAAGTTTCCACTTATGATTTGGATTTGGCGTATGCGTCACATCATAACGGCGACCATTCATATAACCACTGTACAAAACTTCTGGCTTGCCGGCCCCTTTAGCTTGCTCTTCCGATTTCTTTACCGGTGGTTGCTTTGGTGTTGTTGGGGGCTTTGTAGTTTGAGCCCTATCCGTACCCGTACCTTGAAATGCCTTTGCACGATCTTTTACACTAAGATTGTACCACTCTGGGTTAGAGCCATCTTTATTTAGTCTTACCCGATCTTGAGATTGCTGTACGGTTGGTTGATGCGTTGTGGGTCCTCGAACACCCGGCTGGGGCTTAGGACCTTCTTGGGATGTCGGTGGTTTTGGAGTCAAGGGTTTTGTAGAACCTTGAGACCTTGTTGTGGAATCCGGCTGACGATGCTCCCATAAGCCTACTTTTCCGCGGACATTCGCCTGATCCCAACCCGCAATTGGACTTCCCGTTTTCGGGTTTTGTTGAGCGCCCATTACACCAGATGAAGAAGATGGTGCTTTTGGCTTAACCTGCGGTGGCCGTTGCACTTGCGAAGGATTTAAATCGGGCTTTTTTGTTGGGGGTTTTGCTGTCGTGGAAGGCTTTCGCTGCGGAGGCTGTGTAGGCGTTGGCTGTTGAGTAAATTTCTGAGCTAATTTTTTTACATGTTGCGGCTCCATATCTCCAAATCTTTGCCGCACGTCGTCTCTACTTGCTCCCATTGTATCGGTATGACCAAGGCTTTCAGAATAGTGGTCTCTTGAGAATTGATTTGGGCCATGATTTATGGGCATAAAACCTCCAAAAATGTAAAATATTGAATGAAAAGATTAAAAGCAAAATTTGTGCCGAGCCGACATGAATAGTGATTTTCCAATTAAAAACCCTCTTCTATCCTTGAATTTGCCAACTTTTGCGCAGTGAAGAAATTTCTTTAGAGTTTGTATTTTCAGATTCATCGGAAGCTGTCAGCAGCTCCTGGCCTTCGGTTTTTAATTTTCCAGCCGTTTCTACAAAATTATTAAACAGGTTTGAAAACGACACGGCATCTAGGCTTTCAATAGGGAAAACATAATGCAGAACAATTTTTTTATTCTCTAAATCCAAAGATAGGGTCGCGAGCTGTGTGTAATTTCCATAGAGGTTCCATGCCAACAATTTCTCATAAAACCGTTCGCGATTTTTTGCCGGCAAGTCAAAAAGCGGAGAATAAATATAAACCAATGCACCATCTTCATCGGGGACTTCAACCACAAATTCGTTCCCATCGCCATCTTCGGCTACAAATACACCTTCGGAATTTAAACGGAAAGATTTGTCTACAATTACGCCCAATTCCATTAGCCAGTTGTTCACTTTTTGTCGTGCGTTCATGGCAAAAGTTTATTGCCTATATACCTTAAAATCAAGCGCTAAGAAAATATTTCTCGCGTAACCGTGAAGAGTTTCGCGCTAAAAGTGTATCAAATTAAAAGACTCTCAAGGCTTTGCCCTTTGAACCTGCCAGGGACTCAGCCCCTGGTCCAAAAAATGCTCCGCATTTTAATCTTTATTAAAGATTCGTTTTTCTTTTGGAAGGTTCGGAATCTCTTTCTTTTCGCGCAAAAAGAAAAGGTTTCCGGTACCTCAAATTTACATCACCTAAAGGCATCACTTCGGTGAAGTCAACTTACGCATTTCATAAACCCAGTGAATTACCTCAGCTACTGGTGCAATCAGCTCCGAAGGAATATAATTGGCAACTTCGGCTAAATCGTACAGGGCATGCGCGAGCGGAACATTTTGCATAATCGGGATACCCGATTCTTGCGCCGCCTTAATCATTGCTTCGGCTTGAGATCCCATTCCTTTTGCCAACACGAGTGGCAGCTCCACATTATTTTCATCGTAGTACAATGCGATAGCATATTTTGTAGGGTTAGTAATCAATAAATTTGGCTTCATAGCTCGTCGATAGATTGTTTCTGTCTGTAAACCCAGTGGATTACCTCCGCGACCGGTTCAATAAGGTCCCGCGGGATGTATTGCCCAATTTCGGCTAAATCGTAGAGAGCGTGTGCCAGCGGCACATTTTCCATAATTGGAATATCGTAATCTTGCGCCGCTTTTTTCATAAGCTGAGCTTGAAATCCGATGCCCTTGGCGAGAACAATTGGTAATTGGGCCGTGAGGCCATCGTAAAATAAGGCAATCGCGTAGTGCGTCGGATTCGTAACCAACACAGTCGATTTTTTCGTCTTCTCAACAGGACTGCCTTGAAGTAATTCACGATGTAATTGCTTACGCTTACCTTTAATCTCTGGACTACCCTCCATTTCTTTAAATTCTCGTTTAATTTCATCCTTCGACATCATCAGTTGCTTCATGTGATTTCGACGCTGAAAAATAAAATCAAAAAAGGCGACCAACACATAGGCAAAACCAACATTGTAAACAAAAGTCTTTAAGACAGTTTGCATTACTTCTAAAAGTGCCGGTAGCCCTACGAATGGGATTTTCAACAAGGGATCAATGGCGTCACGAACAACAATATAAACCAATATTCCTAAAAATAAAATCTTAACTACAGATTTAAGCAGCTCCACCAAATTCTTCATTGAAAAAATCTGTTTTGCCTTAGAAATTGGATTTATCTTACTGATGTCCGGCTTTACACTCTCAAAAGCCAGCAAAATACCAACCTGCATCATATTACCCAAAACCCCGGTTACCATCACAATAAACAAGAGGGGTAATAATATTGAACTTACAATTTTTAAGGTGGCTATTGTCATTTCCCCAAGGGCCTTTTGGGGTGCGGCGTTATAAAGATAAACCGGTGCCTGCATTAGTTCTATCAGCTGCTTTAAAATGGATTCTCTATTGTTACCCAAATACCAAAAAATAACAATTAGCAGGAGCGTTGAGGTAAGGTCCTTACTATTGGCAACTTGCCCTTTTTTTCGTGCGTCTCTTAAACGTTTTGGTGTTGGTGGCTCTGTTTTATCACTCATTTTTTAACACCAATGGTACTAAGGTATTTAAAAACAGGCGTACCTTATCCGCCCATAAAAATTTATCCTTGAAGTAGTCAATCAAGTAAGGGAAATAAAGTATTAAAAAAAAGATAGCCAAAGCACTTTTGACTGGCATGGCCAAGAAAAAGACGTTTAATTGGGGCGCAAAACGAGCAACCATACCCAACCCAAATTCGGCTAAAAATAAAATGAAAATAACCGGACCCGCAATCGCCATCAACTGTACCATAAAATCGTCACCAAAATGTTGCAGGAAAAAAGAAGGTAAAACGATTTTAAAGTTTGGTAACAACTGGGTAATCGGCCAAATTTTGTAACTACTATAGAGTCCCTCTAAAAAAATAAAAAATGCTCCCGTACTCATACAAAAGGCCATTACAAAGAACATTAAAAAATTTCCGAGTGGCGAGGTTTGTTCTTCCGATAGCGGGTTCATAACACTGGCCATCGTCGAACCTCTTTGGGTATCAATTAAAAACCCAACACTTTGGGCCACGTAAAAAATAAAATTCCCTAGAATGCCAATCAGCGTACCCAAAAATGCTTCCTTCATTACGAGTAAAAAGTAAGGCAAAACATCCTTTGTTAAATTACCTATGTCAGGGTAAAACATTGGGAATAAGATGAGCGTCATCGATACCATGTAGGTATTTCTTCCAAGACCTGTAACGTACTGCTGTGAAAAAAAAACGGATACGCGCAGGCAAGCCATTAATCGGACCGATGCAATTGTCAGAGTCAGAACAATGTGCTTGGCAATATCGAAAAGTTCAAGAACCGGATGCATTTACCTGGCCATGGCCCGTGGAATTTGATAAAAAATACTTTCGGTATAGCGAATAAGCTCACCCCCCATCCAATGTGCTGTGAGCAGCAAAACAAGGGTAATCGCAATTAAACGTACGGCAAAACTCAAGGTTTGTTCCTGGATTTGCGTCAACGCTTGAAAAAGGCTAATCAGCAAACCTACCACCGTTGCCAATAAGATTGATGGAAGGGACAAAATAAGCGTTAACAACATTGCACGCGCAGAAAAATCTAAAAATACAGACTGATCCATAGTTTTAAGGCTTTCAATGATTTAGGTTGATTTTTAAGCCAAAAACAATAAAGTATTCCCCATTGCTTTTAGAAGAAATTTAGTTCTATCAAAATCAAAGCCAGCTTCATCAAAGCGACTAATTTCTAGCAAAACTTTAAGGGAAGTGCAATAGCAATTCACATCTAAAAGCACATTGTATCATGACTCATGAATCAGTTGGGAATCCTTCACCTGAAGGAGTATACAAGCCTCTAACACGATATCCTACCGGAAGTGCAAGAGAGTTGTGGACTATAACCTGGCCGTTGATGCTTACGACGGCTTCTAGTTACCTCATGATATTATGCGACCGATTAATTTTAGCCCGGTATTCTTCAAACGCAATGAATGCAGCCGCAACAACCGGTATAACATTTGCCACATTCCAATACGGGTTTATGGCTATCGTGCTTATCGGTGAAGTTTTCGTTGGTCAATACAATGGGAAAAAACGGTATCAACTCATTGGACCATCGGTATGGCAAATGATATGGTTCTCCCTGTTCAGCAGCTTCGTATTCTTCCCCGTAGGGAAATTTTTTTCGGAAATTTTTGTAGCCAAAGAATTCGAAAGTTTTGGGGTACCCTATTTCCGAATTTTAATGTATTTTGGACCAGTTTTTTGTCTGGTTGGCGCGCTAAGTACCTTTTTTGTTGGCCGTGGTATTACAAAAATTATTACGGTTGTAACAGTACTCGGAGCTGTGACCAACGTTTTGCTGGACATTTTACTTATTTTTGGGATTGAAGGGTACATTCCCGAAATGGGGTCAACTGGAGCAGCCTTGGCCACTGGGATTGCTCAATTGTTAGAATGCTGCATATTGGCCATCGTTTTTTTAAGCAAACGCAATCGGTTACAATATGGTACAAACAACACTCGATTCAAAAAAAACTTATTTTTTAAAGCATTAAAAATTGGCTTTCCTTCTGGATTAATGCACGTTATCGAAATAGGCTCTTACGCGCTTCTATACCAACTTTTAGCCTCCGTCGGAAACGCCTATATTACAACCTATGTTATTGGACAAAATTTCTACCTTTTGTTCTGCTTTGTTACCGAAGCATTTCATAAAGGTATAACGGCTATTGTTTCGAATTTAATTGGCGCACAAAACTATGCTCCTATCCATAAAACTCTTCGTGCCGCATTTAAGGTAGCATTGTTTGTTATAGTCATTGGGGGTGTTATTATGCTTTGCTATCCCGACCTATTAATACAATTTTTCTTAAAAGAGAACCAAAGTGGTCTTACGAACGAAGCCTTGCAAAGCATGATTCGATCAAGCCTATTTTTCTTTTGGCTTGTTTTAATTAGCGATGTGGCTTTGTGGATATTTTCAGGTGTCCTTACGGCCTCCGGCGATACCAAATTCCTTATGTGGGTTACAACCATTGGAACATGGGTTGGTTTCGTATTTCCCTGCTTGTTGTTCATCAAAGTGCTGCATTACGACCCGGCATTAATGTGGGAAATAATGCCCCTATACATGTTTTTTATGTTAATAGCCTATTGGGTCCGCTATAAGGCTAAACCTTGGGAAAAAGTTAAGGTTACTTAAGCCCATGGAATCTTTGTTAATAATAGCTGGCCCAACAGCCTCGGGGAAAAGCGATTATGCCGTTTCCTGGGCGCTAAAACATTCGGCTGAAATTTTATCCTGCGATTCTTTGGCCATTTACAAAGGGATGGATATTGGCACCGCGAAACCATCACCAGCTCAACAATCTCTCGTTCCACATTGGGGGATCAATCTGATATACCCCAACGAAAAATTCTCCGTATACGACTACCAACAATACGCTTATAAAAAAGTTTTAGAGATTTTAGGACGTGGTAACCGGGTCCTCGTTGTTGGAGGATCTGGTTTTTATCTCAAATCTTTTTTAGGTCCTGTTGTCGATGAGCTTTCCGATACAACTTCCGTCAATCTGCAAGTTGAACAATGGTTAAAAGCGTATGGCAATGAATACCTACTAAAAAAACTGATAACATTTCATAAGGATAAATTACCCGAGTGGTTTGACGATAAAAATCATATAAAGGTACAAAAGGCTCTTATTCGTTGCCTAGCTTCGGGCTTAACCATGACAGAATTGCGAGAGCGTTTTGAATCGTCACCCTACCCTTTTAAAGAGTTTTCAAAAAAAACTATTCTTATCTCACGACCACTTGAAGTTTTAAAATGTAAAGCACAGACTCGTATAAATTCAATGTTTACGCAAGGACTCGTAACCGAAGTAAAAGGGCTATTAAACAATAATCTCTTAATACCAAACACACCTCCCGCTCAATCAGTTGGTTATCGAGAAATAATAAGGTTTTTACAATCAAATGAAGAAAAAAATGAAAAAACTGGCGATACATCTCTTCGCGAAGAAATTTTTTCGAATACCTTAACCCTCATTAAAAAGCAAAACACCTGGTTTCGCCACCAAATACGTTTCGATCGTAGACTTTATTTTTAAAAAACAAAAAACTTGAAAGCAAAAGTTTTCACCAATTGGTAAGATAAAAAACTGCCATCTTTTGAACCATTTAACCTTATTTAAAAATAATATCAAATTATTCTTTTGACCTCGACTTGGTGTGGCCGGTTCGCTCACCTCGAATTATAAGGGTTAGAAGCAAATAAATCCTCCTCCTTTTAACGCAAAACTCCCGTAATTTTCTTGAGATTTGCCAAAGAATATGACTAATTTACAGCGTGAAAAAGCGCTGGACGGCTATTTATGCTTTTATTCTAATGAGTATAATAGTGGTATGCTTTTGGTTGTTTTTCGCACTAAAATCGGTTTCGCCTATTCGCATCGCCATCAGCTCTTATTCAGGCCATGAATACCTTGTTGTAGCCAAAGAAAAAGGTTTTTTTAAAAAAGCAAATCTTAACGTTGAGCTCGTCGAATTCGGTTCTCTAAGCGATGTACAACGCGCGTTTGAGTGGGGTCAAGTGAACGGAATGGTTTGCAACCTAATCGACGTTATTTTGACAAAACACAAGGGCGGGGATTTAGATCCTAAAGTTATTCTGATTCCTTCTTTCCCAACTGGCTCCGGAGCAACAGTCATTTTAGCTCCCTCACAATATAATTCAATATCTGATTTAAAAGGTAAAAAAATTGGTGTAGAAGTCTATTCTTGGGGCAATTTTTTTCTCTTGAAAGCTTTAAAAACGGTACATCTTAGCCTCGATGACGTAACCCTAGTACCGGCTGATCCAACAGCCGTCCAATCGTTAATGCGCAAAGGGTATATTGACGCAGCCGTTGTCTATCCCCCACATTCGCTATGGCTTTTAAAAAATCCAAGCTTCCCCTTGAAACAACTTTTTTCCAGCAATGACTTACCAAAGGAAGTTATTTTAGATGTCTTAGCCGTTGACAACAAGATGTTAAAAACACGGTCAAAAGAATGGCTAACTCTCGTTGGCTTGTGGGATAAATTATTAGACTTCAAAAATAAAGAACCCAAGCTGGCTGTTGCGGCTCTCGCACATCACGAAATGACATCTACCGAAGCCGCTAAAAACGTATTTGATTCTTTCAAACCCTTAACACTTGAAGAACAAATGGTGTTGTTTCGTTCAAATAAATATGTAACGCAAGTGTTAGGTGAAATGAACGACCTTTTAAAAAAAATGTGGCTTTTAAACAAACCGGTTGATTTTGAAACGGTTTTTAACGGCCAATTCGTACGCGAAGCTATACTCAAAAACGGTAATTGAGCTCTATGTTTCAACATCAAACATTAAAGAAAAAGCTTCTGGTACCAATTTTATTAATCGTTTTATCCTTATCATTCGTTGTCGTGTGGTGGACACATCAATTTTTTAACCGACAATTATATAAACAGGTATTTTATCGTGCTAAAGAATTAGCACATATTATCGGCTTTTCAGCACAAATCGTTCATTATCCTTACGAATTACAAAGAATTGTTTACGCTATCGGCGGAGAACCCAATATCAAACTGATTGCCGTTTTAACCGGGGAACCGCTAACGGTTGTAGCAACCAACAAAAAATCTATTCTTGGTACCAGTGTTAAGAATCTAAAAATCTTATCCGTACATAGATTACCAACTTTCCCGGAAAAAAATTCTATCGTTTTGTTTAACAAGCAGAATCATACTTTTTATTATAGCTTGGGTTTCTATCTGCCAAATAAAGAGAATTTACACCAATATTCTAAGGCTTACGTCCTGCTACAGTTAGACACACATTATACGCAACAACATGTTTTACAACAAAGCGCTAAACACACATTCGTTGCATTATTGGCACTGATTGTTCTAATGCTTTTGGCAATGTGGATCATTGATACCGTCTTTTTAGCCCCACTGGAAGGAATTACTTCGCAAATGAATCGTAGGCGACACGGTGATAAGGAAGCACGTGCACCGATTTATGCCAAGGATGAAATTGGACGGTTGGCACAAACGTTAAACGAAATGATTCATGCCCAAGAAGAAAGCGAAAATTTATTTCAAAAACTCGTCGATATTGCTCCAATCTTATTATGGATTTCAAACAAAGAGAACCAATCCTTTTATTTTAATCGCAAATGGCTGGAGTTTACCGGCCAAACAGAGGCCTTACAACAAGGCACAGCATGGATGGATTCCTTTCATGAGGAATGTGGTAAGCAATACGCCGAAGCCTTTGAAAAGGCCTTGGCATATCGTCAACCTTTCAGTATGGAGTGTCGGGTAAGACATAAAAATGGTGGCTATCGCTGGATGTGGAGCCAAAGCGTCCCACGTGTTTTGTCCGATGGTTCTTTTGAAGGCTATATTGGTTGCTTGGTAGACATAACGGAACGTAAAGAAGTTGAAAAAACTTTGGAAAATTATGCCGAAGCCATTGCCAAAGCGAGAGATGAAGCCCTACGTTCGAATCAGGCTAAATCTACCTTCTTAGCCACCATGAGCCATGAAATTCGCACACCCATGAACGGCATTCTAGGGTTTCTTCACCTATTGAAAGAAACTCCTTTAAACGAAGAACAATACAACTACGTGCAAAGTATTTATTCTAGCTCCAACCTTCTACTCGAGCTGATCAGCCAAATCTTAGATATTTCAAAAATCGAAGCCGGGAAATTATCGCTCGATCCTGTTCCATTTGTTTTAAAAACGTGCCTCAGCGAAGTAACGGACATATTCCATCCCATGATTTTGAAAAAGCAGCTTCAATTAATCGTCAATCTCCAGAGCACTTTACCCGAATATTTATACGGTGATGAAAAACGCTTGAAACAGATACTTATAAATCTGCTCGGAAATGCTATAAAGTTTACCAATCAAGGGTTTATTAAGCTAAGTATCAAAGGTCGCAATGTTGAAAAAGGTTATCGGTTGTTTATTGCGGTACAAGACACTGGTTCCGGAATCCCACAAGATGCACAAAAAAGGATATTTAAACCTTTTGAACAGGTTGCCAGCAAAACGCAGGGAGGCACAGGGCTTGGTCTATCCATTGCAAATTCGATTATTCAGCTCATGGATGGTACGCTAAAAGTACGCAGCCAATTAGAGAGAGGGTCCCTCTTCTATTTTACCATCCGCATGGAAGCTTTAAATACAAATGCTAAAGCCCTTGAAATCGAAACAAAAAAAATCGATTCGGATTCGGCAGACACGGATAAAAGTTCTCGAATCATGCTGGTTGAAGATAACCGTGAAAACCAAGTCGTATTGCAGAAATTTCTAGCCAAACGGGGATACAGCGTTACGGTAGTATCAAACGGCAAAGAAGCTCTACGAGAATTGAAACTAAATGATCAACATCTATTGCTAATGGACGTTCAAATGCCCGAAATGGATGGATACGAAACAACCCGAAGAATTAGAGCTGGAGAAGCCGGTGTTGATATGAAAAATATTCCCATTATTGGCTTAACCGCTTACGCGTTCAAGGAAACACGCCATCAATGCCTAGCCATCGGAATGAACGAACTGCTAACAAAACCTTTTAAACCCAACGAAGTGTTAAGTATGATCGAAAAATATTTAACCACTCGCCCTATTCCTTTGGTATAGTGAAAACAGACATTTAAACGGACACTTACCAATATAGGTTTTTTATTTTTTCGGTGGCCTTCCGCGGTTAAAAAGCCATTTATTAAATTGTGAACCCGGAATTATGTATTGTGCCTGAAGCGGCTAATGGCATGCGTGCTGATAAATTTTTAGCTCAATTCTATGCCGGCCAATACAGTCGGACACAAATCCAAAAATGTTTTAAGCAGCAGAACGTATACATTAACGGACAATGCCTAAAAATACAGGATCAAAAAATTTTTACCGGCGATCGGATTGATCTCACAGTACCAAATTTGACTTCGGAATTAAAAGCGCAATCCTTACCCGTCGCCATTCTTTATGAAGATTCCTGGATCATTGCCGTTAATAAGCCATCGGGCCAAGTCGTACACCCGGGGCATGGGACCTCTGACAATACACTTGTGCATGCCTTATTATCTCATGGGCCTCTAAGTATAGCTGGAGGGTCGTTAAGACCTGGCGTTGTTCACCGTTTAGATAAGGAAACCTCGGGAATCATTTTATTTGCCAAAACCGACGATGCCTATTTCTCATGTATAAAAATGTTTGCCAATCGTCAAATTAAGAAAACCTACTATGCACTGGTTGAAGGTATCCCAACGGTAAAATCGGGGACGATCGATGCAAACATAGGTCGTCATCGCTTTGTAAAAACAAAGATGACTATCTGCCGTGATGAAGGTAAACCGGCGGTTACACACTGGTACGTAGAAAAAATTTTCCCAAAGTCTAAATGCTCAATGCTGATATGTGAGCCTTTAACTGGACGCACACATCAAATACGACTACATTTAAAACACATTGGACACCCGATTATTGGTGATCGACAGTACGGTAATATAAACACTCGTTGGTCTGCAAAGAGGGTTTTGCTTCATGCTTTTCAGTTAAAATTCAACCATCCTATCACTCAAAGCCCTATAGTTTTATCGGCACCTTTACCCGAAGATTTTGAAAACCATATAAAGGAGTTTTCGCGTTAAAAGAATCTTTTCGAAAGAGTTACGTTTAAAAAAGCGAAAGTGCGAAAACTTTTTCTTCTTACGGCACCTATCCCAAAGTATTTCGTTTTTTAATAAAGATTCATTTTTCTTTGGGAAGGTATGGAAACCTTTTCTTTTTGCATAAAAAGAAAAGGTTTCCAACTTGTTGGCGTCGACAGTTCTATGAGCCGCTTCTCTGGTTAATTCAAAAGGTGAAATCCTTAATTTTTCAATTTGATATATTTTAAAGGAAACACCTTATACTTACGCTTTTTAAGCCAACGTTGGTGTTGTTACCAGTTTATGATTAAAAATATGACAAAGTGCCACCGCTGCCGCATCCGACTCATCGTGTGGTAATCCCTTTTTTAAACTTAATAGCGCCTGCACCATTTTAATAACCTGAGCTTTATTGGCCTGGCCAAATCCAACGATCGCTTTTTTTATCCTTAAAGGAAGATATTCTTGTATTGGGATATTATGAACGTTTAAAGCTGCAATCGCGGCCCCTCGGCTTGCTCCTAATTTTTGCGCAACACGTACGTTTTGAACAAAAATAGTTTCTTCAAGCGCCGCCGCTTGCAAATCAAAGTTTTTAGCAACTTCTGATACGGCTTTAAAAATGCAACCGAGACAATCAAAAAAACTATACTTGGGCGATAATTTTACGGTTTGAGAAAAACAAAGGCTTAAACTCCCCTCAGCAGTGGATCGGATAACCGCAATACCAGTTCCGCGTAAGCTGGGGTCGATTCCAAGAATGCAACCCACAAGTTTTTGAGGCTTATCGGGAGTAAAAACTTTTGCCGACAACGGCTTGCTTAAAATATTTCCTTTGATTTTAGCCGTCCAAAGCTTACGTATCGCTTGATTCATTTAGCCCCTAGACGGAATTCTTAACTTCATACCAATTTTTAAGCTATTGGGAGAATGAAGAATATCTTTGTTTGCTTCAAAAATTTGCTGCCAATGTTTCGTCGTACCATAAACCTTTAAGCTAATTTTAGATAGCGTATCGCCGCCCTGCACAACATAAGTAGTTTCTCCTGCGGCAGTCGGGCTACTTGTACCCGTTGTTGTCGCTGCCGGAGAAACTTGCGTTGTTGCTTTCGTTTTTGCTTGCGTGGTAAGTTGGGCAATATGCTCCTTCAACTGCGTATTTTCTTTTCGAACCTGCTTAAGTACTTCCATTAAGTTTAGGTATTCGGGAGATTCCACATAGGTATCGTTGAGCGGTAATGTACGGGCAAACTCTTTTTTAGCCGTTTCAATCATTTGTAGTGCCATTGGAGCAAGTTTACCTTGAGGCTCAAGTAACAAATATTGACGGAAATGGCAGATCGCAAACAAAGGATCGTTGTGTAAAGATAAATAAAGTCTTCCCATTTCCAAATGAGTTTCGGGAGCATCTTTCCTTTTCTCAAGTAAGTTTGAAAAAGCTTGGAACGCATCCTGAGGTCGTCCTTCTTTAAGAAACTGCTGAGCCTGCTGAAAAAGCTTCTCTTCGGTTTCCGGTACTTCACGGGCTAATTCGGTTTTACACCCGTTAAAAAAAACACAAATATTGGTTAATAAGCAAAAAAGTAAGTATTTTTTCATAAGAAGGGAAATAAATATACTCTTAGAACTTTATATTTGGAAAGCAAGCGAAGGAATAAGGTATTTTTCTGGGAATTTAAGGTATACGTACGCAATATTTAAAAAAACTTAAGTAATTACGCTGTAAATGAAAATTACTTTTAGGTGTTTAAAAAATCTTAAAGGCCCGATAGACGGCCATTTATCGGTAAGAACCAAAACAAAAATTCTATAACCTTACATAAATGGTCGGGATGACTGGATTCGAACCAGCGACTTTTACGTCCCGAACGTAACGCTCTAGCCAGACTGAGCTACATCCCGAAGATGCATACAATGATTATTCATTATTAAAGAATCAAGACTTTTTTAAGATCCACATAAATTCGAAGCATTTATTTTATAGGGCCCACAAATCACACCAAGGACTTCTGCTCTTTATCCAGCTAGTTAACTTTGATTTTTACGTTAATTTTCGTTTTTTACGCGTAAAAAAGTGCCCACCCGAAATTGGGACTCCTAGTAGGAAAAAACAAAAGCCTAAGCGCCCTTGCGCTTAGGCTTCGCCATCTGGTACTTTGGATTAGAGAAATTGTGCTAGTTTTAAAATAACATCTACGCACCGATGGCTGTAACCCCATTCATTATCGTACCAGCTTACCAGTTTGAAAAATTTATCATTGAGCTCTATACCTGAACCCGCATCGAAAATTGAAGAACGCGTATCATGTATAAAATCGCTCGAAACAACTTCTTCGTCCGTATAACCTAAAATACCCTTTAGATTACCGTTCGCGGCTTCCTTCATTTTTTCACAAATTTCAGCATAAGAAGTGCTTTTTTCAGTCTTAACGGTTAAATCTACAACTGAAACGGTTGGTGTCGGAACGCGAAAAGCCATACCGGTCAATTTACCTTTTAAGGCTGGCAATACAAGTCCTACAGCCTTTGCGGCACCTGTGGTCGATGGTA
>CAZDSI010000008.1:27424-29819 GCA_964508215.1 uncultured Opitutales bacterium
ACCAAAATTTTCCAAAACAACTTTTGCAATTGGTGCTAAGCAGTTGGTTGTGCAAGAGGCGTTCGAAATAATACTATCCGAAGCCTTAAGTTCCTTTTCGTTAACACCCATAACGATTGTTTTTACATTTCCTTTAGCTGGAGCTGTAATAAGAACCTTCTTTGCACCGGCTTTTAAATGACCTTGTGCAGTTTCGTCGCTGGTAAACAATCCGGTAGATTCCACAACAACATCTACTCCGAGTTTACCCCATGGTAAAGCGCTTGGACCTTCTTTAACGGATAAACACTGAATTTTTTGACCATTAACATTTAGAGTAGTTTCATCTAAGGCTTCAACATCACCTTGAAATTTTCCCTGTGTAGAATCGTACTTTAACAAATAAGCTAAATTGTCTGCTGGTACCAGGTCATTAATGGCAACCACTTCTATGGATTTACCCATTAAACCCCTTTCAGCCAAAGCTCTAAACACCAATCGGCCAATACGGCCAAAACCATTTATACCAACCCGAGTTTTCATTGAGGATGGAGTGTAGAAGTCTTTTGATAGGAAGTAAATAAGGAAATGTAAAAAAACTTTATCAAAACATTTTCCAACCGTTTTACCTAAAAACTTTTCTTGTAACGATACGGAACTTAACATTCGTATCATTTGAACAAACAGCTTCCGAAAAAGATTTTTTTTAAAGGACAGAAATTCACGGGTAAATCCCGTGGTTCTAATGGCGCGTTGTGCCCCTAATAAAAAAGGCGCCAAATGGCGCCTTGTAATAAAAACGAATATTAACGTTTTGAAAATTGAAAACGCTTGCGCGCACCTGGGCGACCAGCCTTTTTGCGCTCTTTCACACGAAAATCACGCGTAAGTAACCCAGCTCTTTTCAAAGGAATACGAAAATTTCCATCCATTTGTTCAAGAGCTCTCGCTAAGCCAAGAGCAATAGCTCCCATTTGTCCGTTTTCGCCTCCACCGTTAACCCGAACAACGAGGTCCAATTTACCGTCCATATCAACCGTTTTTAATGGTTTTGTCAGGATAATGTTAGTCGCGTCGGATAGCTTCGAAAAATCAAACTCCTTGTCGTTAACAAGAAATTTGCCACTACCAGCCTTAATACGTACCCTGGCAACGGCACACTTACGACGTCCAATTCCAATAAATTCGTTTTGATCCATACTTTTGTATATGCTTAAATTTTATAGGCCGCTGGGTTCTGCGCATTATGAGGATGCTCTGTTCCTTCATAAACCTTCAATTTCTTGAGCATTTTATCGGCTAAACGATTCTTAGGCAACATTCCTTTAACCGCATGCATAATAATAAACGAAGGGTTCTTTTCGCGCATTTCTGATACGGAACGCCTCTTTTGGCGGCCCTTAAAACCGGAATAGGAAATGTAGTCTTTTCCATGCTCTTTTTTTCCGGTTACCACAACATCGTGCGCGTTAACAACTACAACGAAATCACCGGTATCGGCATTCGGTGTATAGGAGACTTTGTGCCGCCCCCTTAAAAGATTAGCGACTTTAACGGCTAATTTGCCCAAAACCTCACCCTTTGCATCCACAAGGTGCCACTGGCGCTCTACGTTTGCTTCCTTTACCAAGGTTGTCTTCATGAAATTAAAATGTATATATAAAAAGCTGATAACAAAAAACGAGATTTAACAACTTCTTGTCAAGCTTTTATGCAGAAGATTCTCATTAAGATATCATCGGAAAAATCTTGAACAAATATAAAAAAGATGTAAATCACCAAATGTAGGATTTATAAAGTAGCGATTTCGACTTATTTTAACATGCTTTGAAGTTATAAAAACAATGGAAAACAATAAAACGAAAAATGGGAAAACAAATTCGGCCACCAACAATGTTGAGCCAACTGTAAATAACGCTGAAAAAAATACTGCAGCGAAACCCTTACTTCCTACTCCAGAGGAATGGACCGAATGGTCGAATAAATTTGAAACACTTTTAAAAGAAGCCGAGAACTATAAAGACCTTTATTTGCGCGCACGGGCAGAATTAGAAAATTATAAAAAACGTTTACCACGCGAACGTGAAGAAATGCGGTTCCAGCTTCTTACCTTAATTTTTGATCCTATTTTATCCATCGTTGAAAACTTTTCGATGGGGCTACAAAACGCAGAAGCCCACAAGGTAGAAAAAGAAGTTCTTGAAGGCTTTAAGATGGTACTTCAACAATTTAAACAATGTTTCAAAGAATTCTCTCTCGAGGCTATTGAGCCTGTTAATACTTCATTTGACCCACACTTGCACGAGGCTGTATCGGCTATTCATGATGCCAATACCGCTGAGGGCTCTATATTAAAACTTATTCGCACAGGATATCGAATTGGCGAACGCGTTGTAAGACCAGCTTCTGTGATTGT
>CAZDSI010000008.1:29837-38407 GCA_964508215.1 uncultured Opitutales bacterium
ATGAAAATGCTCCAAAACAAGCTTAAGGAGCAAAGGAAATTTATCATGTCTAAGCAAGATTATTACGAACTTCTTGGTGTTAGCAAAAACGCTTCGGATGAAGAGATAAAAAAAGCCTATCGTAAAAAAGCTTTGCAGTATCACCCGGACAAAAATCCGGGCAACAAAGAAGCGGAAGAAAAATTTAAATCAATTGCCGAAGCCTACGAAATTTTAAAAGATGCCGATAAACGTGCGGCTTATGATCGTTATGGTCATGCAGCTTTTGACCCCGCAGGAGGAGGTTTTGCGTCTCGTCAAACCGCCGGCAAAGGGTGGGGAAACTTCCATGATCCTTTTGATGTTTTTCGGGAAGTTTTTGGTGGTGGAACCGGTGGCGGTGTCTTTGAAAGTTTTTTTGGGGAAGGATTTGGTCGCTCCAATAATGGTACTCGACGTGGAGCCGATCTACGTTACGACCTTGAAATTACGCTCGAAGAAGCCGCAAAAGGCACCACACACACCATCGAATATCAACGGCACACATCTTGTAAACATTGCAAAGGAACCGGTGCCGAACCTGGCAGTGGACGCCGTACCTGCCCTACTTGCAAAGGGCGTGGCGAGGTGGTTACTAACAAGGGCTTTTTCAGCATGCGCAGAACCTGCCCTACTTGCAATGGTCGCGGTGAAGTTATTGAAAAACATTGTTCGGAGTGTCGTGGCTCAGGATTACAATCCGAAACGACAAAAGTAAACGCTAAAATACCCCCTGGTGTTGATAACGGAATTACGTTTTGTCGGTGGCGGAGAAACCGGTAGTGAAGGAGGAACTTCGGGAGACCTTTACGTTATTGTATACGTAAAAGAACACGAATACTTTCAACGCGAAGAAGAAAATCTCTATTACACGCAAGTCATTAAATTTACGTTAGCCGCTTTGGGTGGAGAAATTGAAATTCCAACTTTGACCGGTAAAGCTACCTTAAAAATTCCAGCCGGTACACAATCGGGAACGGTATTTCGCGTAAAAGGACAAGGAATGCCAAAACTAACATCCTCTTCACACACTACCGAAGCGGGTGATCTTTTTGTAAAAGTTGAAATTGAGGTTCCAAAACGCTTAACAAAAGAACAACGAACTCACCTCGAACAGTTCGCTATTGCTTGCGGAGATGTGAAGGAAGATACCGAAAATAAAACACTTTTCCAACGCTTAAAAAAAAATTGGAAAAAATCCTAACCTGGTTTAGGTGAGCCCTAAACGGGTTATCATTAAAACATGCTATTTTGAGGTCTTCCAAAGTAGTCTCTGCCTCCAAAAGAGAATCGAAAAATTTTTGTGTTTTCTTGTTAACGCGACATAGGAAACCTTGGTCAAAACCGCGAAAGAACGTTTAATTATTAAAACTAGACAGTAAGTCTTTTTTGCACAAAAAGAAATGGACCGGTTTATATAAGCATTACTGGATCATGACTTATACAACTCAAAAAAACTTTCTAGAGCGTAGGAAGTTGGTTTTTATGTTTAAATTTTCTTAGGATTCAAAATAAAGCTACACAAAGCGGAGAAAAACCAACCTTTAAGGCGATAGCCTTTTCTTTTGACAAGCTGTTGCAAACAAATACTTTTCAAAACTTCTTTTACATTTACATTGACAATCATTTAACAAGTTTTCGTTTTTCTTTTAAACCCACCTGTAAAATTATAAGATAAAGTAGTTCCTCTTCATGAAATTAAAACAGTGTTTCTCAATTTTGTTATCGCTATCGTCATTAACTGTCAATTGCCTATACGGTATTGGCCAAGAACAATTACTTGCGATGTTACAAAATCCAAATCCTTCCGTAGAGGAGGTGGAAGAACTTTCCGCAGGTTCAAAAGCATGCGAGTTAATTGATGATTTCCATGTTATTATTGCCGCAAGCGAATTGCAGAAAAGAATGTATACTTTGCCTTTCCCAAAAGAAGTTAAAAGTCGGACAAAGATTTCATTATTAAAAGTATTTGATACTATCGAAGAAAAATTTTTGAGCTCTCTAACACCCCTTGCGGCAAATAGGTGCTTGGAGTTGGCTATTGGAGTTTTGCAAAGTGAAAATTTTTCGAATTTCCACCTTGTAAGATCCGTTGAGGCCATTCTTAGCCACGCCGAATTAACGACGGAGCAAAGCAATATCATTCTAAGTAGAATAATTAACCTTATAGATAAAGATAAGATAGCAACAGATCCACGTTATAGTGTGCTTCTTTTTAACAGTATAACATATAGCCATAAGGTCGAAGATTTTCTTCGAATGGCTGTCTTTGATGTCCGGTTACTTAAAAAGCTCGACGTTAGGCAATTGCTAACGTTCTTAACTAAAAGGGTAAATCGTTCTCTATCGTTTTACGCCATTTATAATGAGGTTGAAAATCCCGAACTATACGTACTACTGACTCAAAATGGTGATACATTTACGAGTCAAGACATAGCGGAACTAAGAAAAACTAAAGGGATGGAATATACTTTTTTTTTTTGTGTTTCAAAAATGTTATCACCCGAAAATCAACTCTCCCTGGGAATAGCTTATTTGCCGCATAAGTTAATTAATCTATGCGGAGTTTCAACCTGTGGCTTCGGCATAGAAAAAATGTGTAATGAGTTAGAAGGCGGACAAGGAAATGTATCTTTGCAAGACCTGAAGAAGATTTTAAAAGGGAAATGTAACACTGAAAACATTGAAGAATTTCCCACGAAAAATCATATTGAGTGTTGTGGTTTCGACTCGCTTGTTAGGCTTTGGAAAAGAGAGGAACGTATTAGCCTTGTTCACCTTCCGAGACATACCGTATTAATGGCTTGGAAGAAAGTAAGAATCGCTGGGCAAGAAGTTCGTTTAATCGTTTTTGCCAACCGTGGCGGAGGTTGCAGGGAAACTCCTGGCATACACTACTTCTTGTTGAACGAAAGTAACGAAGAGCAATTTAGGCATGCATTGTTCCAATTTGCTTGGAAGCCAAGTTATGAGGCTTATAATGCCTTACCAAATGCTGGACTAAAATTTTGCTGGTATCGTAAACAGATACCGCAAAAACTTGGAGATTGTTTTGATATTGCTGTACGAAATGCCTTGTTTTTATCGATTCTATTTTCCTCGGGACTTGAAAGCCATTTATCCAACGAAGCATTTGGTGCTTACGAACAAGAGTGTATGAAAAAGGCTAAACATTTAAATTTCGAGCGTCGCTTATTTTGGATACAGGTCGTCGAAGACTTTTTACAGAGACTTGTGGGCACAAAAAATTGTTGTGAGCTAAGGTTGTTGGAGCAATTATGCCAACATGCCAAATTACATACGCTTGTTTACGGCTGTAAATGGGCACCCGAATGCGCTCAACCTTTTTCATTACAAAAGATTTTTCACCGTTTTTACCTACTCGGTGAAGAAGCCCTAGAAGACTTTAGGAAAGATTTAATTTCAAGAAATGTAACCATAGAACTCTTCCAATCATTAACCAATAATGTCATGTTTTCGTGTCCCCTAGAGGAGAAAAAGTACTTTGAAGTTATAGATTGTTGGCAGCAAAAATTAGCTTTATCACCTAATGCCTGGTTATCACCAGAATTTTGGAATACCGTAGATTAATTAGCTATAAGGAAACTTTCTTTGGTAAGAAAGTTTCTTTATAACGTTGTTGATCGAATTTTAAATCGGAAACTCTTTCTTTTTACGTAAATTTAATACAAAATACGGAGCATCTAATCATGAGGTACGCTCCTGATTCCGAAAGAAAAACGAATTTTTAAAATAAAATGCGAAGCATTTTTGAGCCCAGAGAACGCGTTCCTGGATTATGTGAATTTCATTTCTCAGGTTAAGATCGCGACAGCTTGAGCAAACGAGTTAGTATGCGAAAGAGAAATAAGGACTTTTTGAGCCTTAAACTTTTTCAATAAATGCTGTGCTTTACTATCCAATTCCACACTTGGTGCACCCTTATCGTTGGTAAAAATTTTCATAGACTTCCATCCCAAAAAGGCCCCTATTCCAACACCAAAGGCTTTGGCAATAGCCTCTTTGGCGGCAAAACGAACCGCCAAAGAGGGGTAATGGTTTTTTTTCTCTAGGCAATAGCGAATTTCTTCCGGTGTATAAACTCGATTAAAGAAAATATCTCCGTGCCTTAAGACAGCCCTACGAATTCGCTCGATTTCAATACCGTCAATTCCAATCCCATGTACGGAACTACTAATCATTATCTTCTATCATCTTGCTTCGTGTTCTTGGACAACCTGCTCTTAACCAGGCCTGTATAAAAAGGTCTATATCCCCATCCATAACGGCTTGTAGATTACTTGTTTCAGCACCGGTTCTTAAGTCTTTTACCATTTGGTAGGGCTGAAAAACATAGCTGCGAATCTGATAGCCCCAACCGATTTCACCTTTTTCGCCATAAAACCGTTCCATTTCGGACCGCTTTTCATCTTGTATCTTTTCGTAAAGCCTTGATTTAAGTATTTTCATGGCGCTGGCGCGATTCTTGATCTGCGATCTTTCGGTTTGGCAGGTCACCACAATGCCCGTTGGAATATGAGTAATACGCACCGCCGATTCGGTTTTGTTTACGTGCTGTCCACCTTTGCCACTGGATCGATAGGTATCAATACGCAAGTCCTTTTCTTCAACTTCCACATCTGCGTCTTCCTCAAGTTCGGCAATCACATCCACCGAACAAAAAGACGTATGACGTTTTTTGTTGGCATCAAAGGGACTAATACGCACTAACCGATGTACACCACGCTCGGCTTTTGCATAACCGTAAGCATTCAAACCGCTAACTCGAAAAGTCGCCCGACTAATACCCGCTTCGTCACCTTCTTGTAAGCTTTGTAACTCGGTTGTAAAACCTGATTTCTCGGCCCAACGCAAATACATACGCAAAACCATATGTGCCCAGTCGCAAGCTTCTGTTCCACCAGCGCCTGCATGAATCGTTATAATAGCGTTATTGCGATCCATAGGTCCCGATAAAAACGCCTGCAATTCCAACGCATCAATACGCTTCTGTAATTTGGCGGTAAACGCTTCAAGCTCGCTTATCCAAACTTGTCCTTCGCTATTATCGGCCTCTTCACAGATGCCTTGAAGTGCTTTCAAGTCATCAAGTTCTTTTTTTAACGCGTCGGCATCCGCCAATATCTTTTTTAGCTGCTTTGCATTGGTTAAAACTTCTTGAGCCTTCTCCCGAAAATTCCAAAAATCGGGTAGAGCCATCTGTTCTTCGAGCCGCTGTACTTCTAAACGTTTTTTATCGATTTCAAAGAAACCTCCATAAGTGGCCAGCCTTGGCCAATAAGGTCTCAATCTGTGAACGTAAATCGGGTGGCAAAATCATATTTTTAAAGAAAATTTTTTAATCTTTTAATGGCAAGCAAAAAGCATCAGGGACTAAGTCCATGGATTATGCGTAAACCTTTTCTTTTTACGTAAAAACGGTTTCCAAACGTCCCTCAAGAAAAACGAATCTTTAATTTTGGTTGTCCCTGGCGCGAGAAGAAACGGTTTCCGGTTTTACTTTTTGTTCTTTGAGTAAGTATTACGGTGCCCTACCCGTACTATAATTTACGTGTGCATTATCGAGGACTGAATGACCACTCTCAACCGCCTGGAAATAATCCTTATAATTATCAACGTCACTCGCCGACAAACGAACAATCGTTGGTGTAATTAAAAATAGGCGCTCGGCAACATTTTTGTTTTTAACCTTGGAACGAAATGCATTTCCTAAGATTGGTATATCCTTAAGAAATGGGATTCCAGATTCCTGGTGTGTATTGCTTTCTTTAAAATAACCACCCACAAGAACACTTTGTCCTTCAAACACTACAGCTTGGGTAATGATCGAAGAGTCATTTACATTGGATGACGAAGAAGATGTATCAGAATCACCACCCTTTGGAGTTACAGTACCGTCTTTAATATCGAGTAGTAATTGGATTTGAGGCTTTCCAGCCCCATAACGTATCACATGTGGCGTAACCTTTAGTGTCGTACCAGAAGTTATCGGGTAAAGATCCGCTGTTCTGTTGCCCGTAACCGATTCATAGTAAGTTACATTCCGGCTCATAACGGCCTCAAGGTTATCCATGGTAATCACTGAAGGACGCGATAACACTTTTGCCGAATTATTACCCTCTAGGTACTTAATGGCGGCAATAAAGTTAGCACCGTTAACAATGCCCTTAAGATTTGCATTTATTGTCCAATTATCCTTAGTAGTTGAGGCCTTTTCTCCAGTACCAATTGGATTTATATCGATCGTACGTGTACCAGCCTTATTTTGAAAAGTTAAGGAATTTGTGCCCATACTCAACCCAATACCGTTATCGACCTCAACAATAGCCGCCTTAATTTCGATAAGTTCTAATGGTACGTCAAGCTTTGCAATAACTTCTTCGTAAAGGTGCATATTCTGTTTTGAGTCCTTCACAATAATAGCATTTTGCCGACTATCGGTAATGATAATCCCGCCTCGCGGTAAAACATCTTTCTTTGTTTCTTCTTCAGGTTTTTCTTCCTGTGGTTTTTCATTTGCTGTGGTTGCGGCAGCCGCCAACGCCTCTTCTTTTTGCTTTAAAATTCCTTTTAGCGCTTCGGACTTATGCGAAAGCCTAGAGTCGATAGGAGCGCTTGACGTTGACACATCTTGCCCTTGTTGCGGAGTGCCCAAAATATTATTTAAAAGTGCTGTTACTCCCGGGATGGAAAGTTCTCCCACTTTCTTATCGATAGCCCATGCGTGTTTAAGTTGAAAAACACGTATACAGAGATCTTCGGGTAAAGTTTGTTTTGAGAAACGCATGTTTTTCGCCATATCCTCCAAAAGAGACATGAACTTTGGTGGACCACTCGCGATAACGATACCTGCTTCCCTTACGGCTTTTAAAGAAAGTCGTGAACTGTAAAAACCGAGTTGATCAACTAGCTGAACAAGCGAATCGGTTTGCTCAGGATGAATATGTAAAACTTTTGTTTCAATCTCGGTACCCAAATAAACGTACAATACGGAACCATCATAAAACCACAGCAATCCATAGGTTTTTGTAAGTTGTTCCCATACATCTACAGGATACATATCGCGAAAAACACGATTAGCTTTTTCCTCGATTTTTTCCACTTTTTCGCTCAAGACCACATGGATATCTTGCATGCTGCAAAAATCCTTAATGGTGTTGGGAATTTTTTCACCAAATGAAAAATGATAAACGATGGATGAAGGCCAAAATTGGTGGTCCTTCCCATTGTTTATTTTGGGCATCTTTAAGGCTGCATTTTGACCATTAACAATGTTTACAGAAGTTTGCTTTCCCGATTGAGGAGCAATCTCTAATTCTGGGGAATAGAGCATTTCTGTGCCCTTAACACCGATTATCAAGAAGACCCAGAAAATACAACTAAGCCACCCGAAACGATAAAATCTTTTATGCAGCATTTGCTTAAAGCCGTATTCCCTGAAAAGGAATTCCATTACCACCCGACATTGCCGAAACGCCGGGAGAAAAAAATAGTTTGTGCCAAATTTCCAGTGTATTTAAAAAATCCTCGAAGTATTCAATGGCATTATGCTCGGAAAGTTCCGATGTATTTATAGCCTTTCTTAAAATGAGCTGATTACTTTTTTCGTCAAAACTTAATATTTCATCCGTTTCCGCTAACCTTTTCAAATTAAACTGCAGCAGCTTTTGTAGTAAGGAGTTATCCTTACCATCCTTTTTAAATACAGGGTCACCCAGTTTACCCGAAATGTAAATAAATTTTTGCCTCAGATAGAAGGTTAGATCCCATTTCTGATCAATAACCACTGAGTATAAATTCGTCGACGGTGCCGGTGTTAACGAAGGTATTTCAAGATAACGGCAAACACAATTTACAAATTGAGCAAGGGTCATACACGTAAAACGCTGTAGGAAATTTTGTCATCTTTTGAAGAAAAGTCTATCTTCTTTTGGAGAAGTTTTTTAAGTTAGCAAAGTTGCAGATCTTTTGTTAGCCTAAGAGGTCGCTTGAAAAAATTTTAATTTTCATTTCTGCAGAGGCAATACGAGGGCCTGACAGGTTTCTTTAAAGTTTCCATTAGGATGTCTACGAGTTTTATAAGCTTCCGTGTAATAAACATCAAAAATAGCACAGGTTTCAAATCCAATTCCTTTTAGTAGATTAATTGAAGCTGTATTTTCACAAGCGATACGATCCCCAACAAGCCATTTGAATACACTTAATTCTTTTACCTCACACAAGTATGCTGCACAGCTCTTAATGACATTGGACATAATCCCTCGCTTGTGATAATCGGGTAAAATAATATAAGACAAATTTGCAATGACATCGGAGTCTTTACCTTTCTTATAAAACATTTTATAAGATTTAAAGGCCTCTAATACGAATTTCTGTCGACTTAACCAAACATCTACCAAACCTAGGGAATTAAATATTTTTTGGCATTCCCCAAGAACCTGTTTACCATCTAGAGCTTCAAGATATTGCTTCAAACGTGATAAAGAAATATCGCGCACAGTATTTGCCGTTAACCGTAAATCAGGCCCAAG
>CAZDSI010000008.1:38417-38672 GCA_964508215.1 uncultured Opitutales bacterium
TTTATTGATTTCCGGTAAAAAAAATTGCTCTAAATTAGAAGTAATGACTGCAAGGCTATAAAGATCAAGCTGTAAAAAACCTATAACTTTTGAGTCCCGGGTTAAATCGCAAATAACAAAACAAACATAATAGCCATGATGAGGTGCCGTAACAATATTTGATGCAACTTGTGTTAAAATATCGGCGGAGCAAACCTCAAGATCCTCATAATTTTGGTTCGATGCTCCATAGCTAATCAGAATTTCTTCTAAGCT
>CAZDSI010000009.1:0-255 GCA_964508215.1 uncultured Opitutales bacterium
AAGGGCCAATCATTGAAGCCAAATCACCTACTTCGATGGATACACTTATTTCCTTAAGGACTGGAACTTCGTGATAATATTTGGATAATTCGTGGACCTGAATTATAGCTTCTTTAACTTCCATAGGCCCCTCGCCCCGTGGTTAGTGCTTCTATATCTCACTTCTGAATGCAATGTTAATTGTGAACCAACCTGGAGCGAGCGAAGGGATTTGAACCCTCGACGTCCACCTTGGCAAGGTGGTGCTCTACCAAC
>CAZDSI010000009.1:271-7351 GCA_964508215.1 uncultured Opitutales bacterium
TGAGCTACGCTCGCACTTTTATATTTTTAATATTAAAAAGAGATGAGCTTTTTTGAGGTATTGTCAAGTTTTTCGACGGCAAAAAAACTAAAATTTTAATTATCGTAGCGATGGGTCCTTTTTAAGCTGAATTAAAAGGATGATTTTGTTGAATTCGGAAGGCTATGATCGCTTTTTAGAAAAGGTTTTTTCGTTTTTTTTACAACTTCCGGAAAAGTGCTTACCAAAATTTATTTAAGTTGGTTGGTAAAACAGATGTAGCTGTTTTGCAGGGGTAAATTTGTCGATGCGAAAGATTTTTTGTAAGCGGCAAACTCACTTTTCTGGTATTTAGCGGCAGAGTTTCTATAAAAGGTATGAAAATTGCTCAACAAACCCTGTCATGACAAGAATCGGTGGCTTTATTGCTTCGCAACTTGCGAAAATAGACTTCCAAAAAATAACGACTTTTTTTCAGGGTCACAAAATTTCTTTGGGGTCTATTTCTAATTTTTTGCGAAAGCTTGTTGGGCAGAAGAGTCTTGCTCAAGCTACGCAGGATTCAAAGCCAAGAACAGTGACAACTCGAGCAACGCCATCATTTGAGCATGCGCTAAAGGCACAGTCCGATGTTAAGAAGGCTATTTTTGGGCTCGATTCGGCCACAAGCAAGTTAAAAGCTTTTAATGCAAAGTGTGAAGCAAGATTGCGTACCTTGGATGTTAAAATCAAAACAGCTTCCAATCCTCAATATAGGGCAATGTATATACGGCATAAGAATACAACAGAGCGCATGATTGCTGGAAATGAGAAAAAGTTAGCGGCGATGGCTAAAATGAGGGGAAAACTTGAAGCGGCAAGCACTAGGCTAGACTACTAAAATTTTTAAGCTTGAGCAAATAATTTTTTTGTTACCAAGCTTTAAAATTTAGTGCCAAAAATGCTTAGAGCGAAAAGCTAGCAATGATGTTTAGCGATTAATCTAAAAGCAAGGATTTAAAAACTGCAAATGAGCTTTGAGTGGCTCAGCCTAAAGGCAAAGAAATGCTATCGCTTAAAATAAGAAACTAACTGATCTATGATCGATGTATTACCCAGTAATTTGAAAATCGGGATAAACCCTTTCGTTTTTGGTTATTTCTTCTGTTGTATAATTCTCGATAAACTCTTTAAGTATGGTTTTGAGCTCCTGCAGGTAGCGATTTACTTCGTTTTGATCGAGGCTTTCAATATATAAAGATACACAGCCATTGGGCAGGTTTTCAACGGTTCCGGTAATAGAAAAACGCTTTGCCAATTGGTAAGCTGTATAACGAAATCCAACACCCTGTACATTGCCAGAAAATGTCACTCTAAGTGCGTACACCATAAGCTTAATTTAATATTTCAAATTAACTTGTGAAATTTAAAATTTATTTATAAAATATACAATATGTCTTTCAATCCTGTTCATTTAGGAGGTAGCCCCTCTACGGTAGGAGTATCATCGAGCACGGTGCCTGCTGTAAGTCAAGGCGTTAACGGTACGGCCGTTCAAGGAATGTTTAATACTGGAATGACGTCTGTACTATCAAATCATAATCCTCAAAAAATGGCTACAATTGGTCAGGTTGCTGGGGCTGGTCTTTTGGTTCTTGGTATCCTTTCTTGTTGTACAGGTGCCGGAAGTTCGGTTGGTGTGCCTCTTATGATTGCTGGAGGTGTGATTTTGGGTATTTCGTTGGCCACTTCTTTTTCTACCAATTTACTAGAGGAGGTTCAAAAGCAAAATCCACAAAATCCGCAATGGGGTAGAACAATTTTGATTGCCACGCTTAAAACTCTTTCAATGGGGCTTGCCAATTCTTTGGCCGGAGGAATGACGGTTGCCCCGATGGCGTTAGGCCCTTCGGCGGCTGCAGCTTCGTCTTTAGGACTTTGTTCGGTGGCAGGTCGTCAAGTGTTTAGACGGCAGTTTCATTCCGAGGAACCACGATTACATCCAGCATCCTTACAGACTCTCGAACATTTTTCTCGCGAAACTCTTTTAGAGGGTGACGGGGATGTGTCGCAAAGTACGCCAACCAAGACAGCCAAAACGCCTAAAAAATCGCGTAAGATATCTCAGCTGCCGGACCTTCCTGAAGGTTTGCAACGTGGTTTGCCAATAAATGCAGCGGCACTTCCGGTTTTCCAAAAATTAACGCAAAGAATGTCTTCTGAAAATGAATAAATTACTTTCTAAAAGTACAAACACATCCCTACGCAAGACGATTATCGATGCAATAGCGATTGTATCACTTATTGAGCAAAAAAAATTAAGCTCAAAGACGAGCGTTGAAATCGAAGCTTCCATCAAAGATGTAGGTCGAATTATTGAAAATAACCTCGAAAAGAGCTCAACCATGTTTGGTGAGGTGTATTCTGTTTTGAACTCTGAGAGGGGTATGGACAAATGGCGGGGTATCTTGAGTTTTCTACAAGAACCTAAAGATGGGCTTATTCCTGCATTTATTATTAAAGAAATGTACGAAAATACAGCCTTTTTTGCAGATCTTATGAGTCATGCTTATGAAGCTTTTCAACAGGCTCAATGGCGTAAGGCACAGATGTTATATTTTTTTATAGCCTCATTGTACCCTTTTTATTTAAAGCCTTATATCTTTCTTGCTGTACTTGAAGAAAAAATTCATGGTGTGGCGTCGGCTATGGTCGTTTACGAGGCCTTGTTGCCTTCTTTTAAAGATCCAGAGTTGTATTTTTGTGCTGCGGAATGTTTTTGGCGTAATGGAAAGCCCGGAGAAGTTGTTCCTTTACTGATTCAAGCGCGTGATTGTTTGCAGGAATTGAAGACACTTTCGCAAGAAGAACAAGTATTGCAGAAAAATATTTTAGGGCTTTTAGAGGCCTTGAAGTAATTTTGCCTGTGAAGAGAGTGAGAAAAGGGAGGCCAATAAATTAATTGGTTCTGTCGGATTAAAAGATTGTTTTAGGTATTGAGTAAAATATAAAGCTAATTTTCGGCTAAAACGAGTAACGATAACATATTGCCTTATGATGGCGGTTTGGGGCCTATGTTACGATTAAAAATGTGCGGAGGGGTTGTTTTTTGTGGAATATCAAGAAAACGATAAAACTCCCAATATGGATCTTTTATCTTTTAAAATCTGGCTTTTAAGGTTATTTTAACGCTTTTTAATTTACCCAAAAGTTACGCTTTTCCAGAAAAGTAAGACAGTTTCTTGGCCGTCAGAGGATTATTTTTTTATCGAGCCTTGTAGAACGAAAAAAATTCAATTATACGGCAGAAAAGTTGTTTTAACGTATGGCTCGCACGTGCTTTTTCAACGGCGGTTGTGTGCGAGGAAAGGGAATAAGAAACACTTTCGTCCAGGCTCATGTTGTCCACAAAGGAAGTTTTTAAGGCTTCTGGCGACAAGCTCTCTAGGTTTTCTTCATTGTGGGTAAGGTAAAATTGTACCCAAAAACGAATGTACGCTTCATTTGTTTCGGGCCAAAAACGACTTAACCATTCATGACCTTTTGTCTTCTCATTCCAAATATGACGCATCTCATAAAAGTATCGGCCCAAGTACCAGCGTGAAAAAATAAAGGCCCGAGAATGCGTCTGTCCGTTTAGGAGCATGCTTTGAGAGGAAAGAAAAAGTGCACGGGCGCTGGTATAAGCCAGCGAACCGTGCACATTATCGTAGGACACCTTCTTGCTGTATAAACGAACACCTTGCATACTGTCATGAACTCCCTACGACTTACACACAAATTAATTGTTAATAGTTGAATTTGATGATTTTTTTGTAAAAATCAACCAAAAAATGTTTTTTTTGTAAAAAATTAACGTTTTTTGCATAAAAGTACCCTTTAACCCAACAAAAATTACTTTACATACTCCTTTTAACCACTAAAAATGTTTTTTCTAACATGGTTAAAGAAGAAGAGCTAGGGTTACAGGTTGTTGATCCAGTCACTTTTTCGATCGGCAAAACCGTACGCAAGCTGATGGAGGAGAACAACTTAAGCGAGGCAGATTTGTGTAGAGGAGTAAATTTGCCGCAGACTACGATAAATCGTTTGCTGTCGGGCCAAACGAATGACCCACGAATTAGTACGCTAACCGCTATAGCACAATTTTTCAAAGTAACGATTGAACAATTGTTGGGAGTAGAGCCCTTGATTACAAGCCATATTGGTTCTGTAAAAAGGGGGCAAGATTTGCCGATCTTATCATGGGAACAGGTTGAAAATTGGCTTGAAGCTTTCCCAAGCATTGAGGCTATTGCAAATAATCACACAACCGAATGGGTAAAAACAGAAAAACCATTCGTAAGAGGCTCTTTTGCCGTTTGGACCCAACCTTCGATGGAAGTCTTTTTTGGTCGTAAGAGTTTGCTTTTGGTTGATACTGAGGTTCGTGATAATCCAAACTCTTCACTTGAAGATGGTTGTATTGTTTTTACGGTGTTGGATAAAAAATCAATCGCTTTAAGGCAGGTTGTAAAAGAAGGTAAAGAGATTTTTTTAAAAAGACTGTTTGCGCCCTATGAAATGTTTTTACTTGAGAACTTAAGTGCTATTAAAGGTATTGTTATTGAAGGAAGACAGCATTGGGCTAAATCTCGTTAATAAAAATGGATGTCATTAGACCCTATCTTAGTTTGCCCGAAGACGCTATTTATAGGCTAAACACTTATGCGGCATTGGTTCGAGACTGGAATACGCGTATTAATCTTGTTTCCAGAAAAGATATAGATTCTTTTGATGTACACCACTTGCTGCCCGTTTTGGCCGTTACAAAATGGAAATGTTGGCAGGATTTTGATTCGGTGCTAGACGTTGGTAGTGGCGCGGGTATCCCCGGAATACCCTTGGCCATTCTTTATCCCAAAACAAGATTTACATTGATTGATTCAATTGGGAAAAAAATAAAGGCTCTTAAGCAGATCGTTGCGGCTCTAGGTTTACTTAATGTTGAAACTATTCAAGTGCGTGTGGAAATGCTCGAGGAGTCCTATGATGCGGTTATTGGACGTGCTGTAATGGATTTTGAAAAGTTTTCAAAACTTGTTATGAAGAATGTTAATCGTAAGGTAAAAAACGGTGGAATTTTTTATTGGACCGGTGGGGATCTTTTTAACACTGGCGCTGAGTGTTTTGATTTAGCCTCCGTTTTTTCAGGGAAATACTGCGAAGGTAAGAAAATACTATACATCCCAACAGAAATGGTTAAATATTTATATTGACCACTATAAAATTTTTGTAACTCTTAAGATTATGAAACTGAATAAGATTTTAACATGTGCTTGGCTGCTTTGCCTTGCAGAGGTAACCTTAATCAATGGACTAAACGCTGAGTCAGCTTCTAAAGAAATGGCTCAACCAAAAACTGGTGTGCAAAAGAAAACGTATACCGATGAACAAAAGAAGAACCTTTTAACGGCGTTTGGTTGGACCATGGGAATGCAAACCGGAATTAAAGCTTTGGGATTAAGCGAAAAAGAACTCGAATTTTTTGTTGAAGGTTTACGTCTTGCGGTTAAAGGTCAAGAATCTCCGGTTTCAATTAGCGAAGTGATGGCCGACCTCCAAAGCTTTTTACAAGAAAAATCAGAAGCATACGCGAAAGTTCGTGAGGCGGAAGTAAAAGAAATGTCTGCAAAGAACAAAAAAGCCGGTGAAGACTTCTTGGCAAAATTGCTAAAAGAGAATACTAATGTTAAAAAGAGTTCGACAGGATTACATTACGAAATTTTGGCTATTGGTAATGAGAAGGAAAAACCAACCGAAAACGATAGTGTAAAAATCAATTATATTGGTAAATTAATTGATGGTAAAATATTTGATCAGTCTAAGAACACACCGGTAACTTTCCCATTGCAGGGTGTCGTCCCAGGGCTTAAAGAAGGCTTACAGTTGATTGGCAAAGGCGGCAAAGTTAAACTTTATATTCCTGCAGGGCTTGCTTACGGTGAGCACGATATACCCATGATTCCTCCAGGATCGGTACTGGTGTTTGATATTGAGCTTTTGGAAATTCAAAAAAGTACCGAAACACCCGCAGTTCCACATGCTGCCGAAATGAATAAGGCTTTAGAAGAAGGCAAGAATACACAAAAGCCAGAAAACCAACAGGCGGAAGACATTAAGTAATTTAGTTTCATAAATTTTTAATACAAAAAAGCACGCAAGCCTTGCGTGCTTTTTTTGTTACATAATTTGGATAGACTGGTGATTTAAAAAAAACCGAAGAATTTTTTGACGGGTTTAACGGTTCCAATAGAGTAGTTATTTTCCTTCTGGTTTGATAAAGACCTAACGTGGTAAATTTTACGATTGTTTAAGCTTCTGTAGACGCGTACTAATAAAAAATATTGTTTTTTGCCGGCCAAAACCCTGTACATTATCTTGATTCAAACATGTACATTTAACCGCGAGCGTTTTATATGGCTAAAGCACTAAAAATATCAAAGCGGTGGCCAAAGCCTTGAAGGCATTAACGAAATCTTTTTGCCGGCCAAAATCCAGATTGTTTTTGAATATCTTAACCTATCAATAACTCTTCTTTATGGTGGAGCCGATCGGGATCGAACCGACGACCTTGTCATTGCGAACGACACGCTCTTCCAACTGAGCTACGGCCCCAATAAGATTTAAATGAAACAATATTTTCGTGAAGAACAAGCTAAAAAATGCTTCGCATTTTAAAATACACCCATCAAAGAACTTTTAATGAATCGGAAGGTCCTTTCTTTTTACGCGAAAAGAAAGAGCTTCCGAATCTTCCCCAAGAAAAACAAATCTTTTATGTTTCGGCACATCGCGCCGAAACATAAAATGTGAAGCATTTTCTGGTCAATGGACTGAGTCACTTGTGCTCCTGGCTTACCGAAGAGTCCCTCCCTTTCCCCAACTTTTTAATTGTTTTTCTTCCCAAATCTCCTTAATCTTACCTAAGAGGGGCAAGATAAGATGCAGTTTGATAAGGTAATTGTGTTGGACGATGAATTGGTTATTCGCAAAAGTTTGGAAGAGCTTTTGCGCAGCTATCGGTACACGGTCGCGACGGCCTCAACCATAGCCGAAGCTGAAAGCTTATTGGAGACCGAT
>CAZDSI010000009.1:7368-10148 GCA_964508215.1 uncultured Opitutales bacterium
ATTCTTAGATGTACGGCTCCCCGATGGAGATGGAACAAAATTACTAAAACGTTTTTCGCAATTACCCGAAAATGTTGAAAAGCCTCTTGCGGTTGTTATTACCGGCTATGGGTCCATTGAGTCGGCCGTCGAATGCATGAAAATGGGTGCCTTTGATTATATTATTAAACCTTTCTCCTTTCAAGAAATCGAAGTCATCCTAAAAAAAGCCGAGTCTTACAACCACCTCGTAAAGGTTAACCAATATTTTTCGCGTAACGAAAGCGAAGTGTCACAGGAGCTAATTGGATCAAGCCCATCGATGCAAAAGCTCAAACAGCTTATAAAAAAAGTAGCCGCTACCGAAGCTACGGTTCTTATTACCGGCGAAAATGGTACCGGTAAGGAATTGGTGGCACATGAATTGCATCGTTTAAGTCCTTTGGCCAATCGCCCTTATATTACAGTTAATTGTGCGGCCATTGCGGAAAACCTGACGGAAAGCGAATTTTTTGGACACGAAAAGGGCTCCTTTACCGGTGCCGTACAAAGGCGCATTGGTCGTTTTGAATTGGCCAATAATGGAACCATATTGTTGGATGAAATTGCCGAAATTTCACCTCATCTTCAAGCAAAACTCCTTCGAGTATTGCAAGAAAAAGAATTTGAACGTGTAGGTGGTGCCAAAACCTTAAAAGTTAACGTGCGCGTATTGGCGTCCACGAACCGAAACCTCCATAAGGCTGTTGAACGTGGTGAATTTCGTGAAGACCTTTACTATCGCCTAAATGTTTTTCCTATCGATATACCGCCACTCCGTGAACGAAGAGAAGATATTTTAGATCTTGCAGATGCTTTTTTGAAACGTTACAGCCGTAAACACGGAATTAATTTAAATGGATTTTCTCAAGAATCGGTTGACGCACTACTGAACCATAATTGGCCAGGTAATGTACGGGAACTCCAAAATACCATTGAACGAGCCGTTATTCTTTCTAATCCAGATCAAAAAGTCGATGCTGCTGCTTTAGGTCTTTTAAGACAGAAAGTATTTAATTTTAATACTTCAAGGCCAAGTACGACAATTATAGCTTCACCGCAACCCGAAATGCCGGCTTGTGGAGTCGAAAAGCCTGTTGCCACCGAGACACCTAAAACTCTAGAAGATATTGAAAAAGAACATATTTTACAGGTTTTAAGCTCGACGAAAGGAAATCGTACAAAGGCAGCTTCGCTGCTAAAAATAAGTACACGAACGTTGAGTAATAAGTTAAAACAGTACCAACTCGTGCAATAACAAACTTTTTTGTTGACCCCATGAGCTTTTTCTAAAATCTAAAAGCCTATGCAACCTACATATTCTCCTTCAAAAGTTAAAAGGATTCGTAAGTGTGGCTTCAGAGCTCGTAACACAACAAGAGGTGGTCGTAAGGTCTTGGCTGCACGTCGTCGCAAGGGTCGTTACAAGTTGAGTGAATAAAACCTTTAAGCGCGAACAAAGATTACGCAAAACAAGCGAATTCCAGAAACTTTACCGTTATGGAAAATACGCGGAAAGATGTGGTCTAAGAGTATACACATTACTAAATCCAAACGTATTTTCAAAACGTATTGGTGTTGTTGTTCCAAAACGCTGTGGGAAAGCTTTTCAGCGAAATCATGTAAAACGATATGTGCGTGAATGGTTTCGTCATCAACAGGAAAACATTCCTTTGGGTATGGACCTTGTTGTGCAGGTCAAAAGTTCCATTTGGGTTTCAGCCGCTTATGGCGAATTGTTTAAAACCCTAACCGGCGTAATTGAAGCGGCTATAACATTGAAAACCAGTGATAAAGCTTAATAAAGAGTTGAACACAATAAATCAATGGATCTCGTTGTGTTGTGTAAAACTGTTGGATGTTTATCAGATTTTTTTGTCGCCAGCTCTGAGTTTACTTTTCGGAATCACAACAAAATGTCGCTTTTATCCTTCGTGTTCGCAATATGCACGAGAAAGTTTTCAAAAGCATCCACCTTTTAAAGCGATCTTGTTAACCTTAAAACGCCTCTCGCGTTGCCATCCTTGGCATCCGGGTGGAATTGACAATGTACCTTAATTAATTATGGATAAAAAGAATTTTATACTCGGTATGCTATGCTTAGCTGCGGCCATGGTTCTAATGCGCCAGCAAGGCAAAGTAGCGCAGGATCAACTTGTTAAGCAACAAACAAACCCTGTGGCTTCAAATATAGCCACGGCTCCAATGTTGGCGAAAAATAATGTTACAGAACAAGCTTCGCCGCTAAAAGCGATAGAGCCTGAAGCGATTTTGACGCCTGAACAGACCGTGTTGTTAGAGAATGATGTTGTTCGTATTTCTTTTACTACTCATGGGGGGGCTATACGTGCAATAGAGCTAAAAAATTATCCAGCCGAAAGTGGCAAAAGCTTGCCTTATGTATTCAACCAAGAAAGTGCATTGCCAGCGCTTGGTTTAGCTTTGAACGAGCCTTTAAATTCTTTGGTCTATGGATATACGGTCGTGCAAAAGACCGAAAACTTTGTGCAGTTTTCCTACAGAGACAACGAAGGTACGGAAATTATTCGAGGTTACCAGTTGGCAACCAACGCCGATAAAAATCCCTATCTTGTCCATCATGAAACATTGATCAGATCTAAGAAATTGCCAATAAAAACCTTGTTTTTTAACTTGGGTACATTTCCGGCAACCCCCGGAGATAACTATGGTGAATATTTGAATTTTGGGCAATACAATGGCAAAAAAGCTGAGTTTATTAAAACGCGTGATTTCGCGGCCAG
>CAZDSI010000009.1:10174-13578 GCA_964508215.1 uncultured Opitutales bacterium
CGGCCAGCAATGGGTTTTTGGGCATGGGTAAAAAGGAAGCACGTCCATTCGTATATCAAGAGCCTGGATTTATTCAATGGGGTTCCGTCAAAAATCAATTCTTTACGGCTATTTTAACTCCCAACGAGCCCGCTAGTACCTTTTTTGCACAACCGTTAAAAATTTCTCCAGATAAGCCATCAAAGGCTTTCAAAGAAGCGATTAATGGTTTGCTGGGATTTACTTGTCGTAATGTTTCCGAAAATATTTTCAGTATGCAATATTATGTTGGTCCTAAAGACTTTCTTTTGCTAAACCGAATGGGCAAGGATCAAGATTTGGTTATGGAATTTGGTTTTTTTGGATCGGTAAGTAAGATTCTATTGCTGGCGATGCTGGGAATACACCACTTTATTTCGAATTGGGGTTGGACGATTATATTGCTTACCGTTTTGATTAAGCTTTTGATGTGGCCTTTAACCGGTGCACAGGTGCGTTCGGCAAAGCGTATGAGCGCTATTCAAAAACAGATGCAAGAGCTTCGTGAAAAATATAAAAGCAACCCACAAAAGTTGCAAAGCGAGACAATGAGGCTTTTTAAGGAGCATAAGGTAAATCCGGCGATGGGCTGTCTACCGTTATTAGTTCAGTTGCCTATTTTTATCGGCTTATACGTTATGCTTCGTACGTCTTCAGAAATGCGTTTTCAGAACTTTTTATGGATCAAGGATTTATCCATCCCCGATACCGTTGCACATCTGGGATCTTTCCCTATAAATATATTGCCACTTTTAATGGGCGTCACGATGTTCTTTCAGATGCGTTTAACGCCTACGCCAACAACCGATAATGCGCAACAAAAAATGTTGCAGTGGATGCCATTTATATTTCTAATATTCTGCTACAATTTTCCAGCCGCCTTGGTGTTGTATTGGACAGTCCAAAATGTGCTGACGATTGTACAACAAGTTTTAACTTCCAAAACCGCAGATGCCGCTCTTGCAAATGAGGGTGTAGTAAGTGGAAAATCTCGTAAGAAAATAACAAAAAAATAGTATGTCGGGGCATAGTAAGTGGTCAACGATCAAGCGTCATAAAGCCGTCATCGATGCTAAACGTGGAAAAATTTTCAGTCTTATTGGTAAAGAACTAACATTGGCTGCCAAACGGGCTGGAGGAAATCCAGATTTCAACCCCCAGTTGCGCATGCTTATCCTAAAGGCAAAAACGGCCAATATGCCTGGAGAAAATATCCAAAAAGCCATAAAGAAGGGTACCGGTGAATTGCCAAGCGATACAATTGAAGAGCTTACCTATGAAGGATATGGTCCAGGAGGTGTAGGTATCATCGTTGAAGTGACGACCGACAATAAAAATCGTACGGCATCCGATGTTCGCAGCACGTTTACAAAGTCGGGTGGAAACCTTGCCGGTGCGGGAGCCTTAGCTTTTGTGTTCCAGCGCAAGGGACAGTTTTTAATTGCTCTTGATAAGATTCAAGAAGACACTTTATTAGATTTAGCGCTTAATAACGGTGCTGAAGATGTTAAGACTCATAGCGACCACTTTGAAGTGCTATGTCATGTGAATGATTACTACAATTTATCAAAAGCTTTCTTGGATAAAAAGATTACGGTTGAGTCCGAAGAATTGGTTTACCTGCCGAGCACAAGTGTTCCGATCAATGACCTGGAAACGGCACGCAAGGTTTTAAGATTGGTTGAAAAGCTTGAAGATCTTGACGATGTGAAGGATGTTTTTGTCAACTACGATATTGACTCTGAGGTGCTAAAACAAGCTCAAGACCAAGAATAGGTTCTTTCGTTTTTAATAATAGTATTACGCAAGAAAAGTTTCGTAATTTTAAAGATATCCTAATGATCTAAACAACTAAAGGCTTGGGTGTTGTCATATCATAGACCAATCATAGCGTCAGATTATCCACGGGCGTTTTAGAGCCTGTCAAAAGATCGTTTTTCTTTTAATATTCGGACAGGTTATATGTTTTTGGCTACCTATTTAGCTGTGTTATAAGTGAAGTAACGTTACATAAGGATATTGCCGTACAAAGGTGCCACGACTGAATAAAGAACAATGGTATGCCCTTAAGGTTAATAGGTTCGGAAAATTGCAATTGGCTAGAAGATTGTTGGCATTTTGCGCATTATAGACAGTTATATTTCTTACTGAGGTTTCATTTTTTCCCAAAAAGCTATGTATTTCTTCGGGGATGTTCCTACAGTTTTGAAAAGTGATCGCATATAGGTTTGGCATATGAAGGTCCACAACAACTTCGGGGGTTATACAATAAGGAAAATGAATGCACCTTAAATTTTTTGAGTTTTGGTCCAAAAAATGCCTTAGCCCACGTGAGAAAACAGTTTCTTTGTCCTTATCGTTAAATGTCACACTGGCTAGTTTTAGGAAAGGGACTTGCGAAAGTGATTCGAACATAGGGTCGTTTAGTCCTACCGGGAGCTTTAAATCTATAAGCGTTGGAGCGTGTTGTATTAAAAACGCAGCCATAGCGTCTGGGTGACACATTATGCCATTCCCAAAATTTACATGCGAAAGTTGTGGAAAGTGAATTCCGGCAATTAAAGCATCAATTTTAAAATCCGCAAATGGGCACGATCCGATTGTTAAAGCTTCGAGTTGTGGCGAGTAAGCCACTAAAAAACAATGGACGGCGTTTGGGTCAAGGTGACGGCATTCGGGGATATTGACTTCTTTTAATGCTGTAACACGTAGCCTTGTTAGGTGTCCGTCATCGATGGTCCTAGGGAAATGTATACTTTGTAAAGTGTTTGAATGTCGATTAAAAAAGTTAACCGAGGGTGGTTGGTCACAATACTTTAGGTCTAGAAGCTTAAGTTGTGGGAAAAAAAGCTCTTCCATCCCTGACTCAGGGAGTGCGGAAAATTTTAAAACCGTTATGGTGCTCGCATGACGTTGGAGAAATTCCGTTGTACCTCCGGAACATTGAGTTACATCCAGGTGCGTAAGTTTTGGAAAATGGATGTCGGTCAATAACTCACCTAAGTTTCCGATGCCTTTAAGCGTTAAACTTGCCAAGGTATTGCAATGCCTCTCAAGAAAATTTCTCAGTATTGGTAGGGGTAAGTGGCAACTACCCTCTAAAGAAAAGGCTGAAAGTTGTGGACAACAAAGGTCGATTAGTGCGGTGTCTTCGATATTGTCTGGTAGTGTTAAATTTCTTAAGCCTTCTTTATATCTTTCTAAAAAAACTCTTATAGTGTTTGAAGGCAAATGCCGACAGCCCGCAAAATTAATGGCTTGAATTTCTTGAAAAGAAACACTTTCTAAAATCGCCGGTGATAGTTTTAGGCAAAAATTGAAGAATGCAATTTTTGGGAAGCGTTCGCAAAAGGCTCTTAGTGTTTCGGGGTTCGAAAAATCACGAC
>CAZDSI010000009.1:13589-29738 GCA_964508215.1 uncultured Opitutales bacterium
GGCTCCATCGGGTCCTAAAAAATCAACTACCGTTAACCCGCCTTTTAGGCTTGTAGTATGGAAAGCAAAAAAATAAAGGCTATAGACTGAAAGACGCTTAAGAGTTTTGAGGAGCTGCATAAATAAACCTAAGTTTTTTAAAATAAAGAAATTACTGACGCCTTATTGTAAGGATTTGTGAATAAAGTTTCAATGGTATTATTATAATTCCTTAGTGTTTAGCCGATTACTTGTTGCTAGTGAAGAACTTATATTTAGTAAGACGTAAATTCAGTTCGATTGAAATGGATTTTTATAGGCTTCTTTCAGGTAATCATGAATTATAGATTTATTATAGCTGTAGGTGTAGTCAAAATATTTTGCGTAATCGACTAACTTCGGATGGAAATAAATTGGGCACGGTGTATATATGTTGAGCGTGGGGCCTTCAATGTTATGCATGCGAATTTTTTCCGGCACCATAAAAATAATATCTTCTGGATAAGCAAACGGACTATAAGCTTGATACATATAGTCAAAATACTGATGAAGGTAAGGTAGCGACATGAGTTTTACGTTTGTCTCCATGAGCAATCTGCTAATGGCGGCTCTCGTTCTTCGATAACTAAGCTGGAATTTAAAACACTCGTTACCCTCCAATAAATGTCTGAAAAAGAATTCTTCGCATTTAAGGAATTCATGTTCCTGTTTTGAATTGCTTGTTGTTTCAGCTTTCTGGTATAGACCAAACAATAGAGATTGCACTTTTGGCTTTTCTTTAAGCCAATGTGTTAGCGGAGCATACTGTACCAGCTTTGGGTTTGCAAAACATGCTAAAGCTGCCCATTGACCACCTAATTCATAAAAATGGTTTAGGTATAAGATATGTGCCAACTGAATATACGCAAGCGAACGACGAGGATTTAGGCATATCGCTTTATAATAGTGTTCGTAGGCAAGCGCGTAGTCGTGAGCTGTAGTATACAGGGCGCCAAGGTTTTCGTGTGGATATATTTGGCAGGGATTTACTTCTAATGAATGTTTAAAGTAATGGATTGCTTTTTCAAGATCTGTTTTTGAATAAGGAGCGTGTAAGGCGAATATGTTGCCCAATTGGTTATAATAATAGTAATTTTTAGGGTCGGATTCCAGGGCTTTATTAATAAGTACTTCCGTTTTTGAAAGATCTGTGGAATTAATTCCTTTAATGAAAAAATATCGACCACGAATGTCTTTTACAGAGTAGGTTAGAAGTTGTGCAAAAAGGATAAGGACCAAACCTTTTATGCCCCTTGAAAGCCGCGTTTCTGCGACTGAAGAGGAGTGTTTTGCTCGCAAAAAATGTTTTTTATACAAAAAGCACAAAGTAGAAACAATTAAGCATAGGGAAATGCAAATGCTAAAAATATCCAATGACCAATCGGACACAAAAAGCGCATATAATATAAAGCTAATAAAGCAACCTGTGGCCAAGATTTTGTCACGCGAAGAGGTTTTAAAAAACAAACGGTACCACATGTAACCTATGCTTAATGCTATAATTAATAAGCCGAATGTACCAACTAAGCCCCAATCAACGAGATATTGCGTTGGTGCGTGTAGTTGCCAGCTAGGGAAAGGATTTACGGGTAAAGTCTTAAAATATAGAAGCCCTGTAGTCTATCCCATGGCCTACAAATGGTTTTTCTAAAAACAGCCTCCACCCTTCTTGCGTCAAGTTCCACCGGATGTCAAGAATAGCTCCAATATTACCTTTAAGTAAGTCATTAAAAGTGTTTTTAAGGTCGCTGTTTAAAAAAACTACGGTGGCCGAAAGAACAATGATAGAGCAGGCAGTGAAAAGAATTTGGCGAAAAGAAAAATTTGTTTTTGTTGTTAGATACAGTAAGGCTCCCAAAAAGGCGCCCAACAATACAAGTAAGTATGCGGCACGGCTGTCAGCTGTTATTAATTCTATTATTCCGAACAAAAACGAAACAAGCCAAAATATTCTCCATTTTTTTGAAAGATCGTAAAAAAATAGTCCTACCATAAATGGTAGAGTTATCGTAGCAAATACTCCCGTAAAATTTGAATATTCAAAAGGATAACGATTTGCATTTCCTCGTGTTAATATTTGCAAGAACCGTAAAGGGTGGCCAAAGGTATTTTCCCAAAGCTTTGTCCAATTATAAGCAAAAGGATATTGTGGTTCACTTCCAGCATAAACCCATAAGCTAAAGGACGTAATCGCGAAGAATAGTATTCCGATGCTGCGAAACGCTCTTATGGAGTTGGTCTTAACGTGAGTGTAGAATAAATAGGATATAGCCGATGCTGCTAAAAATATATCCAGTTCGCTTGTGGCACGAACGGGATAGTCGGCAAATATAGAGTTTAGCGAAAATCCAATAAATAATATTGTAATACCTGTAACCCAGGTTGAGTGAGCTTTAATGTTGTTTTTTAAAAAAAAGACAAGAGATAAAAAAATGAGGGATAAAAAATATATTTTAAACCCTAAGCTGTAAACGAATATAAATCGTCTCGAAGGAAAAATTGCTGAAACAAAAAAGATAGATAGAAGTAACAGGAATCTTACGTCGCTTTTGTCGGATCTTACTAAAGAAATTTTCATACAAAAAATGGGCTTCGGAAGCTATTCCCCCGAAGCCAACGTTTAAGTAAAGACGTGTTTAGTGCTGGTAACCGTACTGGTGTTGGTATCCATAGGGTTGATGCTGGTAACCGTACTGGTGTTGGTATCCGTAGTCATGCATCATACCGTAATGGCCGTAACCGTAGTCGTGGCCCATACCAAACTCATGATGATAGCCATAATAGTTAGGGCAATAAACGCATACGATTTGTCTGCAATGACGGGAAAGTGTATCATCTGTGTGTTTTGTTTTTGCGCTTAAGTGCGTAATTGTTAGGTGCTTATATTGAGCAAGCGCGGTTAACAAATTAGTTCCATGAGATTGAGCATTTTGCGCATCCGCTAAAAGTTGTAAGAATTCCAAAAAGCCACGTTGAATGCCTTGTCCATTTGTTATGCAATGAAGATAAAGACCGTCGAGTATACCGTACCTTGCATTTTGTAAAAAGTGATTCGGGATTATATCGTCCCAGGCGAACGTTTCAAGTTGCTCCCTCGGTAAGCGTGGGAACATTGGTGAAAAACACACGTTAACATGGCCGTGGCCCATACCGTAATGGTGCATGCCGTAGTCGTGTCTCATGCCGTAGTGGCCATAACCGTACATACCTATTGATTGGCCCAAAAGAACACAATAACGGCCGCATAGCTCGTCCAATTGCCATCCTTGGGTTACGGCGTCATCTACAAAGTATAAAAATTCTAAAAAACAACGTTGAATGCCACGTCCATTTTTTACGCATGCCTGATACACGGGTGGAGGTATGCCGTCTTTAAAATCTTCTAGAAATTCCGCTGGAACAATACCATCCCACGGAACATTTCCTAACATTTCACGGTCTAAACGGTCGGCATTAAGCTGAATGCAGCCGCTTAATGCAACTAAAAGAACAAGTTTTTTAATACCACCTAACATAAGCACTCCTTAATCAGTGATTATTTTAAATGTTTCAATATAAAAATGCGAGAAAATAATACTTTTTGTTGGCGTTTAAAAAAACATGGATTCTGGTTGGTTTATAAGATTTAAAGTCTTTAAATCTTTTTCTTTAATTTCAATCTTCCTTTGTTGGTAAGAAAAAAAGTTTTTTATATTCGACAAGGGTAATGGTATAGCGTAGTAAACTTTGACTGCCTTATGCAAAAAGCGAAAATAGCTCGAAAGCCAAATGGCGAAGTTATAATACAATTTTCCATCTTCGCCTCAAATCGTGTTGGGCGCTTAAACGATATTTTGAGTATTTTTCAAAACAATGATATTCATGTCATGGCGCTTTGTGCCATTGATAATACAGAGACCGCTACCGTTCGTATGGTTGTAGATTATGTAGAGCCGGCGAGAGTACTTTTAAAGAAAAAGGGTATTCCTTTTAATGAAAGCGAAGTTATTGCCGTCGAATTGGAGCGCGAAGAGCAGGTGAAAATGGTGACCTGCGCATTGGTTCAGGCCGAAATAAACATTCATTATCTTTACCCTTTTCTAATTCGCCCAAAGGGACATACCGGTTTAATTTTGAGCCTTGAAGATAAAGAGTTAGCTGAAGATGTTTTACGGCGTCAAGGTCTTACAGTTTTACGGCGTTCAGATATTGCACGTTAGAAGGGTTTACGATTTCAAGCGCAAAGCCTTTTTTCAGAGCCAAAGGCATAAAGATCTTTTCAACTAAGCTTATGTCGTTGCAATCACGGCTTATGTGTGCAAGAAAAATCTTTTTCCAAGCGTAATTATTTGTGGATTCTAAGAAGCTGTAAGTTTCGAGATTTGAAAGATGTCCCAGATGACTCAAAATCCTTTGTTTTAAGCTCCATGGGCGTTGAGTATTGCTTTTTAATAGCTCAATATCGTGGTTGGATTCCATTACCAGTAGCTGAACATCATGTACAATCTCTTTGAATGGTTCGGGAACATGGCCTAAATCGGTAAGCCAAGCCATGCTGTCTACCCACGATGGTGTTTTGGTGTTAGACCGAAATACAAAACCAACCGGTTCGCATGCGTCGTGTGGGATTAAAAAAGGTTCAATAAATAACTTCTCCACCGTAAAAGGTTTTCCCGTATCGAATATGGACCAATGGATGGGAATGGAATGTTTACGTTGGATAGCTTCAGCTGTTTGATAGTTTGCAAAAAAACGTATGGAAGGAATTCGTGATAAGGTTTTTAATCCCAAGACGTGGTCTGTATGTTCGTGGGTGATAAAGACACCATTGATGTCTGCTGTTGTAATGCCAAAAGGAGCCAACAACTGATTTATTTTTTTACCCGAGAATCCGGCATCAATTAGAAAATTGGATTTGTTTGTTTGTAAGAGCCCGCAATTACCAGAACTACTGCTTCCCAATACCTTGAAACGAAATCCCATAAGTGCCCATGAAATAACACCGTATGAAATTGGCAACTTCTTTTGTGGCTAAATAACTTTTTAATCAGATTTCGAATTGGAATTTTAGGGGTGGTGTGAAGAAGGGTGGTAAAAGCGTTGTTTCGAATTCTAATGAACGGTAACAAAAAAGTGCACTTAAAGCCGCTGATCAGTTTTTGGGGAGCCGTTGGGGTATGTTTTTTTTAGCGTACTACGTGATAGGATATTTTTTAGGTCGAAAAATATAAGGGCGTTGGCTATTACGCTGGGGAAAAGCCCATTAATTCCGGTTGTGGGGGTGAAGAGCTTAGACCATAAAAAGTAGGTTACAATACCAACAACCATCGCGCTAAAAAATCGGTTTGTTGTAGAACGATAGCCGAGGAAAGTCGCCAATACCGGAACCATTAAAGGAGGGGTCCAAAAAATGCGTCGAAAAAGGGTAAAAGTCAATAGCTCATCCCAATAATAGCAAGCTAATGTAGCCAATAAACCTATAAATACACAAGCCCAGCGAGCCAATTTTAATTGGGAGTAAGTGTTCAGCCGGTTTTTGACTAACGGATTTATCAGATCGCAAGAAAACAAAATTCCAATCGTATTGATGATGGAATCGGCGGCAGCCATGCAGATAGATAAAAATCCAATTATCACCAAGCCTTTTACTCCTTTTGGTACGGAGAATTGGATGTTTAAGGTCCTCTCGCTGTTGCTACCGGAAGATTTTAAACAAATAATTAGGGCAAGAAGCCCTAAAATAATAAAAAATAGAAATTCTAATAAGCCAAATAGTACAAAACTTTTTTTTGCCTGTTGAGTGCCATTAGACATTAAGAGCCTTTGAACCATTGTAGGCCCCAAGGTTGGAATACAGAATAGAAAAAACAAAGGCAAATACTCGTTGAAGAAATGAGGATGGGCAAGGGGGTTTAATTTTTCATAAGGGATAGTTTTTAATTCTGAGAGTCCGCCGATGGAATGAAATGCAAAGAAACAAATAATTGGAACTGTTATAAGAATAAGGATAAATTGAAATACATCGGTATGGGTAACACTTCGGATTCCGCCCAAACCAGCGTATAAAATGGTTATAATTGAACCAATGAATAGACCTTGTGTGTAACTAAAAGATCCAATGCATTGAAACCAATAGCCTAGAGCTTTAAATTGTACGCTTAAAATGCCCAACAAATATAAAATACCCAAAAAAGCGCTAATGATTTGCGCTGGAGTCCCATAAATTTTACCTAATATGCTTGATACCGATAATTGTTCAGAAAAGTCATTGAGTTTTTTTGTAAACAATAGGCCAATTAATAGCGAGGAAATGGCATAACCAAAACATAAGAAAATATAAACGGTACCCGATCTGTTAACCTGATCGATAAATCCAAAAGTTGCTCCGGCGCCAATCGCTGTTGTGAAAAGCGTGGCTACAAGAGAAAAAGTGCTTGTTCTACCCGTACCAACGGCATAAGCATTAATATCGTGGGTTTTATAAGTGTGGTAACCACCAATAATTAAAACTAAGGCAAGATAAGTAATTATAACCGCGTAATCAATCCCATTCACTGCCCGTTTTCCCTTTTCTCTGGGTTTTCTAGCTTTTTATTGTGAGTTTGTCAATTGCGTTTTTTTATTGGTGTTTTATGCTTTTTATAGAAAATGTTTATAGTTCGTTGTATGAAAACTGTTTCTTTGGTGTTTTTATGGGGGTTAGGGCCTTTTTTGAACGGTGAAATCATAAAGAATGTGAATGGTTTTAAGGAAGTTCAGGCAAAATCGGTTGAGCTTTTAGCCAAGTATGCAGCTAAAGATATTTTGTTTATTTTTGACATCGATAACGTACTAATCCAGCCCAAACATCCGGCTGTTCATGAAGAAAATATTGCTAAATACAGAGATGTTTACGAAACGCTTATTCAACCTTTGAGCCAAACAGAGCAAAGCCTTTTAAAGGCCTTAACCGCCTTTAGCGGTGAATCTTGTTTGGTAGAAGACTGTGTGCCGGCTGTAATTTCAGAACTTCAGGGAAAGAAAATAAAAACGATTGCTTTAACCGCATCGCATGTTGGAAAATTTCACTCTGATGAGCCAACGGAAGAGATCCGTTATCGGCAGTTAAAAAGTTTTTCAATTGATTTTAGCGCTTCTTATCCGGATATTTCTTCCTTTATAGTTTTCAAAGAAATTCCGGCCTATTACGGTTACCATCCTGTTTGGCATAAGGGTATTTTAGTGTCTAATGGTGAGGCAAGGGGGAATAAAAAAGCAAACGTCCTTCTTTCTTGGCTAAAACATGTAAAATTGCCCAAAATTATTTGTTTTATCGACGATAAAATATTTAATCTACAACAGATCGAAGTGGTGCTTGCGAAATATTTTCCCGACCTTATTTTTGTAGGGATAGAATTAAAGGCTTATTTAAATACTTTTACCCCGAAAGATATATTAATTTCCAAGCAGGACTTCAAAACTTTTTGGAAAAAACAAATTCGAGAAGCACGATCGTTATCGACAAAAATTTGCGAATAGTGTGCTCGCTTCGTGCTAGTTAATTTAGGAGTAAACGGTCTTTTTTTGCATTAAAAAAATAGAGAACGAAAGCCTGAAAACTCAAAAACTTAGATTGCTGAGCTCCAAATTAAGCAATTTTTATGGATTGGCTAAATTGCAACACACTTGATACGATGCTCAGGGCGAGCACACCGACAAGGAAGAAAGCAAAGCCCAAAGCAAAAGAAGTGATGAAGTTTGTCATCCAACGTAGGTTTTCGTCAAGTTCCTGATTATGTAATGTATAAATTTCACCTAATCCATGATGCATGGTGCCGGTACTTTCCGCGACCGTTAAAATGTCTAGTGCCAAATCGGTGAAGAAGATGTCTTTGCCTTTGCGAAAAGCTGCTGAAAAAGCGACACCATCGTTTATTTTAGAGCGAGCTTCGAGAAAAAACTGACGTAGGTAAGTGTTTTTTATACTTTTTTCAGTCAAACGCATAGCCTCCGTCAAATTTACACCGCTACTTAGAAGTGTGCCCATTAAATTTGATGTTCGACAGATTTCAGAGTAGCGTAATATCTTTCCAACGAATGGTAGATTTAAAACCCATTGGTCGGTGCGGCGCCGGCCATTTTGTGAACGTGTACGCCACTGAATAACAAAAATCCATCCGGCAACAGCTAATGTTACCAATAGCGGGATTCCGTAGATTAGCCAATGAGAAAAACCAATGAGTAGTCTTGCCGAAAGGGTCATCTTCCCGCCAAGGGCATGAAGCATACTTTCGATTCTTGGAAGAAGAAAAAATAAAAATAATCCAACAACACCGATGGCAACAACCGATATAAAAACAGGATAGGCGAGCCCCGCTAAAATTTTTTTCTTAAGCGTTTCTCTTTCGCTTAAAAATCGAATAACATCCTTTAGGACAGCGCCGAGCGACCCAGTTGCTTCGGCCGCTTCGATAGGACAAACAATATCGTCTGAAAAAACATCTGAATGACGTCGCAATGCATCGGCCAAACTTGCTCCTTCGCTAAGCTCTCTCCATAATCCTGCGGCCAATTCTTTTTGTGCCTTATCCTGGAGTCGTGTATGTAAAATTTTTACCGTATCCCCGATTGGCATACCTCCCGAATGGAGTTGTAATAACCGCTTAAGGAACGGCAGAGCCAATTTTTGGCTTTTCTTCGTTTTTGGTGTCTTTTGCTTGCCCTTTTCTTTGGTAAACAAAGGAGATTGTTTTGCAACCGGAACAAGGTTAAGCGGTTTTAAGTTTTTCGATAATAAGATTTCAAGTGCACCCTTACGATCTGGGGCTTCGCATTCTCCTTCAAGCGTTTTACCGTTTATATCTAAGGCCCTGTACTTGAATTTTAGCATATTAGGCTTCTTCAATATCAACGGTTGCAAAATGAAGTACCTCTTCGATAGTGGTTAAGCCGCGTTTAATCTGTGCCCAACCGGATTCTTGAAGAGTTCGCATGCCTTCTTTTAGGCCAATTTCTCGAATATCTCGTGCCGAAACTTTTTGAATAATGGCTTGGTGAATATCTTCCGAAATATTTAAAATCTCAAAAATTCCAATACGATCCTTGTAGCCCAATCCACGACATTGATCACATCCCTGGGCTTGTTTTATGGTTTCCGGAATATGACTGTCTTTGATGCCCAGTTGCGTAAGGTAGGTTTTGAGCAAATGTACGGGTATTTGGGCGGGTTTTGCGCAGAATGTGCAAAGACGACGAATGAGTCTTTGCGCAATAATTAATTCGACCGATGATGCAACCAAAAAAGGTTCTATGCCCATGTCTACAAGGCGCGTTAGTGCACCGGCCGCGTCATTTGTGTGCAAAGAACTCAATACCAAGTGTCCTGTTAGTGAAGCTCGTATGGCAATATCCGCTGTTTCTTTATCGCGTATTTCTCCAATCATGATGACGTCGGGATCTTGACGCAAAATATGTCTAAGTGCACTGGCGAAAGAAAACCCAATTTCAGAATGCACTTGCGATTGGTTAACACCTTCAATTTCATATTCTACAGGATCTTCTACCGTCACGATACGACGTTCCGGTGTTCGAATACGCCGGACAAAGGCGCTGAGAGAGGTTGATTTACCCGATCCTGTTGGTCCTGTAACCAAAACAATGCCATGTGGCTTACGGATGCTTTTATCAATAATGCCTAAATCTTCAGATAATAACCCTAAATCTTCCAGCGTAAGCGGTCGACTTCCCTGATTTAATAAACGTAAGCTAATGCTTTCGCCGTATAGTGTCGGTAAAGTTGATAAACGAATATCCAACTCGATTGGACCGGAAGTGAACCGTATACGGCCATCTTGTGGGCGCCGTTTTTCCGAAATATTAAGCCGCGACATTATCTTAAGCCTTGAAATAATTGCGGCTTGAAATTTAACCAAGTTTTCGGGCAATTTTACGGGAACCAGTTGCCCGTCAATTCGGTAGCGAATTTGAAGCGAGTTTTTTTGTGGTTCAAAATGTATGTCGGTTGCGCGATCGTTGATGGCTTTTGCAATAATTTCGTTTACGAATCGAATAATTGCAGCATCTTCGTCCTCTTCAACCTCTAAGTTCTCTTCCTTAACTTCACCTAGGTCTTCAAGATTGGCATCTAAACTACCGGCTCCAACACCAAAATTTTGAATAATCGTTGTGGAGACGTTTTGCGGGAAAGTCAGATACCATATTGGCTCTTCACCGCAAGAAATTTTTATCCATTGTATCATTTCCGCATCCGGCATCCAAACGGTTACAAGGTGTAGGCCCGATGAGTTTTGCGATATCGGAGATTCAATGGGCAAGCACTGAAACTCGTGTATTAACTTTAAAGGGATGCGTTCGGTTGGTTTTTCTATCAGCTTAAAGTGATTAATAAATTTAAGGTCACATTCTTTGGCCAAGGCTTCCCCAACAAGCGATTCCGAGCGGTCTAGATATTCGGCTAAACAGGTTAAACGTTCATGTCTTGGAAGCTCATTTAAAAAAATCCTTTGTTTTGTTGTGAGTCGTTCCAACAGTGTCGGTATTTTTACCGTATATTCTTGAAGTTCCATACCTTAATTCCTATTCTTCCGAAGACACATCTTTAAGTGCTTCAAGTTTTTTACGATAGTTTTCCAAGGCGTCCTTATCGGCGGCTTTAAAAAGTTCGTCGTCTTCTTCATCATCACTTTCGACGTTATCTATATCTTCTGGGATATTGCCACTATAATTGGTTGGAAAGCTTTCTATCGATTCTTTTGTTTCTCCTTGGCTTGTATAAAGGGATCGAGTTAAAGGAATTTTTTTTAATCCTTCATGGGTCTGTAGAATAAGTGTCTTATTTTTTTCATCAAAAGAAAAAAACTGAACGGATTGGTCGTTTTGTTGTGTAGCCCCTTCTGAAGAAAGCCAAAAGCTTTTTCCTGTCAACCGGTTTGTAATGCTAAAATCATAAACTCTATTATTACGATTTTTTTCGATAACACCGTTAAAGGCATAATCTTCATTTTCTCTTACAAAATCGTCAAAACTTATTCCCGGTTTTAATTGCAATTTAAAAGGGTCTCTTTCGATTAAAGACTGAACATTTTGTTCGTAATTTGGTTCTGGCGCGACATTTGTTTCTTCGGAGTTTATGGGCTCACATTTAGCATATGTTGAACACCAACAAAAGATTAGAAACATTAGCGATTGTTTAACCCAATGTGTTTTTTTGAACATAACCATTATTTGCTATCGTTGGCTGCAGCTTGCTTACGGTTCCCACGATGGACAATTCGATTTGACGTTTTATGGCTTGTCTTACTATCGTTTGACAGTGTCTGCGTTTCCTCATGGGTTTTATTTCTCTGCAAATCCTTGTGTTGTTTCATATGAGCTGTTTTTACGGCTTTATTTGTTTTGCGAGAGTGGTGTTGGTGAGGTTTTTTTTGCTGAGCCGAACTAACTTTGGGCTTAACTTCCTTTGTATTTTTCTTTTTGGCCTTATCATCTTCTAATTTTGGCTCTTTAAATTGCCCTTTATCCATATAATGCTGTACGTTGGTACGTGTGGTCTCGGTTAAATTTTGGACCAATTCTTTAGTATCTTTTTGAGCGGCTGTAATATCGGTTAAAGCATAAGGACGGATAAATACAACAAGCTCTTTGACCACCTCTTGTTTGGCCTTATTTGTAAAGAGAGCATCTCCCACAACCGGAAGGCTGCCTAGTAAAAACATTTTGTGGTTATTGTTTTGATAATCTCTTTGTTTTAAGCCGGCCAAAACGATGACTTCTCCGCTGTTAACCGTCACAAACGATTGTATCTTACGTTTAACAATATAGGGCAATTGCATATTGGTGCCTGGGGCTGTTACAGTTTGTGTCGAAAAGTCGTCAATAACTTGTGTGATATCGAGCTGAACAACACCGTTAAGTCCAATCAAGGGCTTAACCTTCAATTCAATACCCGCTTCTTCCTGCTTAATTTCGTTGCTTGTCGTCGAGGGATCGTTTTTACCGGCATCGGACAGTTTTGTTACGCTATGAGAAATATAAGGCCGACTTTCACCTACCTTTATGGTTGCTTCGCGGTTATGGGTAGTCAGTAATGTTGGAGAAGATAATATTGTTACATTGTCATCTCGTTTTGCCGTATTTAACACAAGATCAAGGTTAAACTTGTTTAAGGACAATTTCTTAAGGTCTAGGGCGGTGCCGTCGAGATTACCTTTTGACGTTGCTGTAATTGTACTTGGTTTACCATCGTACTTATATCCGAAGGTCTCTAGCCCGCTTACTTGACCTTGCGTTAAACGTACTTCGGCGATAATAACTTCGATACGCACTTGGGGTAAAATAACATCAAGCTGACCGATGAGCTGCCCAATTTGTTGAATATCGGTTGGTGTACCGTATACGACAACCGAATTGCTTCGTTCATCGGCTTCGATGCTTAAATAGTTGCTGAATTGCGTATGCGCCTCGCTCGTTGCCTCATTGCCCGCTAAGAGCTGACGTTGGCGTAAAGAAAGCTTAGCTTTTTGGTCGGGAGTTTGTCCTTCAGCCTTAACTTCTTCAGTTGGCTCTTTCTCTCCTTTTTCTTGTTGTTGTTGCACGACCTTTTTAATTAACTCGGTCATTTCTTTGCTGGTGCCGTGTTTAATGCGGAAAACTTCACTTTTCGTTAGCGGTGTTATATTAACATCGAGACGCTCAATAAAACGACGAATTAAGGCAATATTACCCGCGGGGGCCATAACAATAAGTTGGTTTGTCCGTGTGTCTGCCTCGAAACTTGTGTTTCCATATAAATAGCGTTTCAAAACACTTTTTTGGAGGTTTTCGAGCTTGGTTTTGAGTTCTATAGCGCCCATATTTTTGAGCTCGAAAAACACAATATCCTCTTTTATTTGCCCAACCTGGTCAACTTTTGTAAACAAGGTTTCAATACGTTGTAAGTTGCTTAAGGTATCGGTGATGAGCAGCGCATTGGCTTTATCCAAAGTAACGACCGCGGAGGTTCCAGGTGTTAGTGATGAATACACAATTCGGGCAGCTTCTCTAGCGGTAAGATTGTTTAATGTAAAAATACGACTGCAGATTTCTTGGCTGGAAGGAATTTTGTTTAAGGATTCCGTTTCTATAAGGTCTGGTGCTGTGCTCTTGGCACGGTTTACCGGGATAACTTTAATATATTTTTCTCCCATGTTTGAGACCGCAATACCGTTAGCACTCAGTACGCTTTTTAGGCCAACCAAAGCTTCTTCTTTGGTAACGGGGATCGGTATGTTTAAATTAATTTTTGCATTCGGTAAGTTGCTGGGTAGAATAAGTATTTTACCGGTCAATCGTTCCAGTAGGCCTAATACCTGCGGAATCGATTCGTCCACAAGAACCAAAGAATCAATCATTGTGTTTTGTTCATCTTTGGTAAGAATAGGGTTCGAGCTTGTCGAGGAAGGAGGCTGGGTTGAAAGAGGTTCTGATTGCTTTGCGGCAAAAACCCCACCCATCACGCATAGTGAAAATACGGCGCCAAATGGCAAAACAGATCGTTTTAACAAAGATTTCAAATTTGCTTTGTAGTCATTCATATTTTTCAAAGTGTATCAATTTTTTTTAGTTGTAGTGCAATAAGATCAAAATCTGCTTCTACATGGGAGGGGGCATATTCGTTTGCCCTTATCCTTACCTTTTCCAACCCGATGTAAGGTTTTGTTTGATAGACGTATTTTTCAAATAAGATGAGAGTTTGAAGTGAGGCGTTTTCACAATGTAGCTGTAGTGTATGTGCGTCAAAAATGTCTCCTTCGCGTGTCTTTGGAGAAGTCATGGAGTAGGTTAGCTCGGCTTTACGGGCTAACTCTTCGATCTTACAGGCAAATTGTGTACCCGTAAAAGTTTTTTTCGGGTCTATCCATTGCAAAACTTTTGTTAAATTATCTTGAACGTGCTTTTCATTCTTGATCCAGTAACGATAGTTTAAAACCTGTGCACGCGTTGTTTTCCAATTTTGGTAAAAATAAGAAAACCGTTTATTTAACCCAAAAAGCCAGGTGAATAAAATTGCCCACGTAAATATTAGAACCCATAGCTTTTCTCGTGTGGAAAGCCTTGAAAAAAATCGCATTAAAAATGTATGCATGGGTTAATTCCTCTCCAATTGTGCAAGTTGCGACTTCTTATGTTCCTTAAAATCACAGAGCAAAGTAAATTTTGCGCCCTTGTTATCCGTTACAATATTCCCTACGCTAAGCGATTCAAAATAATTGCTTTCCTGGAGGGCCTTACGATAGGTTTCAACGTTATTGGCGGCTTCTGCGATGCCTTCGATTGATACGTTGTGTAAATTGTCCGCGGTAGCCGAAGAAAAATAAACGCTATCGGGTCGATAACGGTTTAGAATTCCCAATAACTCAAACGGTCTTATTTCTTGCTCAACAGTATGCTTGATTTTTTCAACGAGAAAATCTTTACTTTCAACCGCCGTGGCTTTGGGCTGGAGACGATTTTTTGCATAAGTGTTTATCCATAAGCGGAATTTCCCCATTAACAATAAGGCTTCCAGGCAAAGTATAAACAACACCCCATAGGCAGCTCCACGCATACCCTGTTGAAAAAGTTGTTCTATGTGACGTGATTTTTTCTCTTTTTTTAAAAAATCTTTATCGCGTACATCGGCGTTCCATAACCAAGCTAAAGGAAAGTGTTGAGCTTTTTCTGACTGTAGGGCGTTGCCTGTTCCGTTCGATAGCGTATAATTTACCGTTAAACTACGATGATCGAGTTCAACGGCTTTTAATTCAATAAAATGTACTTTTGATGCTTCAATGTTGTACTTTGTAAGGACCCGTTGATAAACAGATTCTGTGCTCTCGGTTTCAGAAATTTTATTTGTCTCAATAAGTCTTTTCCCCGCGTTGGAATACTCAAACAAGCTGAGTTCGTTTTGGTAGGCGAAAACCGTAATTCCCGGTATAGCCAAGAAGTAACCGATTGCGAAAGAAGGTAAAACATATCCGGCTTCCAGGATGACTTCGTGTCCACAGTTTAGTCGTTCTTTGAGCGCTGCATAAATGAGCACTTCGCAGCCTTCGTTTTGTTCATGAATGCTAAACCCCCATAAAAGCTGCTCCAATGGAAATGGTGAGATCCCTTCAATCGAAGCCGAAACAAAAGCTTCAGCTTCCTTTTGTTTTAACTTTTGAGGACAAACAATTGATTTAGTGAAAAAAAATGAACCGGGTAAAAAGTGAATCTGAAATTTTTTTTCCTTTTCCTTTTTAAAACTTAAATTTAACCAATTCCATTTCATTTCAATAACTTACCAATCGATTTGTCCGTTTTCTGTCAACCCAATAATTTGAATGGTACTCGAAGCAGCCATGGTATTATAGTTTGTGTTTGTGCGAGAAGTCAAGTTTTTATCTTTCTGTGTGAGGTGTCCTTTAACCGACTTATTTCGATCTTCTTTGGACCTTTCGGTAGTCGGTCGATTTACTTTTACAATGGCTGTAAGGACAAAGCTAACATCGCCTTTTTTTGCTTCACTTTGAATACGCAATACTTGACATCGTACGTCAATACCCAGGGGCGCTATAGGCGAAAGTTGTGATTTGCTTTCTTGCTGGGTAGGCTCTTGATGTTCTTTGTCCTTAATGGCTGGACTTTCCTTTTGGTCAGAGGTCTGTTGGGCCTTTGTAATCTTCAGATGTCCATGACCTAACCGATTAAGCATTTCTAATGATGTATAGTAATGTGGTTTTTTTGAACTTTGAGAATTATCTTTTAAAAAACTTTTTCTTTTTTCCTTCTCCTTCGCCATCTCGCATTTTAAAAAACTTTTTATATCCTCGATGTTCAGAGAATAAATCTTTCCAAGGGTTTCAAGAACGTCGTTGTTTGCCGTATTAATGTTTATGGGAAAGCTGTTATACAATGAGGTACCCATTATGAAACGTTCGAAAAGTTTTCTATCGTTTGACTTTGAATTGTTCCAAAAAGCCTCTCGAAAATTAGAAAAATTTTGAAGATCACCATAGGCTTTTAGGTGTGTGGCAAAAAGATAAGGTTTAGGGCCTTGTTTTTTATTTTCCTTTTGACCATCGATTGGATTTTCGGCTTGTATTTCATTTTTTTGGGAAGCTTCTACCTTTATATCAAGTTTTTCAAGCG
>CAZDSI010000009.1:29765-37143 GCA_964508215.1 uncultured Opitutales bacterium
TTGCTTTTCGTTTGAGCCAATTTATAAGCGTATGACTCAATGAACTGGCTTCAGCAGAGGAAATTCCTATGGTTTCGCAAAAAGCCTCAAAACAACGTTTGTCTGGTTTTTGAAGCGATATTTTGCCGGTTTCGTCGGTAATTTTTACTCGGATCTGTATTTCTGATGGAAAATGTATATTGGCGTATGCTAAAGGGTCTTCCCATCCTTGTTCTGGGCTAAAAATTCCATTGTAAAGAATGTTAATTTCATGCAAGGCAGCCAGGCTAATTTCTAGGCCGTCGTAGGCGCGTGTTTTGAGCTCTGTGTCCCCGTAAATTTGAGATCGGTAATGTATATCGGTGAGTACTTCTTTTAAAAAGTGGGTTACAAGCAAGGATAAGACCATCAATAGGCCCAATACCATTAACAAGATAACCCCTGAATTTTGGCGGTAGAGGGAACTATGGATTTTCCTTTTCATCCTTCTTTTTTACTTTCGCTTCGGGTTGTTTTTGTTCCGTTTCTGTTTGGTGTTTTGCCGAAACGAACAAGGGGTTTAACTTGTTTATACGTATATAGCGGGTTTCTTTTAGAGAATCGTGCTCAAAATTTATTCTTATGCAGTTCGGGATGCGTTCCTTTTTTGTTTCTTTGTCTTTTAAGGCAGTTTCAACAAAATGCCATTTTTGATTTCTTCGATCGTAGTAGCCGTAGCGCCATTGGGCTATCCAGGGGGAAATTAAGAATCGTTCTTTTTGATAAGATTCTTTTGGAAGGTCTGATAATGAAAATTCTGTTTTTTTCCAAATGTTACCTTCGCAAGTCATAAATAACCCCTTTGAGGGTTGATGATGAAAATAAGCAACAACAGATGTGCTAAAGCCGTCAGCACTTTGTAGAAAAACGGGGCCTTGGCGCAATGTTGCTGCCAATACCATTTCGGATTTCGTATCTTTCGGATTTGAAAAGCGCTTCCAGGTTATCGGTTGTGCTTCAGGCCATCCCTCTAAAGGAAACGATAATCCGTTAAGCGATTTTTCTAAAAAATCACAGACACCATCGACATGAAGCTTAAATTCTTTTTGTTGTGAGTTTCCCGTCCAAACTTGTAGAAAGGAGAAAAATAATGCTAATAAAGAAGATAAGACGAGCACACCTAGTGTAAGCGCCAGAAGGGTTTCCACCAAAGAAAAACCACAACTGATTTTAAATTGTCTCTGTTTCGTCCGATGCATTTTCTTGATCAGCTTTTATTTTTCGTTTTTTTTCTTCAAGGTCTTGATTACGGTCTTTTGCCTTTTTCCATTTTGGATTCCAGAGATAAAAATCCCACTTTTTTTGATGACGATCGGGCCAGGTACAAAAAGTTTCAATTCGGTAAAGATCAGAGATTTTAGTGGGTGAAACGGTGGTGTTCCAATGAATGATTTCGCCAGACACGGAAGTAAATTCACCGCCTTTATCCTTAAGTGTTTCGAGAGAAGGTTGTAAAAAAATAATTTGTTTGATGGTGTAAAAGTCGTTTTGTCCATCGTTTTGTTTCATGAAAAGGCTTTGACAGGTAAGTGCGTTTAAAAACCCTTGCGAAAGAATAACAACTGACATTGCAAAAATTGCCAGTGCAACGGTAATTTCGATTAAGGTAAACCCCGTTTCTCTGTATTCTCGAAGAGATGTTGATGCTCGGTTCACAATTTTGCGGCTACGAGTTGTCCCGAAAAAGCGTCTATGCGGTAATTTTTGGTTTCACCCTTTTCTTGGATTTTTACAAACACATGGCCAAACAAGCCTGTGGGGTCAAAAAATATCTGTTTACATTCGCGGTTAGGTGCCCATCCAAAATCTATGGAATCCTTTTCCTGGGCATCGAAAAAAGTAACTGCCGTTTTCGATACGGATTTGTCGTTATTGGATAAGGAAAATGATTCGCACATTTTTCCCGTTAAAGTTTGGATTTTGAAACAACCTTTTTCGGGCTCAAAAAGGAGCACACACATCTCATGCTTGCTGGATGCATAAAGGCGTGCCTTTTTTACAGCTGTCGTCAAGAGATTTTCCGGTGAACGATTTTCGAAAAAGGTTTCTTTAAAAGAATCAAAATTGTAGACAAATAATCCGGCTACAATTCCAAAAAGAGCTAACACCAGTAAAATTTCAACAACGGTGAAAGCTCTTGGCTTATAGTAAGAGGATTTACGCACGTTTACCAGTTACCGATATCATCTTCATCACCGCTTTTACCACCGGATCCCATAGACCAAACATCATAACGGTCTTTGTTTTTTGAACCTGGGAAACGGTATTGATAAGGATGTCCCCAGGGATCTTGAGGTAATTCTTTAATATAGGGGCCTTGCCACTGAGCCGATTTTCCTGATGGGGCCTTGAGTAATGCTTCCAAGCCTTCTTCGGTTGTTGGATAACTTCCGGTATGGATACGGTAGGCGGTTAGAGGGACTTCGATGGTTTTTGAAACAAATAGTTTTGCGACTTGCTTTTGTCCACTACCAAAAAATGCCTCGTGGTTGGAAATCACAAGCCCCATGATTAACCCGATAAGGGCCAATACAATTAAAATTTCCATAAGCGAGAAACCGCTCGTGGTACACTTTGTGTTGGAAGTTTTCATGTTCTATGTTTCTATTTAATGATTAAAATCAGGCAAAAGACAAATTTATTTTGTCTTCATAATAAACACGCCATCCCAATCTTTTTCGGGTGGATTTTCTTTCATATACTGGCAACGTTTTAAGAAAAGAAGAGAAGGATTCAGTGTTACCCCAACCTCGCGTCCAGGCTTTAAGGGTTCTAAATTGGTTGAACGTTCAAATAAACCAAGAGCGCCGTCCCAATCTTGAGCAAGGTAGCGTTGTATGCCTTTTTCAAAATAATCAATACATTCAAAAGCGGAATCCGGTAGTTCTTTTCTTAAGCCCACAATTTCGTAAATCCCAATCGGTTGTTTGCGTCCTTTAACGACGATGCGGTCGACAAAGCGAAATACGACCTCGTTGTTTTCGGCAATAGCCGGTTTATAAGTATCTTCGGTAACTAGGGAATAAACACCGTATGTCTTGGCCGCGCTCTCGCAACGCGCACCCAAATTCACAGTATCGCCCATCATTGTGTAGTTAAAGCGAGTGGATGACCCCATATTACCAACAATGGCCGATCCACTGTTAAGCCCAATACGCGTGCGCATCCGTAGGATGTCTTTTGGCCATTTTTCCGCCTCTTTTTTCCATTTGTCTCTTAACCATGCCTGCTTTTGTTGAATACGGCAAGCTGCTACGCAAGAACGCAACGGGTGGCCTTCCAGTGCCAATGGTGCACCAAACATGGCCACGATGGCATCACCGATAAATTTATCTAAAGTCCCTCCCTCTTCTTTTAAAATTTCTGTCATGGCAGTCAGATATTCGTTCATCAGGCTAACCAGAAGCGAAGGGCTTAGTACTTCGGAGAAGGATGAAAAATTTTGTATGTCGCTGAAAAATGCGGTAATATGTTTTTCTACACCACCGAGTTGTGGTTCGGCATGTTCTTCAACCATTGCGGCTACTACTTCGGGAGAAAGATAGGTACCAAAAATACCCTTAATACGTATACGTTGCTTACGTTCCACGATAAGTTGGTATACGATACCAAAAAATATAATGGTTAACATTGAGCATAGCACAGAAACTAGCGGTAATGCCAAATGTACATCGGCATTAAAAAGCCCAAAACATCCGAAAGAAAGACAAATGTAAGTGATAATTAAAGCGATGAAAATTCGTGTTACACGGCCAAAAACTTCACTATACAAAGTTAAACTAGCGGCTAAGAATGTTAAAGCGAATACGACGAGCCATTCTGAATACCAGGGTAACCGTTGGATAAATCTTCCCGAGAATAAAGTCTTAAGCAGGTTACTGTGTGCCGAAATTGAAGGCACAGGATGGTCATCAACCGGGGTTTCAATTAGAGTTCGAGAAGTTTCATGTGTTTGTCCAACGAGGACAATGGCATCTTTGAATTTTTCGAAAAAGTTCTGTGCGACTTCTACTTCAGAAGGTTTACCGCCTTCGAGTTGTTGTTTTTGTTTTATGACTTCAGAAAAAGATATATGCTTATCTTTACCGCTATCCCAGGATGTAAACCAATTAATCTCTAATAATTGTCTTTTGACTAATGGAATATCCATTAAAAACTTACCGTTCATTCCAATAAAGATAATTTTAAATATTCCCTCCAATTGTTCTGCGGCATTATCATCTCCGTATATTTTTACAGCATCGGGATAGATCCCGTAATATAGTCGTGCTATTTCTAAGGCCAGTGTTAGATAGACTTTTTTGTCGATCCTTGTGTACAACGGTATCCAACGTACCTTTTTCCCGCCATTCATGAAAGGGTCGGTATTGATAAGGCCTAAAGATACCGATTTCCCACCGAATCTTTCGGGTGGAGTAATCGGTGGTTTGTTTTTGCCGGTGTTGTTAAAGCCTTTATAAAATAGAGGCAACGGCACATCGTTGCGTGTAAATTCATCCGAAATGTTACCATAAGCGTTGTACCAACTTCCTAAAATTAGATTGGGAATATGTGTGACAACTTGTCTAAAAATATCTTCATCTTGGCTAATCTTTTGCATGTCGGCCAAGCTTGAGTGTTGCTTGTCCGAAAACATGATATCCGAAGATATTACTCTCGCTTTGCCATAATAGGCGAGTGCATAGAATGCTTGTGCATAATAACTTAATGGCACAGGCTCTTCACCCATCATGGCTACCGAGCTATTGTCGACATCGACATAAATTAAGTTAAGGTTTGATTTTTGCCCATTTACGCTTGTATCGGTTTTTACCGGTGCATTAATCTCGCCACGTATCCAAAATCTTAAATCCATTAGCCAATTGTCTATTGGCTTTAGCCAGCCAAGCGTGCTAATTAAAGTCCAGAAAGTTGGAACACAAAAAAACGCAATAAGAATTTTTAAGATTGCTTTTTTTTTCTCTGCCATTGCAACTAGATCTTACGGCTTGCCGAGAATAAAAACAATCAAAAAAACAAGGTATCCTAAAATGAAAAGACCGTGCTGTCCCTTTAAGGAATTTTCAGAATTGCCAACCAAAGATTCGAGCGGTTTTATGCAATTAGCTTACAATGAGGCTTTGAAGGCTTGGTATGAGGATGAAATTCCTATTGGCGCGGTTGCCGTATATAAAGGAGAAATGATTGCTAGAAACCATAATCGTGTTGAGCAACTTAAAAATGCAACGGCACATGCCGAGATGCTTATTTTAAGTGAACTAAGCCACCATTTTAACGATTGGCGACTCCAAGAAGTTACACTTTATGTGACTAAGGAACCTTGTCCTATGTGCTCTGGCGCTATTTTTAAGTCTCGTATTAAGGAAGTTGTAGTTGGGGCTTACGACCCTCAACAAGGATGTCTTGGTGGCTGTTTAGATTTTAACCAAAAATTACTTCTTTATCACAAGGTATCGGTGCGATTGGAAACTTTAGAGGGAGCATGCGAACAGTTGATTAAAACCTATTTTCAGCTTCGTAGAGAGCTTTAAGGAAACTTGGTAGGTTACGAAAATAGGTTTGTTACTAGACTAGATTACTGGTTTTTAAGTAAAAGATAGAAGCTACGCTTTTTTTTAGTTCCGTAACCTATTTTTATTTATGTACTTATTTTTAAAAGAGTAAAATCTTTCAAGGCTATCATGCGACTTTTCGCACGATAGCCTTGAAATGGAAAAACCGAATTACAGTTCTCTAAACTGTAAAGGAAATTGGTTTTGATATTGTGCAAACATTTCACGAACAACGCTTGAGAAACTATATTGTTCGGGTGAATGAAGAATTCTGTTGGCTTTTAAAAGAACATACGCGAGGTGATTTTCATGAGGCATAAACATCATGCGTAATTGTCTTTTCATCTTGGCTAAGTTGGTGTCTGAGCTCCTTACTGAGAACGCTTTTTCGAGAACGCGCACAAGCATTCGTGTACAATAGCTTTCATCGAGTTTTGCTAGAATACCACAAAAGACATGTTCGATTGAATGATCGGAATCGTAATTAAGGAGTGATGTTCGTAGCGATGGCCGGTTAAAAAGCTCAAAACAAGAAGTTGATCGTTCCTCATCTTCTGCTTGACGTCGCATGGTATCGGCTAGTTGCTTGGTGCTTTCAAGGAAATTTTTGGCCTCATTGCCTAACCCGGCAAAAGCACTGAAAGGAAGTAAAAGGAATAGAGAACAGAATTTAACAATTCGTTTCATAGAGTTTTTGATTTGATTTGATTTGATTGTTTTTGACGCCACTTGATTTGAATTATAGGGCGTTGCTGCTTGTAAGTCGGATAAAGAATACGGCACTTAAGAAATTTTTATTAGATTTTGGACCCTTTTATAGAAAATCGAAAACGAACGGTTAAATCTAACTTTGGTGTAAATTTAAAACTGGTTTGTGATAAGTGCTTGGTGTTAGGCTATTTATTCAAAAAAATATTTAGCCAAGCGGTTTTCGAATTCTGTAAAAAATTGTTCCTCTTCTTGCAGGTTCTGAGCTTCGAAGGTTAGCGAAAAGCGCATAAAGGCTCCGGCTTCATCCCATGGAACCAAAAGAACGCCTTCTGTTTTTAAAAGCCATTGCGTAAATTCGGCAGCGTCCTTGAAGACAAAAGGCTCATTGGAGGCCTTATGGGAGGCTTTTTTAGGGGCTTTTGCGTACACAAAAAAACCTGCTTCGGGTTCAAAATGTGTGATGCCGCATTTTATAAGGATTCCTGCCAACGCTTTATAGCGTCGCCAATATTTTTCACGAGTTTTGGGTAATAAGTGCTCGGCGTTTTTTAACCCTTCAATAGCCGCTTTTTGAATAGCTAAAAATTGTCCAGAATCAACGGTGTCCTTAAATTTACCATAAGCGCTGACAAGGGTTTCATTGCCGCAGACCCAACCAAGTCGCCAGCCTGTCATATTGAAACCTTTGGACATGGAATGTAATTCAACGGCAACGTTTTTGGCCTCTGGAATTTGTAATAGGGAAAGTGGGCTTTTAAAGCTAAGCGGTGCGTAGGCAGCGTCTTGCACAAGAACCCAATTGTAGGTATGGGCCGCTTCAACAACTTTTTGTAAAAAAGCGTAAGTCGCCTTTTTACCCGTTGGATTATTGGGATAATTAAGGACGAAAACCTTAATTTTTTTTAAAGTTTCTTCAGGGAGTTTTGTAATGTCTGGTAAAAAACAGTTTTGAGGTTCCAATGGAAGCCTTATGGAATTTCCTCCATAGTAAGCGGCATTTATGGCGAAAACGTCGTAGCCGGGCGATGTTGTCAAAATGATATCTCCGGGGTTGATCAAACAACCTGCCAAAATCGAAAGCGCGGCTTTTATCCCCA
>CAZDSI010000009.1:37156-37949 GCA_964508215.1 uncultured Opitutales bacterium
TTTCTTTGCTGGGATCTAACTGAACATTGAAAGTTTTTTGCATGTAGTCTGCTACGGCCTTAAGAAAATAAAACGTGCCATTATCCGCGTAAAAACGGTTTTCAGTTTTAGCGCATTCCAGTTTCAGCGCATCAATAACACATTCGGGAGCCTTTTCATCGGGCTCGCCAACGCCCATGTCAAGCAAGGATATTTGGGGAAACTGCTGTTTAAATTCTTTTTTTAGGGCTTTAATAATGGCAAACTTGTAATTGTTGCCCTTGTCAAATATTTCTCCACCAATCCGGCTGGCGAGCTGACTACGCATGTTTTTCATTCGTTTTCAATTTCGCCGGCTGATTTATTGGCCTCCTTTATGCGTTTGCTGAGCAAACGGATAACAACGATCCAAACGGCTAATGTGAACAGAAAGATACCAAAGCAATAAGGTGCAATTACTTCGTAGGTTGCCGCTTGGCCAAAGTACCATCCTAAAATCATAAGAAGGAAGACCTGTATGCCAGCGCCACTTGATTCACTCAATCTCCCACCTAGCACATCAACTACAGCTTTACCTTTTACTTTCATTTCCTCGTCAAGTGGAATATAGGCCATTTCTTTACTTAGATCAAAGAGGGCGAATTTTACAGATTTAACAATTACAAGAACCGTAGTACCAATAATAACGATTGTTTTTGAAAAAATACTTTCCCCAAACCGTGCAAAGCTTTCCCGAATAGAGGACTCGAACAAGATGGCTAAAAAAAACACGCTACCGCCGATTAATAATAAAATAGGTGTGGCCATAGCGGCA
>CAZDSI010000009.1:37965-38280 GCA_964508215.1 uncultured Opitutales bacterium
AAGAGCCTGAGAATATTACCACCAAAAAGTAATACAAGGACTGAAAAAATGCCAATAATGATCGTATAATGGCTCATGAAGGTATTGTAGGAGTTTTCATTCGTATAAACATATCGGATTTGATTTTTCCACAAACCTTCCACAAGGTTTATATCGATGCCGCAACAGATTACCAAAACTGCAATCATTCCAAGATAAGGAGATGTGAAGGCTAATTTTAAGCTTTTCCATAATCCCGCCTTTGTTTTTTTGTAGGGATCTAGTGTAGGTCGCGGTGGTTGGCGTGTGATTAGAACAGGAAGATCTTCGGGATGT
>CAZDSI010000010.1:0-11532 GCA_964508215.1 uncultured Opitutales bacterium
TGATCTTGCCATAAACTTTTACCCTTTCTTAACTTTCCGACCGTTACGACGCACCAAAATAAACGCGTTTGTGGTTTTTGAACGCTTACGTGTAGGATAGCCCTTTGCCAATTGGCTCCAGGGGCTCATCGGATGATTACCACCACCGGTATGTCCACCACCCATCGGGTGATCAACAGGATTCATGGCTCCACCACGTACACGTGGACGACGACCCAACCAACGATTACGTCCCGCTTTTCCTAAAGATTCATTTTGGTGATCCGCATTACCAACGGCACCAATGGTTGCACGACATTGAGCGTGAATCAAACGGACTTCACCGCTTGGCATACGAATGGAAGCGTATTCACCCTCAACTCCCAACAACTCCAAATATGATCCAGCTACACGGGCTAATTGGGCACCCTTACCGGCCATCATTTCAACCGCATGAATACGGGTAGCCGGAGGGATACAGTGTAAAGGAAAACTCATTCCTGGACGGTAATCGGTAACCTTCTTATTTAGGCTAACAACCGTATCACCCACTTTCAATCCTTCGGGGGCCAGGATATAGCTTTTTTCACCATCGGCATAGACCAGTAAGGCCAAATTTGCCGAACGATTCGGATCGTATTCAATAGCTTTGACGGTAGCCGAAATCTCAAACTTATTACGCTTAAAATCAATTAAACGATAAAGACGCTTGTGTCCACCTCCACGACGACGTGAAGTGATACGACCATAACAATTACGGCCTCTTACCCGATGGTTATGACGGACTAAACTTTTCTCGGGATCTTTTTCGGTTAACTCGGGCTTATTGCGAATTAAAAAACGCTGTCCAGGCGTTAAAGGTATTTTTTGCTTAACCAACATAATCTTCAAACGATTTCAATTTTATGGCCTTTTTCCAAGGTAACAATGGCTTTTTTCATTGAACCACTTAAGCCTGGCCTAAAACGGCGCATACGACTTACCTTTGCTTTCGGCTTACGATTCAACACATTCACGCTTTTTACTTTTACTTTAAAAAGCTTTTCTACGGCTGAAGCAATCTCTAAACGATTTATACCACTGTGAACTTCAAAAGTATATTGGTTTACACCGGAAGCCAGCGTGTTTGTTTTTTCCGTTACACGATACTCTTTTAAAACTTTCCACGGTTCTAACATAATTTTATCCTCTGATCCTTATGATTGAACGCGCGTTAAAAAAGCATCCATACCCTGTTGAGTAAACATAACATGCTTATAACGCAACAAATCCCAAGCATTTACCGATTGTGCATCGATTGAAAATGCCCACTCCAAATTCCGCATTGAAAGCAATGCATTTTCGGAAAAATTGTTATCGACGACCAAAACGTTGCCGGTTTCGAAAATTTTCTTTAGCAATTTTGCCATTTCGGCACATTTTGGTGAATTAAAATTAAAGCCTTCAAAAAGAACAAGTTCTTGTTCCGATAAACGGTCAAATAAAGCTCTTTGCAAGGCCAGCTGTTTGACTTTACGATTAATACGAACGGAAAAATCTCTTGGTTTAGGTCCAAAAACGACACCACCCTTACGCCAAATTGGGCTTCTTTTCTCACCGTGACGCGCCATACCGGTACCTTTCTGACGATAAGGTTTCTTACCGCTACCCTTTACATCACCACGAGTCTTCGTACACGCATTACCTTGCCTTAAATTGGCTTGATAGGCAATGATTACTTCCTTTAAAGCCTGCACACCATGATCACCTTCAAAAGTCGGCACCGATAATTCGCGCTCTTCCTTTAAAAGCCCATCTGCACTGTAAAATTTTATTTTCATAACTTCCCTCTAGCGCTGCTTTAAGCTTTCTTTGCCTTCCTTACCATAATCGAAGTCCCATTAAAGCCTGGAACACTACCCTTAACAATTAAAATATTCTTCTCGGGTACGACCTTAACGATTACGAGATTTTGAACTGTCCTACGCACATTGCCCATATGACCTGGCATTTTTTGATTCTTCAAAATATGACCTGGACGAGCACGCATACCAAACGAACCGCCACGACGATGTGCCATGTGTCCATGTGATGCAGGACCACCCGCAAAATCGTGACGTTTCATAACGCCTTGAAAACCACGTCCCTTTGTTGTGGCAATAACATCAACCATCTCACCTTCTTTAAACGCACTAACTTCTATTTTGTTTCCAACAACAAAACTTGAAACATCGTCCGTTGTAAATTCCTTAAAGTGAGATAATTTTTCTTCGACATTTGCCTTCTTTAGATGACCCGAAATTGAACGACTGATGGCGTTTTTTGGTTCCGCTGCGATTTGAACGGAATTATAACCGTTCGATTCGAGCGTCTTTACTTGGGTCACAAAACAGGGCTTAATCTCAAGTAGGGTAACCGGTAACAAGCAGTTGTTTGCGTCAAACATCTGCGTCATACCTACTTTTCTTCCCAATAATAATAATCGATCTTGCATATTTGTAAGCGGCAGGTGAAACGTTACGTTCACTTTCCACAATAACCTGCATTAGCAAAAAAAATGGTCTTGCTTATGATGTCAACTGGTTATTGCACGTTTTTAAAGGTGAATGGCAATTTCTATACCCGCTGGAAGGTTTAATTTTTTCAAATCGTCCACCGTTTGTGGTGTTGGATCCATAATTATAATCAATCGCGAATGCGTACGCAACTCAAACTGATCCATCGACTTTTTGTCAATATGAGGCGAACGATTCACCGTAAATTTTTCAACCTTTGTTGGCAAAGGTATTGGCCCACAGACTCTTGATCCGGATCGCTTTGCGGTATCTACAATATCTCCCGTAGATTGATCAAGCGCCCGATAATCAAAGCCTTTTAATTTAATACGTATTTTTTGTCCTGTCATGGCTTAAAATAAATTTATATTATACCGTACGCGCTTGAGCACGAGAAACCGTTTCCACAATACGCGCTAAGAGACTTGACGGTACTTGTTCGAAGTGCGAAGGCTCCATCACGTAAGAAGCTCTTCCCTTTGTTAATGAACGCACATCGGTTGCATACCCAAACATTGTCTCAAGCGGTACAAATGCGGTAATCATCGTCAAATTACCCTTCGTTTCCATACCTTGAATTTGCCCACGCCGTCTATTTAGGTCGCCCATCACATCGCCTTGATATTCTTCTGGCGTTGCAACCTCAACTTTCATAATAGGCTCCAATAAAATTGGCGTAGCCTTTTTCATCGCTTCTTTAAATGCGAAAATACCGGCCATCTTAAATGCAAGTTCCGAAGAGTCTACTTCATGGAAGCTACCATCGACAATGCGTGCTTTGAAGTCAATAACGGGATAACCTGCAACGGTACCATTTCGAGCACCTTCCAAAATTCCTTCTTGGCTTGGCTTAATGTATTCACGCGGAATAACACCACCAACAATTTCGTTAATAACCTCTACACCCTTACCTTTTTCATTGGGCTCAAGCTTAATAACAACGTGACCATATTGACCACGTCCACCCGTCTGGCGAATAAACTTACCTTCACCTTCAGAGGCTTCCTTAATCGTTTCGCGATAGGCAATTTGTGGTCTTCCGGCATCGGCTTCAACCTTAAACTCACGGAACAAACGATCGCGAATAATTTCCAGGTGCAACTCACCCATACCGGAAATAATTGTTTGCCCGGTTTCAGCATTGCTGGAAACACGAAAGGTTGGATCTTCTTCCGATAAACGTTGCAAAGCCAGCGAGAGCTTTTCCTGGTCCGACTTGGACTTTGGCTCAATGGACATACTAATAACCGGCTCCGGAAATGTTGGAGGTTCCAATTGAACCTCTTCGTCACGTTCACACAACGTATCACCGGTAATAATTTCGCGTGGTCCAATGATGGCACAAATATCTCCCGAATAGGCCGCCTCAATGTCTTCCCTATCTTTGGCTTTCAAAATAACCAAACGGCTGATACGTTCCGTCTTACGGGTACGTGGATTGTAAAGCGTCATGCCTTTGGTTATCTGCCCCGAGTACACTCTAAAGAATATAAGCTTACCCACATAAGGGTCTGTCATTAACTTAAATGCCAAACCAACAGGAGTTGCGCTATCGTCGGGTGAAATTTCAACAATTTTATCATCCCTATGAGCCGGCATGGGTGGCAAGTCTGACGGAGACGGTAAATAATCCACAACCGCGTCCAACAACATTTGAACACCCTTATTCTTAAAAGCACTTCCGGGAATAACACCTAAAAATTTTAAAGACAAAGTCGCCGCACGAATGGCCTGTTTTAACTCATCAACCTCAATTGGCTGTCCTTCTAAATATTTTGTCGCAACCGTATCGTCGTGATCAGCCAAAGCTTCAATGAGACTTTCACGGTATTTTTTTGCTTCTTTGCGATATTCTTCGGGAATCTCTACCGTATGATAACGCATTCCCTGTGGGTCTGTTTCGTCGTAAATATAAGCGTGCTCTTCGACTAAATCGATAAGACCCTTAAAATTTTCTTCAGCACCAATGTTTAAAAACAAGGGATGCGCATTTCCGCCTAATTTTTCACGAATGTCCTCAACAGCGCCCATAAAATCGGCACCCGTGCGATCCATCTTATTGATGAAAGCCAAACGCGGAACACGATACTTGTCCATTTGACGCCAAACGGTTTCGGATTGAGGCTGAACACCGGCTACGGCGCAAAACACACCCACTGCGCCATCCAAAACACGCAAAGAACGTTCAACTTCGGCTGTGAAGTCCACGTGGCCGGGAGTGTCAATGATATTAACACGATGCTGAATGCCAGCATAAGGCCCCTTGGCCGTCTTCCAACCACAGCTGATTGCTGCAGCCGTAATCGTAATACCACGTTCTTTCTCTTGCTCCATCCAGTCGGTCACGGTTTCACCATCGTGAACCTCACCCATCTTATGTACCACACCGGTGTAAAACAAAATACGCTCGGTTGTGGTTGTCTTGCCGGCATCGATATGCGCGGCAATACCAATATTGCGGGTGTACTCTAGGGGAGTCTTGCGATTGGCCGAATTGGCCGATGAAAGCTTTTCTTTTGCCATATACTACTTACCGTACCGTTAATTACGACCAACGCAAATGTGCAAATGCACGATTGGCTTGAGCCATACGATGAACTTCTTCTTTTTTCTTTACGACCGTACCTGTGTTGTTATAAGCGTCCATAATTTCCTGTGCCAACGCCTCATCCATTGGCCCCTTACGGGTATCGGCTGTTGAAACCAACCAACGAAACGCCAGACTGAGCTGACGCTCATAGGGAACTTCAACCGGGACCTGATAGGTTGCACCACCCACGCGACGACTACGAACTTCCAATTTCGGACGAATATTTTCAAGGGCCGCCAATAAAAAGTCTACGGGATCACCTTTACCTAAATTTTCACTTACACGCTCTATAGCCCGATAAACAAGATGCCTGGCTACAGATTTTTTACCACGACTCATTACGCGATTTACCAATTGTCCAACCAGGGTACTGTTGTAACGTGGGTCGGGTTGAATTTCTCTACGAACAGCTCTTCTACGACGTGCCATATTTTTTCTTAAAATTTATTTTTTGGTTGCCTTTGGACGTTGAACACCGTACTTCGAACGGCTACGACGACGCTTTTCGACACCTTGTGCATCCAACGCACCACGAACCACGTGATAACGTACACCCGGCAAGTCTTTCACACGTCCACCACGGACTAAAACAACACTGTGTTCTTGCAAATTGTGACCTTCGTCCGGAATATAGGCGATGACTTCCATACCGTTGGTTAAACGGACTTTTGTTACTTTACGAATAGCCGAATTTGGCTTTTTAGGCGTACGCGTCATCACCTGTACACATACCCCTCTTTTAAAAGGATTTTTACTCAACGCAGGCGCTTTTGACTTGCCTTTAAGCGCGCATCTTGGCTTTGAAACTAATTGATTGATTGTTGGCATATTTATTTATTTTTGCTTTTACTGTAGGAGGAAAAAGTAGAGTTTGTAAACAAGGATGCAAGTTTTTATTTCGAAAAAAATGAAAAACTTGCACTTGTATCAAATTATTTATTTACCCTCCAATTTCATTTACTGAAAAAATTTGAGATTCGGCTTCCGAAGGAACATTTGCTTCGCTGGCAACGCCAGTTGGCTTTATACGCAAACGACGATAACGCAGCATACCGGTTCCAGCCGGAATAAGATTACCCATAATAACGTTTTCCTTAAATCCAAGCAGATTGTCCACCTTACCCAAGGTAGCGGCTTCGGTTAACACACGTGTTGTTTCTTGGAAAGAAGCGGCCGAAATAAAGCTGCTGGTCTCCAAAGAAGCCTTTGTTATACCCAATAAAATTGGTTCGGCTTCAGCGGGCTGACCACCGGCCTGAATAATCTTATCGTTGGCCTCAAGAAAATCAAAACGATCGATCTGTTCACCCCAGAAGTATTCGGAGTCGCCGGGATCCACAATACGAACTTTACCGAGCATTCGCGAAATAATCAACTCCAAGTGTTTATCGTTAATCACAACACCTTGTAGACGATAAACTTTTTGAATTTCCGCTAAAAGATACTCTTGAATCGCATGTACCCCCATAATACTTAAAATTTCATGTGGGTCGGCTGGGCCTTCCGTTAAATATTGACCTTTTTTAACAAGATCTCCGGGATGAACCACAACTTGTTTTCCGTGTGGGATAAGATGTTCTTCGGCATCTTCCGTTTCCGGGTTAGTGACAATCAGACGCTTTTTACCACGAACCATACCGGCGAGCGAAACCACACCATCAACTTTTGCCATTTCGGCTGCTTCACGTGGACGGCGAGCTTCAAACAATTCTGCAACACGCGGTAATCCACCGGTAATATCTTGCGTACGCGAAGCCGAACGTGGTGTCTTGGCCAATAAAGCTCCGGGGCAAATTTCATCTCCTTCTTCAACCACAATTTGTGCGCCCACTGGAATCGAATAGGTTGCGAGGATTTTTTCAACCTTCTTTCCTTTTTCGTCCTTTTCAAGCGCAACAATTTCGATTGAGGGATTTAAGTCTTCCTGATGCTCGATGACCACCGCAACGGTTGTTCCGGTTGTTGCGTCGGCAACTTTTTTAACGGTAATACCAACCAACATATCGCGGAAGCGAACAATGCCACCTTTTTCCGCCAAAATCGGAATATTGTGTGGGTCCCACATGGCCAAAACTTGACCTTTTTCGATATGAGCACCCTCTTCCACGGTTAGAACCGATCCGGCAAAAATGTGGAAATTTTCAATTTCGCGGTTGTCTTCATCAACCAAAGCAACCGACCCGGTTTTATTCAAGACGATACTTGCACCGTCTTCGGTCTTAACAAGGCGTAAGCCTTTGTACCGAATATTACCAGAGTGCTTAACACGGATTTCCGGTGATTTTAAAACCTGACTTGCAACACCACCGATGTGGAAGGTACGCATCGTTAATTGTGTACCCGGTTCACCAATGGATTGAGCCGCAATGATTCCAACGGAAGAACCTACAGAAACCATTTTACGGGTAGAGGGATCTAAACCGTATGCTTTTTGCGGAACACCCAATTTGGTTGCGTGTGTTAGCGGTGAAAGGACCTTAACACGCTCAATACCCAACTCCTCAATACGAGAAGCCACTTCATCCGCAATAATGTCACCTCTTTTAACTAAAATTTCTTCGGGATGTAACGGATTTTTAATATCGTCACAGGAACAACGACCAGAGATACGCTCGGAAAGTTTGACGATTTCTTCATCGCCCTCATAAATAGCATGCTTCCAAATACCCTTGTTGTAATCGAGATTTGCATCGTCATCAATAACGATACAATCCATAGCCACATCGCACAACTTACGCGTAAGATATCCCGCGTCCGCCGTCTTAAGCGCCGTATCGGCCATACCTTTTCGTGCACCGTGCGTTGAAATAAAGTATTCCAACACGTTAAGTCCTTCCCTGAAGGAAGATAAAATCGGTTGTTCAATAATTTCACCAGAGGGCTTGGCCATCAAACCACGAGCACCACACAACTGTCTTACCTGTTGACGATTACCACGGGCTCCAGAATCCATCATAACGAACACCGGATTGACTTCGCCATTAGCACCAACTTGCTCCAGACCTTTAAAAGCCATTTTTGCAATTTCATCGGTTGCACTCGTCCAAATATCGACCACCTTGTTATAACGTTCACCCTCGGTAATGACACCCTTTTTATACTGGTTTTCAACCTCTTTAATCTTCTTACGACTCTTATCAATAATTACCGATTTATCCGCTGGTAATAACATGTCTTCCACCGAGATAGATACACCCGTACGCGTTGCCATCTTAAAGCCCATGTCTTTCAGGCCATCAAGAATTCTAACGGCTTCTTCGCGGGTTACCAATTTATAGGTGTGTAAAATTAAATCCGATAACTTACCTTGAGGAACGGGCGAATTAACAAAGCCCATGCCCTTTGGCCAAAGCGTATTAAAAATAACGCGTCCAACGGTCGTTCTTAAAAACTTTAAGGACGAATCTCCAAAACAAGTTGTTGTACCGTAATCGGGATTGGAAATATCAATCCAATCGTGCATTTCCAACATACCTTCGGCTTCGGCGGTCAAAACCTCATTTACGTTTGCCAAAATCGGTACACGTTCATTTTTCGCCGGTTTTACCTTCGGTGCCAAAGTCAAATAATATAATCCCAAAACGATATCCTGTGAAGGCGTCAATACCGGCTTTCCGCTTGAAGGCGAAAACATGTTATTGGTTGCCAACATCAAGAGCCGAGCTTCAAGTATAGCCTCGGTCGATAGGGGTACGTGAACCGCCATTTGGTCACCATCAAAGTCGGCATTGAAAGCACCGCACACCAAAGGATGCAAACGAATTGCATCACCTTCAATCAGTACGGGCTCAAAAGCTTGAATCGACAAACGGTGCAAGGTTGGAGCACGGTTGAGTAATACGGGATGTCCTTTGGTTACTTCCGCCAAAATATCCCAAACTTCAGGAGATTGATTCTCAATTAACCGACGAGCGGCACGGACGGTATGAACAAACCCTAACTCCTTTAAACGACGTATAATAAAAGGTTCAAACAACACCAGAGCCATCTTTTTTGGCAAACCGCATTGATGTATTTTTAATTCTGGACCGATAACAATTACGGAACGGCCACTGTAGTCAACGCGTTTACCAAGCAAGTTTTGACGGAAACGACCCTGCTTACCCTTAAGCATGTCGCTCAAAGATTTTAGAGGACGATTTCCCGACCCGGTAACCGGCCTTACTCCATGACGACCGTTATCAAACAGCGCATCCACCGATTCTTGTAGCATGCGTTTTTCATTGTGAATGATCACGTCCGGAGTTTTTAACTGTAACAAATTCCTTAAACGGTTGTTACGATTAATAACGCGACGATAAAGGTCGTTCAGATCACTGGTGGCAAAACGTCCACCTTCGAGAGGAATTAAAGGACGCAAATCCGGCGGGATAACGGGAATCGCTTCCAAGATCATCCATTCTGGACGTGCACTGGAATGTAAAAATCCTTCAATAACCTTTAGGCGTTTTGCGAGCTTTTTCTTGATCTGCTTCGAGCGTGTACTGTCGATTTCAACCTGCAATCGCTCAGAGTCAGCCTTTAAATCGATTTCCTTTAAAAGTTCTTGAATTGCTTCTGCACCCATCTTGGCCACAAAAGCATCTTCACCGTATTCTTCTTGGGCCTGTTGATATTCGGCCTCGGTTAACAACTGCCTTTTTTCGAGCGAAGTCCGACCGGCATCAATGATAATGTAGTTCTCGTAGTAAATAACTTTTTCGAGATCGCGCATCGTCATTTCCAAGAGTAAACCTAACCGGCTGGGCATGTTTTTCAAAAACCATATGTGCGCGACCGGCACGGCCAACTGAATATGCCCCATCCATTCACGACGGACACGCGAATAGGTCACTTCAACACCACAACGATCACAAACCACACCCTTGTATTTGACCCTTTTATATTTACCACAGGCGCACTCGTAGTCTTTTACGGGACCAAAAATCCGCTGGCAAAACAATCCACCGGGTTCCGGCTTAAAGGTACGATAATTGATGGTTTCGGGATTTTTTACTTCGCCCCTGGACCATTTTTTTATGGTTTCCGGCGATGCAACCGCTATACCAACAGAATCAAACCCCTGCTCGTCTTCAAACCCCAAAATTTCCCGTATATCTTCTCTGCTCATAACTTATGTTAAAAACTGGTATCTTCTAACTTTTTATTCTTACTACCTAAACGAACATCGAGGCACAATCCCTGCATTTCTTTAACCAAGACATTAAAGGATTGTGGGACTCCCGCCTGTAAGGAATGATGTCCCTTAACAATGGATTCGTATACCTTCGTACGACCTTGCACGTCGTCGGATTTCACGGTCAACAATTCCTGAAGCATATAAGCTGAGCCATAAGCTTCGAGAGCCCAAACTTCCATTTCTCCAAAGCGCTGTCCACCGTATTGAGCCTTACCACCTAAGGGCTGTTGTGTAATTAAACTGTATGGTCCAACGGCACGAGCGTGAATCTTATTCGCCACCAAGTGGTTCAATTTCATCATATAGATGTAACCAACGACGACTTTTTGATGGAAAGGTTCACCGGTACGACCATCGCACAGTACAACTTTACCATTTTGTGGTAACCCGGCTCGGGTAAGGTGCTCACGAATGGACTTTTCCGAAATTCCATCGAATACCGGCGTAGCCACACGAATTCCTAAAGCCTTACAGGCCCATCCAAGATGGGTCTCAAGCACTTGTCCAACGTTCATTCGGCTCGGAATACCCAACGGATTTAAAATAATATCCACGGGACGACCATCGCTCAAGAATGGCATATCTTGCTCCGGAACAATACGGGCTACAACACCCTTGTTTCCGTGACGACCGGCCATTTTATCACCGACCTGAATCTTACGCTTTACGGCAACATAAACTTTTACGTTCTTTATTACTCCAACCTCTTCTTCTTCGGTAACTTCTAAGACCTGAATCTTATCATCGTATTCCGAATCCAAGGTTTCAAAACGTTTTTGGAAGCTATTAAGAATCTCCATAATCTTAACTTTAACGGGAGATTGCTCAATATCCAAACTTTCAGGGGAGGCTGCCAAGCGTCTCAATAGCGTCTTTGTAATCTTACGGTTAGCTGGAATAATCACTTCACCGGTAACCGTATTGGTAACATTTAAAGGAATTTTTTCACCTAATAAAATGTTTGAAAGCGCTTCGGTTAGCTCTTCGCGTAAATTTTCCTTCTGAGTACGATATTCTTCCGAGATTTTTTTGACCTGACGGCGGCGATCTACGGATTCGCTAGAAGGTTCTCCTCCCTCTTTGTCCGTACGACTCGAGACGCGCACATCCATAATAATACCGTAACACCCCGGAGGCGCAATCATAGATGAATCTTTAACATCGGCCGCTTTTTCACCGAAAATTGCTCGTAGCAATTTTTCTTCTGGAGCCAATTCGGTTTCGCTTTTGGGGGTAATCTTACCGACCAA
>CAZDSI010000010.1:11545-17148 GCA_964508215.1 uncultured Opitutales bacterium
CAGGTTTTACCTCAGCACCCACACATACAATACCGTTACGATCCAAATTTCTTAAACTTTCTTCGCTTACATTTGGAATATCCCGTGTAATTTCTTCGGGTCCCAGCTTTGTATCACGCGCGGTTACTTCAAATTCTTCAATATGTATAGATGTAAATACGTCTTCTTTGACAACACGTTCACTTAAGATAATCGCGTCTTCAAAGTTGTATCCGCTCCAAGGCATAAAGGCCACTAAGGCGTTACGACCCAAAGCCAATTCACCGTTCTCGGTTCCCGAACCATCGGCGATAACTTCGCCAGCCTTAACCTTTTGTCCCATCTTTACCAATGGACGTTGGTTAAAACAGGTTGCGGCATTTGATCGCATAAACTTGCGCAATTCGTAAACGTAAATACCCTTTTTACGATCGGTCTTAAGCTTCTTATCGGGACGGGCCAACGCTGCTCCGTCGGTTGAAATGACAATACGACGGGCATCGACATCAACAACAACGCCTTCGGCTTCCGACAACACGATCGCCCGTGAGTCTTCAGCAACTTTACCTTCTAATCCCGTTCCGACTAAAGGAGTTTCGGGCTTCAACAAAGGAACACCTTGGCGTTGCATGTTAGATCCCATCAACGCACGGCTTGCGTCATCGTGTTCAAGGAATGGAATAAGACCCGTCGCAACTGAAATCAATTGTTTCGGCGAAACGTCCATATAATCCACTTCCTTAGGATCAACTTCAACTACTTCAAATTTCTTACGTGCCGTTATACGTCCAACAAGACGTCCTTCCCCATCAATCTCTGAATTTGCCTGAGCGATAACAACTTGCTCTTCTTGATCGGCCGTCAGATAATGAACCTCGTCGGTAACCAAACCTTTTTTAACAATTCGATAAGGTGTTTCAATAAAGCCAAACTCGTTTACCCGAGCATAAGTCGTTAAGGAGTTGATCAAACCAATATTTGGACCTTCCGGTGTTTCAATTGGGCAAATACGTCCATAATGTGACGAATGCACGTCACGTACCTCAAAACCCGCACGATCACGGTTCAATCCTCCGGGTCCTAGCGCTGACAAGCGACGTTTATGTGTAAGCTCGGACAATGGATTGATCTGATCCATCAATTGAGATAACTGGCTACGGGCAAAAAAGTCGCGAATAACCGTGCTAAGCGCTTTGGTATTCATCAACTTTTGCGGTGTAATTGCATCGACCGTTTGGTCATAAAGTGCCATACGTTCACGTACGATGCGTTCCGTACGAGCCATGCCTAAACGGCATTGATGGTAAAGTAATTCACCGACAGGACGAATACGACGGCTTCCCAAATGATCAATATCGTCTACAATACCGTTACCCTTTTTTAAATTACAGAGGTAACGGGTTGCTTCGACAACATCCGTTGGCTGTAGCAAACGTTTATTGAGCGAAGCATCGAGCGTTAGCTTTTGATTCAACTTGTAACGGCCAACACGACCTAAGTCGTAGCGCTTTTCATCAAAAAACAACCGTTTCAACAGCGCCTTAGCGTTACTCAAAGTAGCGGGATCTCCAGGCCTCAAGCGCTTGTAGATTTCTCTCAAAGCTTCTTCTTCATTGGGAACCGTGTCTTTTTTCAAACAACGGATGATACTGCCATCATCGAGGCTGCTATCGACCACAAGGATTTCATTAATACCCGATTGTTCGAAAGCGCGTAAGGCTGTCTTGGTTACCGGTTCAAAAGAACGTGCCAACACCAAACCTTTAACGGCATCAATCACATCCTCAACTAATACCAAACCATCATGCGTATCAATTTCACCTAAAAGAGTCTCAACGGAAACTTTTTCAGGCTTATAAAAAAGTTTTAAAATATCCAAATCGGTACTATAGCCAAGCGCGCGAAGGAAGGTCGTAATTAAAAACTTACGACGGCGACGGCGACGATCCAAATAAACGTATAGCAGATCGTTCTGGTCAAATTGTACCTCAATCCATGTTCCACGATCGGGAATAATACGGAAGGAATACAAGGTTTTACCCGTTGTATGCAGCTCTTGCTCAAAACAGATACCGGGTGAACGATGCAATTGGCTAACAATCACCCTTTCGGCACCGTTAATAATAAAAGAAGCTCGGTCCGTCATCATTGGCACTTCACCCATATAAATTTCACTTTCCTGAACCGAGTCTTCCGTTTTCAACTTTAAATTTACGTATAGCGAACCCGAGTAGCTTGTCCCCTCTTTTAAACACATTATATCGCTCTGCTTGGGCTCGACTAAATTGTATGAAAGATATTCCAAAACACATTTTCCATCATAACTTTCTATCGGGAAAATTTCCTGAAAAACGGCTTCTAATCCAACTTTCTTACGCTGACTGGGTGATACTCCCTCTTGTAAAAATTCCTGAAAAGAATCGAGTTGTGTTTTGATTAAATCGGGTGGAGTAATGACCTCTTTTAATTTTCCAAAATTAATGCGTTCTGACATAATATGCGTACCCACTCTTGTTTAACTTCCCCATCCATCCTTTTTTATAAAATTTGAAACACCGAGAAAAGTTACTTCAACTCAACTTTTGCTCCAGCAGCTTCCAATTTCTTTTTAATATCTTCGGCTTCGGCCTTGCTTACACCTTCTTTAACAAGCTTTGGAGCGCCATCTACCATGTCCTTTGCCTCCTTCAAGCCTAATCCGGTAATTGCACGAACCTCTTTAATCACGTTAATTTTGTTAGCACCGGCATCGGTCAAAACTACGTTAAATTCGGTCTTCTCTTCAACCTTTCCGGCATCACCGGCTGCGGCCGCTGGCATTGCTGCAACTGCTACAGGAGCCGCTGCACTGACACCCCACTTGGCCTCCAAGTCTTTGACCAAACCGGCAATTTCCAATACCGATTGACTGCTCAACCAATCAATAACTTCTTCTTTAGTTAGTGTTTTGCTCATTTTTTCCTCCTCGATCCGGTTAGTGTTCATCGATGAATTCGAATGAATCGTTTAAGGAAGTCCAACCTCCCTACTCGGATCTGAAAAATTCTTTTTATTTTTTATTTTCGTGTGCCTTTAATACATTAACAACTCCCTGCGGAACTGCTTGCATAACGTATAAGCTTTGTTTTGCCGGTGTTAAGAACAAGGACAACAAAGTTGCACGTAATGTTGGTAGATCGGGCAATTTCGATAATTCTGTTAAATCTGCAACATTTAAAAATTTTCCGTTAACAATACCACCCTTGCTTGCTAGCTTTTCTTTTTCTTTCGAAAAGGAGAGTAGATTCTTCATTACTCCTGAAGGATTGGTACCCCCAAAAACAATTGCGGTTTGTCCTTGTAAACAGGTATCTAAAGAAGGCCACTCCAAATCTGTTCCAATTTTACGCAAAAAAGCGTTTTTCACAACATGGAAACAGGCTCCATCCGTTTTTAGTGTTCGCCTTAATGCAGCGGTTTCCGAAACGGTAAGTTTGGAAAAATTGACCAAATAGATATAAGGTGTTGTTTTTAATTTTTCCGCAACTTCTTGTACCAAATATGTTTTTTCGATTCTCATGGGTTTCCTTAGAATTTAGAAAATAAAGCGGGTTTTAAACGCAACCCTGGACTCATGGTTGAACTAATAGTCACGCTGCGGATAAATTTTCCTTTAAACGCACTTGGCCTTACAGAAACAATCGCCTGCATGGCCGCTTCGGCGTTTTCGACAAGCTTTTGAGCCCCAAAGGAGCGTTTTCCAATACCCAACTGAATATTGGAAGCCTTGTCCATTTTAAATTCAACACGACCCTTTTTCAGCGACTCAATGCATTCAACCAAGTTATCGCTTACGGTACCGGATTTTGGGTTTGGCATCAATCCACGAGGCCCCAAGATACGGGCCAAAGATTTTATTTCTTTCATCGCTTCCGTAGTTGCTACCGCAACATCAAACTCGAGCCAGCCTTCTTTTATTTTTGCCGCTAAATCTTCGAGTCCAGCATAGGCTGCACCGGCTTTCAATGCTTCTTCGGGCTGATTCGTAAAGGCTAAGATCGTTACTTTTTTACCGCTTCCGTTAGGTAACTGAACGATTCCACGTACCATCTGATCACTTTGTTTGGGGTCTACACCGAGTTGCAATGCCAATTCGACGGTTTCGTCAAACCTTGCCGCTGGCATATCCATCAAGACTTGCATGGCATCTTGCCACTCATACGTTTTGGCTTCACCCATTTTTTCTAAAGCCAACCTATAGCGTTTGCTGTGCGCTTTCATTTTTTTCCTTTTTAGTCAACAACCTGAATACCCATGTTTCGTGCTGTACCTTCAATCATTAAAGCAGCCTTATCAACAGAAGTCGTATTTAAGTCTTGAAGTTTCAAATTTGCAATTTCTTTTACTTGTTTACGTGTAACCGTACCCACTTTTGTCTTGTTCGGCTCACCAGATCCCTTTGGAACACCTGCAGCCTTCTGCAAAAGTACAGAAGCAGGTGGTGTTTTCATGATAAAAGAAAAAGATTTGTCTGCATAAACGGTAATAACCACAGGAATAATCATACCCGCTTGATCCTTCGTTTTTGCATTAAAATCCTTACAAAAAGCCATGATATTCACGCCTTTTGCACCCAAAGCTGGACCTACCGGAGGGGCTGGATTTGCCGCACCTGCCGGCAACTGTAATCGAATTTCGCCTATAACCTTTTTTGTTGCCATAACACTACTTCCTTAATTTTCTACAACACGCTCTACCTGCCAGTATTCTAATTCAACCGGCGTAAAACGTCCAAATATAGAAACCGAAATTTTTAATTTTCCTCTTTCGGGATCCACCTCGTCAATGTTACCCGTGAGATTTAAGAATGGGCCGTCAGTAATTTTTACACATTCGCCCACCTCGTATTCAACTTTTAAAACTTTCTTCCCCTTAACTTCTTCTAACTGATTTAACACACCTTCAATTTCATCTTTTTTAAGGGGTGCTGGTTTTTCTCCGCCCACAAAACCAAGGACTCCCTGTACGTTACGCACAAAGGAGGCTACATTTTGCAACAGTTGCCCATTTTCATCAAACAACCGCATCCGAATAAATACGTAACCGGGGTAAAATTTGCGAACTTTGGTTGATTTTCTTCCACCTTTAACTTCCACAACATTTTTGGTCGGGACGAGGACTTCTTTAATGTAATCCTCTAGGTTTTCGATCTTAATAAAACGCTCCAAATAACGCTTCACCTTCATTTCTTGATTCGAAGCCGTTTGTACCGCAAACCATTTTATGTCTTTTTCGTTATCTAAAATTTTGTCACTCATCGAGGGTAACTTTACTGTCGTTAAAGCCGATTATCGACCTGTTATTTTCATTAGCAAGCTAACGACCTGAAACAGGGAAAAATCAACCATACTTACAAATACACCAAGCAAAACAATTCCCACTAGTACCATTACGGTGGATTCTTGCAACTCTTTTTTACTCGGCCACGAAGCTTTTTTTAACTCCTCGACCAATTCTTTCGAGAATATTCTTATTTTCTTAAAGAAACCCATAGTTTTGCTGAATGTATTTATATTTGGCAGGAGAAGAGGGACTCGAACCCCCAACCGACGGTTTTGGAGACCGTTGCTCTACCAATTGAGCTA
>CAZDSI010000010.1:17171-30402 GCA_964508215.1 uncultured Opitutales bacterium
TATTCTCCTAAATTTCTAGGCACCATAACGGTGCCTAGAAGGTTTAAGGTTTTAAGCAACAACTTCAACGATACGTCCGGCTCCAATGGTCCTACCACCTTCACGAATAGCAAAACGCTGTCCCTTTTCCATCGCGATGGACTTTTGCAATTCCAATTCGATAGACAAGTTATCTCCAGGCATTACCATTTCAACGCCCGAGGGAAGGTTGCAAATACCCGTTACGTCTGCCGTACCAAAGAAGAACTGTGGACGATAACCGTTAAAGAACGGCGTATGGCGACCACCTTCATCTTTTGTCAAAACGTAAATTTCAGCCTTGGCTTTCATATGAGGAGTAATTGTTCCCGGCTTAGCTAAAACCTGTCCACGCTCAACGTCTGTTTTTTCAATACCTCTTAAAAGAATACCGACGTTATCTCCGGCATGTCCTTCATCTAACAATTTACGGAACATTTCAACACCGGTACAAATCGTTTTACGCGTGTCTTTCAATCCAACGATTTCAACTTCTTCGCCAACTTTCACACGACCACGTTCGATACGTCCCGTCACAACGGTACCACGACCGGTAATCGAGAAAACGTCTTCAATGGCCATCAGGAAAGGCTTATCTAACTCGTGCTTTGGCTCTGGAATATCTTTATCGATAGCGGCCATAAGGGCATCAATCGATTTTACACCTTCTGGTTTGCCTTCGAGAGCACCTAAAGCGCTACCGCGTACGATGGTAATTTCGTCACCCTTGTATTCATACTTTTTCAAGAGGTCGCGAATTTCCATCTCAACGAGTTCGAGTAGTTCTTCATCTTCCAAAAGATCGACTTTGTTTAAGAATACGACCAAATTGGGAACACCGACTTGACGAGCCAACAAAATGTGTTCACGCGTTTGTGGCATTGGGCCATCGGCGGCACTTACCACTAAAATAGCACCATCCATTTGCGCTGCACCCGTAATCATATTTTTAACGAAGTCCGCGTGACCTGGACAGTCAACGTGTGCATAGTGCCTTTTATCGGTTTCGTATTCAACGTGAGCAACCGCGATCGTAACAATCTTCGAGGCATCACGTACCGTACCACCCTTGGCGATTTCCGAGTAGGGCTTAAATTCAGCCATTTTCTTGTCGGCTTGAACTTTAAGAATGGCCGTTGTCAGCGTGGTTTTTCCATGATCCACGTGGCCGATTGTGCCGACGTTTACGTGCGGTTTAGTTCTAGAGAAGGTTTCTTTAGCCATATTAAATTAAGTTAATCATGATTGGGTTCATGGAGCCCTCGAGCGGATTCGAACCGCCGACCTCATCCTTACCAAGGATGTGCTCTGCCAACTGAGCTACAAGGGCAAAATTACATACTTTGATAGGTAATACCAAAATATGCGAGATTTGAAATTTGCGAACCTCGATAGAACAGTCAACCTTTATTTCCCAAATTTTTCTTAAAATTGCACATCCACATTATGACGCAACCTTAAAATGAAAATTTTTACATTTTTCAGGAATAACTCAGAAGAAAATCCCCTACTCTTTCTAAAAAACTACACTTCCGGACTATTGGATCGAGCACTGATTCCGCTTTTGGGGCGCTGGATTGAGACGCGCAATTATACCCTCTAAAAACTGTTTTTGTTTAATTCCCATGCGGTCGCTTACTTCTTTTGGCACATATTCACCACCCTTTAATAAATCTCCGGCAAGCATCACAACCACACAAGTTAAATTTCCAGCCCTAGTGGGTTCATTTTCAGTTCTACACTCATAAGCAAGGCATACAATGCCAAAAAGAACATTTGCATACATTTCGCATGATCTTGCATCCCTTAAATCAATCAAATATTGGATGTTTTTAAAACGACCATAAACGTTGCCGGCAGCATTTTCAGAAGCCTCGGTATCGCCAGGATGGTGAATCGTAAATGACTCCCTAAGAGCGTCAAGATTTGTACTCTCTTGTTCTAAATAAGGTTCAAGCAGTTTTAACAATTCCACTTGTTCATCTTTTGTATTATAATATTCTGTAGCGTTGCATCTGCACTTCAACGCACAAAAAGCTCCAATAACCACCCCCAAAAGAAAAGTTTTCCTAAATACTGCTAATATTGATTTCATAGATCCTCCTTTTTTATTCTAAAACCTATAGAAACCCTTATGCCAAGAAATATTTAGAAATTTTTTAATCAAGAAATTGGGGAGAAACCTTCTTCTGCAAGAAAAACTCTTCCAGGCTACTCGCAACAAATCTTTAATTTGATGTGCTAACAGCTATAGTCCAAGGAGGCTGCTTCCTCGGGAAAGGACTCCATTCTTGGTGTAAAAGAAATGGTTTCTCTAGTTTCGCTTAAACGAAACTAGGGTCTTAGAATTGCTTGGTTTAGGTTTTCGGTAATCCGCCAAAATAATTATGCAGGGCCTTGGAAAAACCTATAACTCTAGGATCGTCTGCCATTGCCGGATAATGCGAAACTGGCCTGGAAATTACAATTTATCCTGCACACGCGATACCGGTAAGCCATCATTTCTCACGGGTAAACCGATAATTTTTCGTCGTTCGGACTAAAGCGCGGAAACTTCGCGTATATCAACCCCTCCAAACAGACAGCGATACTGTTCTTCAATTGCCGGTAATATTAATTTCGTTATGTCCGTATAGGTCATTACCCGGATATTTGAGAACCCCTTCGACGAATTGCCAATAATTATTGCAAATACGCTGTAATCTACTTCTCCTTTTGTAAATACAGGCCCTCCCAAAAAACCACCGGGAGAAGCTATATTCTTTAAAAAAAGTGAAAAATAAGGGTAGAAAATTACCCTGTTCCAATCAAAAACATATGCTAGCGATTGCAATTTACTTGTGTTTTCTCCACCGTATCCAAGAGCAAAAGCAGGATTATTCCAAACTCCGAAAATATTTTCAATGTAAGAGAAAATACACGTTTCATTAGCTACATCACTGAGCGGTAGAAAGGCTAACTTAAAATGGTTCTCAACAGAAATATTTTTTTCAACAATGGCTACCGCAATATCATCTATCCTTCTGATATCTTGGTCCGACAAATGAAAATCGGGTTTAAACGATTGTAATAACCGGCCCATTCCATTTTTTGAGCTATAAATATAAAATTTTCGTAACTGAATACCTTCCTGTGGGTTTGGCCGCTCTACTTTATGATACCCTGGATAGAAACGAACATTGGCGCAGCTATCCTCTAAAGTACCGTTACCCTCTAAATTACTTTTAGCGGTGACAATTACACGCTCTGCAATGCAAAAACCGGTGCCGATTTTGCCGGTGACCACATTGTAAACCATACCGACTTTGCTATACGGAGGCTCCTGCATAATTTCATCGGGAACTGGTTCGGCAAAAACCTCACAAATTATTCCACACGCCAAGCAAAAACATTTCAAGAAGGGCATTTTTTTCATAGGGGAAAAATTTAAGCTAAAAATAAAAAAATAATACAACATATTTCGGGGATTATTTAAACAAAAAATCGGCAGTACCAACGTGTAAAAGTAAAAGGTTTATTTCGGATTTTTGGTATATTTTTTGCCGGCAAGCATGAAAACTAAAAAATGGAGATCTTAAAAGGTTATCATTCCTGAAACAAAAAGACGTTTTGAGCCCTGCCAGCGTTGAACAAAGACGCAAACTCAATTATCAGAAAGGGCTTTTTTTAGGATTCGAAGTTCGTGCCGCTCTATATTTTATTTATTTTTTAGCGCTTTCGTCTACCGCAGCGACTTCTAGTATTTTGTCCCCAACACTTATTTTTTATAGGTTATATATAAACGCCGATCAAAAGATATCGTTACCGTCATAATCCCTAATCTATTCTCGGCAAAGCATTTTATCGTCCACCTTGAGAGATTACAAATTTTCTTCAGCTTTAATAGTGAAAACATTAATTTAAAGCCGGATCTTTCGGTAAAGCATCACAAAGCGCCAAAATGGGGTGAAAATGCATTAACAAATCCATCCAAAGATGGCCACTATTCGAATTTAAAAGATAATCGGGCGCCATTGGAGCCACAACCCAAGCATTCGAACTTACTTCACTCTCTAACTGCCCATTTTCCCACCCTGCGTACCCTACAAATGCCCGTAGAATTATCGATGGATTTTCGCGCATCATCGATAATGCAATTTCTCGATTCAAACCAAGATGCCATTTAAACAAGCGGTTTTCTTTATTCCATTCTAAGGCCGTTAAGATTAGACGCTTTTTCTCGACCGGACCACCTTCAAAAACAGGAGTTTCTTCGATACCCTGCCACTTCCCTTCATCAAAATCACCCAAAGTCAAACGCAAAGGTCTGTTCAAAACGACCCCGAGGGCTCCGATTGTGCGTCTATATTTTGCAATCCCGACGACCGAGTGATGAAAATTTGTATCTTTTAAACTAGGATGTGCTAATAGTAGGGAACCCGAAAAATCTTTCATTGCCGATCGTGTTGTTAATAAATTCATGATTAAAAACGCTCAATAGTTACCTTAGCTTCGTTCAGTATTTCCTCAACCAATGGGTCATTTCTGTAATCCTCATGATAAAATATTTTCCGGATTCCAGAAGCCAACAAAATCTTCACGCAATTAATACAAGGGTAGTGTGTAATATAGGCCACAGCCCCGTCAATTGGAACACCACGACGCGCCGCATCGGCAATAGCATTTTGCTCCGCATGGACTGTAGCCTGCTCATGGCCATCACGAACCTTTGAATTGTGTGGCAACCCGGGAAGGAATCCGTTGTATCCAGCAGCAATAATTCTATTTTTATGTTCTCCGCTAGATACCAAAACACACCCGACCTTTAACCGATCGCAACTCGATCGTGCCGAAAGTAAAATGGCAATTCCCATAAAATATTCATGCCAGGAAGGCCTTGTTTGTGAACCGATTACGGCCGCTTGCACGTTTTCCATCCATTCTGTATGCTTGCACATTTTAAATTTTTATCTTTTATATCATTTATTGTATGAAATCAAACCTTTCTTACGTATACAATATTGTCGCGTTCTTATTTCGATTTCTCCTCAGATGTGTCTTAAGAGGCAAGGTATATGGAGCAGAAAACGTTCCAAGTCAAGGGGCTTTTTTAATTGCCAGCAATCACGTTAGCCATTCTGATCCCCCGTTAATTGCGTGCAATTGCCCCCGCCAACCCGTATTCTCTGTTGCTCGAAGTACACTGTTTACCAAATGGTCCCGATGGCTTTACAATCGACTACACATGCTTCCGATAGATCGTGAAAAAGGTGCCGACCTAAAAGCTATAAAAGCCATCTTACAGAAATTACAAAGTGGTCAACCGGTATTGATGTTTCCAGAAGGCACACGTTCGTTAACGGGAATACCCCAAAGAGCTAAAAAAGGCGTTGGAATGATTGCTGCACGTGCGCAGGTTCCTGTTCTCCCGGTACATATTTTTGGAACCTACGACGTTCTTCCAAAAGGCCGCCATTGGCCTTCCTTTAAAAATAGAGTGTTTATCGTTTTTGGGAAGCCGCTTTACCCACAAGACTTCGAAATATACCGTACAGAACCCGACGTGTATCAAGCTATGAGCGACCGTATCATGCAAGCCATTGCTCAAATAAAACGTCCCACCAAAAAAGTCAACATTGACTCCGCAGAAGCAACTACCGAAGCCGAAAGAAATACCCTTGCCAAAGAGTAAATAAGTTGTAGAGAGAAACTTTCTTGCAAAAGAAAGTTTCTCTCTGCATCACTTTTCAAAGAACTTTTAATCCAACACCGATACATCGAAACTGCCGTTTTTCTTTCGGAAAAAATTTGAAACGACTTAAGAAAGGAATTTGGTACGTTGCACTTGACGGTTTAAGGGCAAAGTTCTTGGTCTAATTCTAAAGGTTAAGAAAAATCGACGGGATCTACATCAAAAGTATCCACGATATCCGGCGCTAATTTAAACTTATCACGCAATTCAAGCAGTTTCGGTAGAACGTTCAAAATATTTTTCGCGAAGAAAAAAATGGAACATCGGTAAAAGTCATTCACTTTCTCCTTTGGAGCCCAAACCGGACCATGAAACTCATATTTCTCGCGAAAATTTTTTGACAAAAATAGACCCCATTGTTCTGTAAAAAACCACACTTTTTCACGCGAGCGTCCTTTAAACAAGTGACGAATAATATGCCGATAAGGCGGGTAATGAAAATCTTTCCGTAGCTCTAATTGACTTTTTAAAAAGCCTTCAACATCGAAATCTTTTGAGCGTAAGATATATTCATTTTGCGGCGAAAACGTCTGAACGACCACCTCACTCGGCTTATGGCTTCGACCACTTCTACCGGCTACCTGGACCAAGAGTTGAAATGTACGCTCCTCGGCCCTAAAATCGCTTACATGCAAAGCGGCATCCGCGTTAAGAACTCCGACAAGCGTAACATTGGGGAAATCAAGCCCCTTGGCAATCATCTGCGTACCAATTAAAATATCAACTGTATTATTTTTCACCAGCTCTAGCCAGCCCGACTGCTCATAATCGGAAGCACTATCAACATCAATACGTGCCGTACGAGCCATTGGAAAAATTTTGGCAATTATATCTTCAAGACGCTGCGTTCCTATCCCTTTAGGCCTTAGTTTATGGTCATGGCAAACGGGACAGTCGTGAAGCATTGGTACAATTTTGCCACACAAATGGCATTTTAATAAATTTTCACCCCGATGATAAACCAATGTAACATGACAGCTTGGACAATAAACGACATGTCCACAAGTTTTGCACTGAATATAACTGGCGTAACCTCTTCTGTTTAAAAATAAAATACTTTGCTCCCTATTATCGAGGCGTTCGGCAATCTTTTCCCTTAATAAAGTTGAAAAGGCTAAGGCACCACAAAACGGTTTCTCGTAACGCATATCCACAATACGCATATGCGGGAGTCCTTGCCCCAAGGCACGATGCTTTAAATAATGAACCTTGTACTTGCCCAATTGCACATTGTGCCAGGACTCTAAAGATGGTGTAGCCGACCCTAAAACGCAAAGGGCTTTATTTAAAAACGCTCTATAAATGGCGGCATCTCGTCCATTATAACGAGGCGTTTCGCCGTTTTTATACGCCGGCTCATGTTCTTCATCAACCACTATCAGCCTCAATTCTTTCAAAGGCAAAAATAAAGCCGAACGCGTTCCAATCACCAAACGCGTTTTACCCTCTAAAATGTTCCACCAATTTTTTAACCGTTCGCCTTCGGTTAACCGACTATGCCAAATAACGGGGTTGTACTTGGCAAAACCCAAACGAATTTTCTCAAGGGCCGGTATCGTTAAGGCAATCTCCGGAACAAGCCATAATACGCTACCAAAATCCTGGAGAATTCTTCCGGTGAGCCTGGAGTAAACTTCCGTTTTACCTGAGCCGGTGATGCCAAACAGTAAATGCGTTGCGTATTGCTTTTGATCTAAACTTTCACAAAGCCCTTGAAACGCCTGTAATTGTTCTTCGGTAAGCGATAACTCCGGAACGAATGAAGATCGTATCATCGGTTCGGCCACAATTTCTGGAACCTGGTTATAACTTATAAAACCTTTGTCTCGTAAAGATAAAATAACCGAACGACTTACCCCTAATGCTTTTATCAACTCTTCAATGGTCTTATAAGGGCTCTCCTTTAAAAATTCGTAAACCATAGCCTGCTTAGGAGACCTCTGTTTTAATGTGCTTAACGCTTGCTCGCTTAGCGAAGAAGAGATTGTTAAATATTGTTTTTCTCTTAACTTTCTTTTTTCACGGATACCGTTGGGCAAAAATGTTTCGAAAATACTCTGATAGGATTGCCCGTAGTAATTCGCCATCCATTTACCTAAATTTAATAGTTCTCTTGAAAGAACCGGAAGCGGGTATATTACTTCTTCGATTTCGTTTGTTGAAAAATTAGGTGGCGAATATAAAAGCCGATCTACAATGCCAAGGCATATACGGGAACGTAAACGTATTTTAACCAAATATCCTTCCGAAACTTCCGCCCAAGCTGGCACCTTATAGGCGAAAGCCTGACAAACGCCGGTAAAAGGCAAAACCGTTGCCCAAGTTTCCTGGCTTTGCATGCTTATTTTTTCATAAGGAATCGGCGTGGAACCGATGTCGGCATTTCCCAAGCGAAGCTCTTTGTTTCCGAGATTATTTTACCTTTGGCATCCTTCAATACCGCGTACCAAGCTAAAAGTTGAATCTTTTGCGGCAAATTTGCCTTATCGTCTACCCTTGCATATAATTCGGCATATACGCTATGACTGGGTACCGTAAGCCGCCATTCTTGAGTTTGTTGTAGTGGAGTAAAATCCGTAAAAAAGTAAATTGTAAGTGTACCATTTAAAGGCAGCATTTGCACACTTCGATCGAAGCATACTCTAAAATATCCTCCTTCGCGCTTTTCAGTCTCACCGCGGATAAAAAAACGTCCACCGGTATTTTCACGACCGGTAAGTGCTTCGCTAATTCCTTTAAAATCATTTTCAGTCCGATAAACAAATTCAACGTTTTCAACCGTAATCGGCTTTCGCGAGCGAGCATTTAAAATTTGGTAATTCGTCACCAACTGAAAAGCAATAAAGAGTCCTAAAGTAACCTGGCGATAATTCATATTTAGAAAAATGTAAAAAAATATTACCCCTTACGATACTTTAATCAAAAAAAAATGGCACAGCTTCTTCATCTTACCTACTAAACGATATAGGAAGTTTTACTGCGAAACACCCACACTTTTATTCATAAAATCCTTATAAGCCTGCAATACGACAATATGCTCTACGTTTTGCTTATTGTTGTATCCCTTTTGTAGCGTGATTATAGCATTCTCTAAGGTTTGGAATTGGAGCACACCAACTTCTTTCTTAAAATCGATTCCCGGGTTTTCCTCCACCATTTTATGGATTTCCTGAGCAGTTGACTCTAGGATTTCGACTAAAACAAATATGCCCCTTAAAATTTTTATATTCGATGTGCATGAACCTCCTCTTTCAGAGAGCTTAACAAATAAATCCGGATCGTAATAACTAACGTTTTTTGAAGAAACATCGTTAAGAGCGTACCCAACAACCCTCATTGGTGAATTCGAAATGCTAATAAGCGGAGAAAGCTCTTCGCTCGCTTCTTCGAGGAGTGTATTGTAAATAGAATGGCTGTTGCTGTTCAAATCCCTTACCACAATCCCCGATGGAACAAGAGTTCCTCCTTTAGGATGTTGAAGCCCAATACTTATGTATATTTGGTTATCGTTTCCTTTATACTCTAACGCTCCAGTTTGTCCCAATGCTCTGGTAAAGAGCATTTTTGCAAATAATTCTTCCAGTTTTTTCTTTTCAACCCAGGCGTCATCCATACCTGAAAGCTTTCTAAAACCGGCAGCAGATAACAAATGTTCAACATAAGTCATTTGAAACATCCATAGCTTATTATTGCTATCCAAAATCCCGGCAATATCATTCGTTATATTTGGGTCCCACAGTTTTTCTCCTAAAAAAGCTAATGGATATTTTTGACCTGCCTTAAGATGATTTTTTGCTTCTTTCAATAAATTAAGAAGCAATACTCTATCTTCTTTTCTATTAAGCGTCGGCAAAGATAAGCCGTTGTTTATTACAACATCGTTTATATTTACACCCTCTTTACAAATACACACTCCCGTATATTCTTCTTGAAAACTATCTTTTATAGGCCCGGAAACTTCCGTCGATGGCTCCTTCAAGAAGTCCTCTATCGGCAAAACATTAGGAAGGCAACTTGCGCAAAGGCCAATACCAGGTTTCTGACGGAAACTACCTTTTATCGATGCAGCATATTCTTTAGGCAATTTATCTGTGGCCAAAGACTTGGGTAAACAAACAACGAATGGCGTTGTCAAAACAAGTGTTAAAATAGATAAAGGATTTTTATAACGCATAAGTGAAAAGTTTATTGAATATTATATAAGCCTATGTTGTTTAATCTTTTAAAATTGGCATGTCTTGTTCCGCTCAAAAATTAAACGGAAAAGTATACTCATTATCTTTTTTAATTTATTTTATATCTTTCGCAATGCTTACTACTGAAAAAGGTTATCTTAACTTCGCAAAATATAATGTAGGCAAAATATTAGCTCGCCACCTCGAAGCCTTTTGAAGTTCGCGTAACGATAACCTCATTCTATAGTTTTAGTAACCGGGTTTTGATACCGAATTCGTGAACAAAGAAGCACTGCTTGCGTTTTTTCGACCACGAATGTAGGCAAGCAAAATAAAACCAATAAACACACAAAAAATGGAGTAAGCCTGACCTCGTGAAAAACCCCACAGTAAAGGTGCATCGGGTTCACGAAACATTTCACATACAATACGAACAATCCCGTACAGCGTTAAAAACTCCGCCGCCAACCTTCCAGGAAATTTCACGACATCGGTTCCCTTCCACAAACGAAACTGCGTGTAAAAAAACAAAAACAAGCCTTCGGCCAAAGCTTCATAAAGCTGAGAAGGGTGCCGAGGCGCTATACATTCAATCGGGAAATTCGCCACCGGGCCCGCTGTTGGAAAAATTACGGCCCATGGGACATCGGTTATACGACCATATAATTCACCGTTAATGAAATTTCCAATGCGACCAAAAAAAATACCAACCGGCGCAAGTGTTACCACAAGATCACCAAGGGAAAACAGTGAAAATTGATATCGGTGAGCAAAAATCCAAAGGCTTAAAAACACACCAATGAAAGCACCATGACTAGCCATACCACCTTCCCAAAAATAAAAAATCTTATGCGGGTAATGCCAATAACAAGCTCCTTCGTAGAGTAACGCATATCCCAAACGTCCCCCAATAACTAACCCAATAAAAACAAAACTTAATAAACTCTGTTGTTGATCTACCGAAAGCTTCAAACCTCTTCGAGCCCGGTACCAATTGATTTGCCACCAGGCTACGATAAATCCTAAAAAATAGGCCACGCCGTACCAGCGAATGCCCGGCAAAACCATTTTCGGCGGAAATCGGACCAGAAATGGATCAAGGTTATGAATCCAGTAGCCTAACATAAAACCGTAATGTACCCAACATAGATGACAAAAAAAACAAAAATCGGAGGAATTTCTTTCGATATAGGACTTTTGCATTAACGGAAACCTTTTCTTTTTACACAAAAAGAAAAGGTTTCTGCACCTTCCAAAAGAAAAACGGATAATTTATATTTCGACGCGATGCGTGGAAATACAAATTATAAAAGTTCTTGAAGCGGGGTTCGGAGGGAAATTTTCTTGCCGAAGAAAAATTCATTCCGGTTCCCGAATTTAATTAATTCGATGCGCTACCAGAGCCCACGCTGCTCTCCTGATAGGCCGCACGTGTTATGCGATCGTTAATCGCCTGGCCAATGCCTTGGTTGGGGACTTTTTCGATCCAAAGCTCATCCCAATGTTGGCCATCAAGCTCCTGCAGAAGATCAAACAGCCGAAAAGCCGCTTCCTCAAGGTTACCTTGTTCGCTGAGCCAAAATGCATTTTTCTCGCATCCCATATTCGGTTTTTTAAAAAATATTCGAGCAATTTTCCGCCCATCAAAAGACTTAAGAACCACGCTTTCAAGCCGTTCAAATAAAACCAACGTCGTTTGTGGGCTATAATGTTTTTTAAACAACCCCGGACAAAGCTTTGCTTCGCTTTCTTTCTCTCGGTTCTTCGGAAAGCTTACCGCTCGGTTCAAAGCCGAGGACAAATTTTCTACAGAAATTGGGCCTGGTCGTAGCAATTGTGGTTTCTCCTCACTCAAGAGCGAAATAATTGTTGATTCCACGCCAAACGTACACGAACCACCATCCAAAATGTATTTAACCTCTTCGCCGAGCCCTTCCCACACATGCTGCGCCTTTGTGGGGCTCAATTGCATAAAGCGATTGGCACTGGGCGCAACCAACGGTTGTTTTAGGATTTTCAAAATTTCTCTAAAAAGCGGCTGCGTTGGTGCTCGCACAGCAACCGAAGGCTGTTGCGCGGTAACAATATCGGGTACACAATCTTTTTTTGGTAAAACAAGCGTTAACGGTCCCGGCCAAAACTTTTCACACAAAACACGCGCACTCGCGTTTACAACCGCAATTTTTTCAAGCTGGTTGATGTCTAAAACGTGAACAATAAGGGGATTATTGGCTGGACGGCGCTTTATAGTATAAATTTTCTGGATGGCTTCAACAGAGCCCAACGGTGCCGCCAACCCGTAAACGGTTTCTGTCGGCAGTGCGACGGGCTCACCCTGTTGCAACCACTCGACAGCCGTTTTAATTGAAGTACCAATTGGCACAACTTTTAAAACTATGGGAGCAACAACAGGTTGCGTGCTTGCTTAATAACTCTCGAGATATGGCGTTGTTCGGTAGCCGTTAACTGCGTAATACGACGGGGCAAAATCTTACCCGTTTCCGTAATATAAGGGCGGAATTTATCGAAATCTTGCCACTTTAAATCTGTTTTTAATGGGGTCTGCTTTTCTTGGTTCATGAATAATGAATTAAATAAATCTGGTACAAAAAGAACCATTTTCCGCTTTAAATGCAAGCAAAAATAAACCGCAAACCAACTTCTTTCGTTTAAAACTTGTATAACCGGGCAATTTCGCCGCTTTTCGCCCTACCCTGTTCTCATTATTTTCCATTTGCCAACACCAGCCTCAAAAACTAAAATGCTCGACACCAACGGACCCCCAAAGGACATACGATGAAATTTTTTAGCGACATAAAAGAATGGTATGGGAAACGTACAACTGTTGAAAAATATTTTATAATAGGCCTATGCGTTTTGGCACCGTTTATTTTCTTAAAACATCAAAAAAACTTTCAAGAAGTTTTTATAGGGTTAGCAGCCATCGAAGCAACAATTATTACTTTTGCTTTCCCGCTTTTAATCGACATACTCAGCAGAAGAGAAATTGCTCTTTTATGGGTGCTTATCATTCTTCCTAAAGGATATATAATTTCCGTAACCATAAATATTGTTCTTTGCATCCTAGCATCCTATTTTAAATGCAATCCAACGGTATACGACTTAGCAATTTTACATGCTCTATGGAATATTGTATACTTAGTTATTTTTTTACATCAATTGTTAGACCACAAGACTTCTTATATTATAAAACAACAGCTAAAATACCTAAGCTCTTGCATAGAAAGGGGCTACTTTAAAAGCACAGAAGACGATTTACACCACTTATCTTACAAGTTCTTTGCAC
>CAZDSI010000010.1:30412-37808 GCA_964508215.1 uncultured Opitutales bacterium
GCCACGATTTGCTATTACCAGATTTGGAATTAATCGAAAACACTGTTAAAAAGAATAAAGAGATTCTAATATTGTTTTACAAAGAGATCATAAATTTTGCCAAAAACGATAAGCTGCTACAGCACCAAATTATTACGACTTCTTACATTTATAGATCTAAACAACAGGACGAAATTGCAGCAAAAGATTTTTTCGATTTTCAATATATCTACTGGAATGGAGTTGTAAAACCCATCATCGATATGGGAGCTAAAAATACCTTTCAGAAGGTCGCTGAAACTCTATACTCACGTTTTTGGATTAAATGTGCGCCAGAGCTAGATAATAAACTGGGAGAAAAACTATTATTGTCACCACAAGGCTGCAGTTTCGAAGGAAGCTATTATAGGCAAGTCGATAATGTCTATATTCCAACCGAATTAAATAATCTTATACAAGAATCAAGAACATGGGAAGTATTTGGTAAACAACTATCCCATGCGGAGGTGGAGAGCTTAAAAGATTTCCTGCAAAAGCGATACCTTTACAATCAAAGAGAGGTGCTCGCATTTATGATTGAGGCTTATATCATATATAACCGTAACAAGGAACTATTAGACATTTTACACCACGAACAAGACGACCATTCCAGCGATAACAAACCAATCTTTTTAAACTTCAAATACGCATTAGAGAAATGTTACGTTGAGCCTTTTTTATCTAGGGACGACGAATCGAAAGAATTTAAATTTATATACTTTCTTCTTTTTTACTTTATTCTGGAGTTTTTAAAAAAAGATAAGGGAAAAATCCAAGAAGAGGCAAAAAAAACTTGGGGCGTGCTACAACAATATGATTACCTTATTCCAACTAAGTATGAAAAAAAACTAAGTGATATCTTCAAAAACCACAGGAGCTTTCTAGAATCTGCAAACATTTATAAAGAACAAGAACCCGGCGAATTAGAAAATCTTATTCAAAAATTTGCAGATGCATTAGAAGTAGCAGCAATGGATCAAACAGACAATTAAAAGCAATCACTTAAAAATTATCCGAAATAATGAGTTTTATAAAAAGTCATTATTTCGGTAAAAGTTTTTAAGAGAAGGGTTTGGGAAGAGATTTTTTTTACGAAAAAAATTTCTTCCCAATCTCAACCCCCTCACGAAAAAATTCTTTTGGACTTAATTGGACTTATTGCGCCAGGTCTCGAGAAGATTTAAGAAATCATCGGGTGGGCGAACGATTTGTCTTTGGGCGTTGACGAAAGCGTGGACGGTTTTTGCTTCGGCCACAACTTCTTGTCCGCGGATTATTTGGTAGTTCAGATAGAATCGTGCCCGAACGGGGTCTAAAACGGATAATTTTATTGTTAGCGTGTCATCAAAAAACACGGGTTTGCGATAGCGTACATTGGCTTCAACAACGGGCAAAAAATAACCTTTTTGTTCCAGCTCTTTATAAGGAATTCCCAACACATCCAACCATCTTACGCGGGCGTATTCCAACCAGGTCAGGAAATGGCTATGATGGGCAATGCCCATGGCATCGGTTTCGGCATAGCGAACTTGTAAGGAAATCTCGAAAAACACTACTTCAACCTTTGCTTTATCAGCTTTTGGGCCATGTTAAACCGTAAAATACTTTCGAGGCGTTCCAATTCTTCGACATCCGCCGTCGCATTTTCTTTTAACCTTTTAATCGCTTCTTCGGCCCGTGCGATGGCGTTTTGCAACGAATTTGCATCCACGCTCTGCATGTCGATGGCCGCTTCGGTCAAGATTGAAACCTGATCACCGGCAACCTGGAAAAACCCTGCGTCTACAGCAATTGAAGTCCAGGTGCTTTTTGAGCAATAGGAAATAGCACCCGCCTCTATAACCCCCAACAAGGGTAAATGCCCGGCCAAAATTCCGATTTCACCCATGGCCGTTGGCAACACCACCCCGGAAACTTTCCCTTCAAAAAGAACGCTGTCGGGAAGGACAATTTTTAAGGTTAACTCCATATTATGCCTCTTTCGCGGCTTCTAAGACTTCGTCAATGCCACCCTTCATATAAAAGGCATTTTCGGGCACCGAGTCTAATTCACCTTCGAGAATCTTCTTAAAGCCCTGGATACAGTCCGCAATCTTAACGTACTTACCTTTCAACCCGGTAAACACTTCGGCCACATGGAACGGTTGGGATAGGAACTTTTGTATGCGACGAGCGCGTGCAACCGTCAACTTATCCTCGATCGAAAGTTCATCGATACCCAAAATCGCAATAATGTCTTGCAAGTCCTTATAACGCTGTAACACCGCTTGGACCTGACGAGCCGTCTTAAAGTGCTCTTCACCAACAATTGCCGGACTTAAAGCTTGAGAGGTCGATGCCAGCGGATCTACCGCTGGATAAATTCCTAAGGCCGAAATGCGACGGTCCAACACAATGGTCGAATCTAAGTGCGCAAAGGTATTCGCCGGAGCCGGGTCTGTCAAGTCGTCGGCCGGTACGTAAACCGCCTGGAAGGACGTAATCGAACCCTTATGCGTCGAGGTAATACGCTCTTGTAAAAAGCCCATTTCTTGGCTCAAAGTTGGCTGATAACCTACCGCCGAAGGCGAACGGCCCAACAAGGCCGAAACCTCCGCACCCGCCTGTGAAAAGCGGAATACGTTGTCGATAAACAACAAAACGTCTTGATGGTACTCGTCTCTAAAATGTTCTGCGACGGTCAGGCCCGTTAACCCCACACGCATACGCGCTCCCGGTGGCTCGTTCATTTGTCCATAAACCAGCGCAACCTTCGATTTTTCAGGATGCTCCACGTCAATAACCTTGGCTTGCATCATTTCATGATATAGGTCATTGCCCTCACGGGACCGTTCACCAACACCCGCAAAAACAGAATAGCCACCGTGCGCCATGGCAATGTTTTGTATGAGCTCGGTAATAACAACCGTCTTGCCAACTCCAGCACCCCCAAAAGCCCCCACCTTGCCTCCCTTAATAAAGGGACAAATCAAATCAATAACCTTTATACCGGTTTCCAAAATCTGTGCTTCGGTATTTTGTTCGGTTAAAGCCGGCGGCATACAGTGTATGGATTTGTACGCCTCAGCGGCAACGGGTCCACGGTTATCTACGGGTTGCCCAATGACGTTTAAAATACGTCCCAAAACAGCCTTACCTACCGGCACCTCAATCGGTTTGCCCATATCCACAACTTCCATTCCACGCTTCAATCCTTCCGAGGAAGACATGGCCACGGCACGCACAAGCCCCTCATGCAAATGTTGCTGAACCTCTAATATCAGTGTTGGCAATCCCTTAACCGATATTTCCAAAGCATTATAAATAGCCGGAATATTTTTGTGATCAAACTGAACGTCAACCACTGCCCCAATAACTTGAACAATTTTACCTATGTTTTTCATTGCGTCTGATTTACTTGCGCTTGTTGACTCGCCGTAATTTCTAAAATTTCTTGCGTGATGCTCGCTTGCCGTGCCTTGTTGTATTCCAATTGTAATTCTTCAATTAGGGATTCAGCATTATCTGTTGCCGATTTCATGGCCACCATACGAGCACTGTGCTCCGAAGCTTTCGCTTCTAATAAAACTTGATATACCGTTTTCTTTAAAAATAATAACGGCAAACGCTCCAAAATGTAACTTGCGCTCGGCTCTAAAATCATCGGCCGAACTTCTGAAACCTCCTCCTCAATCCCTAACCACGCGTGAAAGTTTTTAATTTCCTGGGAAAAATCTAGCATTGGTAAAAGAGACCGTAACATAGGCTCCTGCGATAATGTATTTTTAAAGCGCGGGAATAGTACCTCGACCGTATCAATCGATTTTTGCTCGTAATAATGCAACAAGAAACTGACAAGCTCTTTTACATATCGAAACGTAATATTATCGGGAAAAGGAAAGTGCCCCAAAACCGTATAAGGCATTTTACCCACATATTGCATCCCCTTTTGGCCAACAATAACAAAACGCGTTTCTGTTGAAAACGTGTGCAATTGCTTCAAAAGATTCTGATTTAATCCCCCACAAAGCCCTTTATCCGTTGTGACCAATAAAACACAACGATTTTTTACCGGCCTGGGCTCAAAAAATGGATGTTTAACATCTTCGGGATCGATATGGTGCGCTAAAGCGTTTAGAATTTCTACCAATAAAGCCGCATAAGGACGACTACCCATCACGCTATCCTGTGCTTTTTTCATCTTTGAAGATGAAACCAATTGCATAGCACGTGTGATTTGAGCCGTACTTCGGACGGCCTTAATTCGCGTACGGATCTCGCGCATGCCTTTCATAAGCTACCGTCAACAGGGTTTAAGATAGAGGGTTTTCCAATCTGAAAATACCTTTTGCAAACGTTCGGTCAGTGCGGCCGTCAATTCTTTTGCCTTACCTAATTCATCGATCCAATCCGAATGAAAATCGAGCAAATAAGACATCAGGTTTTCAACATTTTCGGACATTTTGCCAACTGGAACCGAATCAAAGAAACCATTTTGAATTCCCCATAATAGAGCAACCTGCATTTCAACCGAACGAGACACGTTGGCCCCTTGTTTTAATAATTCTACAATCCGTTTACCACGCTCGAGCTGTTGGCGTGTCTTGGTATCAAGATCCGAACCAAATTGTGTAAATGCTTGCAGCTCTTGATACTGTGCCATTTCGAGCTTCAACTGACCAGCAACCTTTTTCAAAGCTTTGATTTGAGCGGCAGACCCTACGCGCGAAACCGATATACCAACAGAAATAGCCGGTCGAATGCCCTGATTAAACAGGTCTGTTTCAAGAAAGATTTGACCGTCTGTAATCGAAATAACATTGGTCGGAATGTAAGCCGATACATCGCCGGCTTGAGTTTCAATAATCGGTAGAGCCGTTAAAGACCCGTTACCATTTTCGGCATTTAATCGCGCTGAACGCTCCAACAAACGTGAATGCAAATAAAAAACATCACCAGGATAAGCTTCACGTCCAGAAGGACGTTTTAAAACCAATGAAATCTGGCGATAGGCAACGGCATGCTTTGAAAGATCATCGTATACAATCAAAGCGTCCATACCGTTGTTCATAAAGTATTCGCCCATCGCCGTACCGGAATAGGGAGCAATATACTGATTCGCCGGATTATCTGAAGCCGGTGCCGAAACTACGATTGTATATTGTAAGGCCCCCTTGGCTTCTAAAACTTTTAATGTTCGTGCAATACTGGCGTTCTTTTGCCCAATGGCTACGTAAATGGAATAAACTGGCCTAAAGGTTGGATCGCCACTCGCCAAACCTTTGCGATTGATTTCAGCCTGATGTAAAATCGCATCCAGTGCAATAGTTGTCTTGCCAGTCGAACGGTCTCCAATAATAAGCTCACGTTGGCCACGACCAATCGGGAACATGGCATCGATAGCTAAAATTCCGGTTTGCAACGGCTGATCCACGGACTTACGACCGATAATACCTGGTGCAATTTTTTCGACTGGATAACGTAAGGACGTATTAATCTCACCTTTTCCATCGATTGGATTACCTAAGGCATCAACGACACGGCCCAATAAATCTTTCCCGACGGGAACCGAAAGTAATCTTCCCGTTGTGCGACATTCATCTCCCGCTTTTAAGCGTTGCGTATCTCCCAACAAAACTACGCCCACTTCTTCTTCTTCCAAGTTTAGAGCAATGCCATATACCCCGTTTGGGAATTCGATCATTTCGTTGTACATGACATCCGACAGACCTTCAACTCGTGCGACCGCATCGGCCAAAGACACAATTGTTCCCACATTTGAACGCAAGGCCTTCGTTTCAAATTTCTGGATCTCTAACTTTAATGTTTCTAACAACGCCGTCATAACAAAGCACACGTTAACTGCTTAAGTTGTGTTGCAACCGATGCATCCCACACCCAATCCTGATAACGGATACGAAACCCAGCAATGAGTTCGGGGCTTTTATGAATCTCAACTGTTTTTGCCTGGTTAGGATTAACGTCCACAACTCCTAAAATATTTTTTGCCGAAATTTTATTTGAACCGGCCACTTCTACCGTTACAAGTCGGCGCAACGACTCCTTTTCTAGCTGCATTTGGTAATAAGCCAAAAATCGCATCGCAACCTCTGGAAACGCCCTTTCAATGTATTCTTTAACATAATTCGCGCATTCAGGGACCAACTTACCTTCTGAACCTTCAAATGATAAATAAGCCAACCGCTTTAACAACTCTTTATGCCGACGTTTCATCCTTATGGCTTGCTGTAGCGAGATCTTCCAATGCACGTTGACTGAACAAATCTTTTTCTTGATCTGTTAAATGCTTACGCAAAACTTGTTCCGTTGTTGTAACAACTAATCCAACAAGTTCCGCACGAACTTCCCTGAACATTTTAACCCGCTCTTGCTCAATCGTATGTTGAGCCTGTTTTATTAAAGCTTCGGCCTGTTCTTCAGCCTGATTTCGCTGTGATTGAAAATAATTTGTGCTATCCTGCTTCGTTTTCTCAAGCCACTTCTTTGCCTCTTCTTGTGCTTCTTCTAAAATAACCACACGCTTTTTTTCGGTCTCAACAAGCTGGGTCTTCATTTCCTCCGCGTATTGTAAACCATCCGAAATCGCCTTTTGACGTTCTTCAATGGTTTTTAATACCGGCTTCAAGGCAAATAGATAAAGCAGGTAGGCAACCAAACAAAAGTTTAGGATTTGGGCCAGCAAAAGGTTCCATTGCACACCAAACGTATGTGCTACATTCTCAACCATACCGGCATCGCCTATATGGGATACCGAGGCCAACAGACATGGAGAAAATTCCATACTTAAAATTAAAAATTAGCTGAACCTTTTCCCAAAACTTTTGGGACCAAAAGTTCGTAAGATTATCCATTGTACAAGAAAAGCGCGTAAAAGGCAACCGCTTCGGCCAAAGCCATACCCAAAATTGCCTGCACTAAAATCTTTCCCGATGCGCCTGGATTACGACCCACCATATCGACGGCTTTCATACCAACTAAACCGACACCAATAGCGGCACCTAAGCAACCAAAAGCGGCCGTTAACCCACGACCTAAATCACCGGCTAATTCTGCAATTTGAACACAATAATCCATAAGGTTTTACTTTATTCTTATGTTTATAAATACGGTTTTAATTTTCTATGGCAATACGTAAAATGCTTTCTTTTCTTTGACCCACCGTGTTTTGTATCAAAAAAAAGTGTTTTTGTTTCCTAAAAAAAAATTTTTAACCAAAGAATGCAAAAAAACGCTTAATATATCTTTTCAAGTTATAGAAAAGCACAATGGCTTTTCACCTTAAAAAAGCTCCCTGTGACTTAACTGAAAATTTATTAACTTTTTAATAAAGAACCCCGCCGCAGAGCAACGTGGTATTAGCTAAAGAATACGAGCTGCT
>CAZDSI010000011.1:0-33149 GCA_964508215.1 uncultured Opitutales bacterium
GCAGCTTACCGATGCCCAATTGACCGAGACAAAAAAAAAAACAAAAACGTTTTCTTTGTAATCGTATTTTACCGCTTTCAAGATTTGCACTAAAGAAGTGAGCAATTGGTTGCTTGCGTCGTTAACCTGTTCTTCTACAACGCCTTGTTCGTTTTTTGGATGTTTTTCATCTTTTACTTTTTCCAATAGTGTGATTAGCTCTGCTGTCCATTGAGGTATAGATTCCTTAAAAAGCGAATTGAAAAATTTCTTGCCTTCTTCGGTCGTCCACTGTCCCGTATATACACACACTGTCCGTCCTTTAAGTTCTTTTTTGTTTGTATAGCTTAACCAATCACGGCTGGCCCAATATCCGTCACAATACTTGGCGCATAGCGATAAATATTGTTCAACAAAAGAACTTTTACTTATAATGAAATCGACAAGCGTTTTCCATGGATTGCCCGGTAATGTTGGGGTGTTTTTTATATTTTCGCTGGCGCGTGTTGATATTGCATGAAAATACTCAACCGTATCGTTGAATTCGCATTTACCAATACCTTGGCTTATGCTGTTTTTTGGTAACCATTGTGCAGCTTTTACCGGTGCTGAAACCAAGGGTTTTGACAAATAAGTCGATAAAGCCGTATTCGGTTTGCTCTTAATATCGAAAGATAAGCGGACGGTAGCATTATCTAACGTTACCGAAAATCCTAGGCCGGCAATTTCTTCAATAAAGGGTTTTAACATTGCATAAAAATCAAATTGTTTAGCAACATCGGCTTTGACGACAGAATTGTCGTTATTATCTTCGTTCCAAAATCCGTCAAAAACTTGTACGTTCAAATCGGATGATTGCGGCGATTCAAGGAATTGTATGAGCTTTCCAACCGTAACTCTTACTCCTTTTGCAACGGTCGCATCGTCGCATAAAAAGTACCAACCTCTTTCAACCCTTTCAAACACTAGCTGCTGGAGTCCATTCAAAATCTTGACAACATGAGCGTTGGGTTGTGCTTTAAACAAGACTACAATGGAACACTTATTTTGTAAGTTGGGGAAAAGAAATACTCCGATGTTATCTTTAGCCGAAATGCCGGGGCAATCGGGTCCTCCGAGTGCTCCCATTGTCATTAAGGCAAAACTCGATGAAGTATTTGGAGAAACCGTCTCTAGAAATTTTAAATACTTATTTAAAACCGTTGGTAATGGTCCAAATTTTACATATCCCAGCAACTTTCCTTTAGAGCTGGGCGTCGTCGATTTTGCTGTCGCTGGGGTCGTAACCGTGGTAGTGGTTGGAGCTACAGTTGTTTCACTGTTAGTGGCCGGCAATGCCGGAGATGCCGGTGTCGCCGGCTGTGGAACTGGGCTTACGGTCTTTTGGCCCTGGGCTAATTCTTCTTGGCCAAAGCCATAAAGTGCTAAAGTTAAAAATAGTGAAAAGCTACACACCAACTTTCGTAATTTCATAGGCGAAAAATTAACGTATTCTTTCCAAACTGTAAAGGGCAAATAACGAGATCTAATAAATTGTCTTAATCGAAATAACATCTCCTAATTTTTTAAAAACCAATAGGATACATAACGTAAGGAATAGGCCATAGGAAACCTTTCCTTGTAAGATAAACAGGATTTCGTGCTAAAAAGCGTCAAGTTAAAAAGCCACCGGGTATTGTGAGCTCTGAAACTGTCGTTGTCTCGGCCTATTGAACGGGAGCTTGTTTTTCTTTTTTAAAACGTGAAGTTTTTTGTTTCCGCGCAAAAAAATTTCCATCCTTTTGTTTCCAACACGAAGCCTTTGATGTGGCTTTAGTCCTTTATAAAAAGTATTGGTTTTAATGTTAAAAAACTTGGGTAATTTTTCCGCCGAAATCCTTAAGTTTTACAATAGATGCATATGGCTTATGATTTTTTAACTTCTTCCGGCCTTTTTTCAATAAAAGATAAATAAAGTACAATTACGAGTAAAATCAAAGCGAATAAGTTAAGGGCGTAAAAAGCACTTTTGTAAGAACCGGTAATGGCTTTCCCAAATGCGAACAGAACGGGACCAAAAGCGTTTAATAAAAGGCTAAACGACAAACTTAAGCTGATAGCTACATTCAGGTGTTCGAGGCCATATAGGCGTGACCATGCCGTGTTCATTAAAAACCCAAACAAGGCCCACCCAATTCCTCCAAGGACAATGTAGCTGATCGCCCCAAAACGATTGTTTAGTTGACTAAAGCTTAATACGTAAAGCATTTGATCCAAAACCAAATAAAGCATAAGTGTTTTTACCTTGATACGCGAAATGCTCATGCTGCTTATTAAGGAAAGGGACACAATGACAAAAGCCATAAGGAAGACTTTTTGTGCCACGCTAATGGAGGGCATGTTTAATTCTTGTGCAATAGACTCGAGGTGAAAGTAGAATCCGGAGTTTGTTAAAATCGGAAGTGTAATGGCAAAGTTACAAACCCATATTTCAGGATTTTTTAGTAAACGCCACCACCCTTTATTTTTTGTCGCTTTTTTTTTGAGAAGATTTTGGAATTCGTTTTCGGTGCTGAACGGTCTTATACAAAAATGTGCGATTGTAGCTAGGATAACATAAGTGGCACATAAAGCATAACAAGCATGACGCCATCCTATGTTTTTTATAAGCCACAACAATACCATTGGCACCGCCGCACACACAATTGTTCCGGCGGATTCCTGGATGGCTACCATTAAATTTTGATATCGACCTTCGAATTTTTTGACTACAGACGATCGGCAAGTGGCCACAAGCCAACCTTGTCCTACCCATTGAAGAAACACGAACCCTAAAACCAACAGCATTTGAGCCGTGAAATGACTACTAGTAAGGGAAGGGAGAAGGCTGAGGTAAAAAAAACCAAACATTAGCAGGATATTCCCATAAACCAAAGAGCGGCGAAAGCCTACTTTTGTATACATCATACCAGACAAGTTGGCCAGTAATCCAACAATACAGGTTGATAGGAAGTAGATGGAGCTAACGGTTGTACGCGATAACTTTAGATCGACGATGAAAGATTCTGTGAAAACACCAATTCCTACAACATTCGTAAAGGCTGTACCAAGATAACTTAAAACAGATGCTAACAAAATTCCGGCGGCTCCTTTCTCAAAATTCAACCGCATATTCTAAAACAATTCTTGTTGGTTCATGTTCTGAAAGTTTCGTTGTCCGTTCGCGCTATGAACAAGTAACCATTCCAAACTTGGTGATTGTAAGTCGCGATGCTGCATCAAATTCAGTAATAATACACTGCAAGCCAAGGCGTCGTAAAGTGCACAATGGTATTTTTGGCGGTTGAGAGGGCAATATTTTTTTGCCAGTGAGTCCAATAAATTACGACACCCAAAAATCTCAATTAAGTCACTGAGTGCAAACTGCCTTAAGTTTGGGAAGCAGCGTTTATAAAGGAAATAAGTGTCTAGCCAGGGGCCCCATCCGTCAAATGCGGGTGGTACATCTAAAAACCGAGGTACTTTCCCGGGACTGGCCCACTCATAGCGTAGTAATCGGTCTTCAAATAGTGAATTGTGTGCGCCAAAAGGCCCTAAAGCGCGTTGGCTTAAGAAATATTCTCTTTCATGCGTAAAAGGTAAGTAAGATAAAGTTTCTTCAAAATCAATACCGTGACAACGGTATTCGTTGATATCAATGGGCGCACGCGCACGACAAAAGCGTGTTTGGGTGCTTACGATCTGCCCTTTTTCGATCTTCACCAAGCCATATTCAACAACTCCCGATGCTAAACTGCCCTCGAAATCAACAACAAAAATTGGCCAATTTGGACAAAACACGCTTTTGTACTTTTAAGATTAGCTTTTTCTATTAAAACTTAAGAGTATGCAATCGCTTTTTTTATTTCTTTTAAGCGTTCTTTTTTGCACAAGCTTGAGTGCAAGCTCCCAAAACAGCACGGTAGCCATACTACAAGAAGGCATTAAAACGGAGCCATTTCGGATATTTAGCTTTTTAATGTTTGCGTTGGCTATTTTGCACACTTTCTTGGCCAGTCGGTTTCAACGTCTTTCCGCCGATTTAAAACAAAAACATCGAGAACGCATTCAAAAGGGCGAAGTCCCGGCGAGCAGAGTTTCGTTTTGGGCCGAATTAACACATTTTTTCGGAGAGGTTGAAGCCATATTTGGACTATGGATATTTCCTCTAATCTTAGGCTATGTTTGGCGTTTTGGGTGGAAGGAAATGGTACATTACTTTGAGACGCGCAACTACACCGAACCTGTGTTTGTTATTGTTATTATGGCCATTGCTTCAACACGGCCCGTATTGCGATTCGCCGAATATTGTCTACAGGGCATTGTGTGCCTCATTGGGGGAAACAAACCCTCTTGCTGGTGGTTTGCAATACTAATTGTTGCACCTTTATTGGGTTCTTTTATTACGGAACCGGCGGCAATGACCATTGGAGCATTACTTTTGTCAAAACATATTTATGAGTTAAAACCGTCAAAGGCTTTTTCCTACAGTACCTTAGGACTTTTATTTGTAAACGTGTCGGTTGGCGGGGTTTTAACAAATTTTGCGGCTCCGCCGGTATTAATGGTTGCCCATCGATGGGGTTGGAGCACAGTTTTTATGTTTAAACATTTTGGTTGGGAAGCTACGACGGGAATTGTACTGGCAACGATTTGTTATGGACTAATCTTTACCAAAGAACTTAAGCGGCTGAACACACAAAAACCCAAAACTAAACATTTTGAAAGAGAAATTGATCGAGTACCCTTTGCGGTAATTACGGTACACTTGCTTTTTTTATGCTGGACTGTGATCAATGCACATTCCTTGCCGCTTATTTTGGGTGGTCTTTTATTTTTTCTGGCTTTTCTGAAAACAACAGCTCACTATCAGCAAAATTTTTCGATACGCGGGCCTTTAATGGTTGGATTTTTTCTTGCCAGCCTTGTAACCCACGGTGGATTGCAATCCTGGTGGATACAGCCTGTCTTAAGTGCAATGAGCGAGCAAGCATTGTTTTGGGGTGCAACATTTTTGACATCTTTCAACGATAACGCTGCTATCACGTATTTAGCTTCATTGGTAGAAGGATTTAGAGATAATTTTGCATTTCAAAAGGCCGTTGTTGGGGGAGCTGTTGTTGGGGGCGGGTTAACAGTTATTGCAAACGCTCCAAATCCTGCCGGACAATCGCTTCTGTCAAAATACTTCCAAAATGGCATTGTGTCACCGCTTTATCTTGCGCTTTCGGCTGTCCTGCCAACACTTTTTATGGCGTTAGCATTTCGCTGCCTGACTCTTTAATTTCCTCCTTATTGCTTTTAACAGCTGATAAATCGGGGGAAAACTGGTGTTTTGGCAAGCCTAGATTTGGAATCGACTTCGTACGGTTTTTTTTAAACTTACCGTAATACTTTACATTTTTTACTATAAAAATATGTAATTAATATGAAATGAAACGCATCCAAATTGGTGTATTTGCTTGTTTGTTGGGCTCGGTTTTGTGGTTCGTATGGCATTGTAAATCAGTAGATCGTACCTTAAATATCCTGCCGATAACACCTCAAGAACGTGAAGCTATCCAGAAAATTGGTGAAAGCTCCAAAGATTATCTCTTGGTTCAGGCTTTTACCGAAGAAAAAGCCTTCCGTTTGGCTTCTTATAAGGTCTTAATGTTGCTGAGCCAATCCGTTGCCGAGGCTTACCAAGAGAGGGTTCAAGCCGACGGGAAATGTTTTCAACAACAATTAAAAAGGGATTGTATTACCCAAATTTCTAACGACTTGAAAATAGTAGAAAAATTAGGAGATTATAAGGGTCTAGAGGGTAATACTTATTCGTTTGAAACGCACAAACTACGAGAAATATTGAAGGAAACAAAAAGATTTGTTCAAAAAAACTTCAACGATTTGGTTACACACAACTGGATGAAAAAATACCCCGTTGATTTCCAAAAAATTTGCCTAATGGGTGGTCAAAAAGATAGTAAGTATAATTTCGAAGACATTCAGGGGTCAATGGTTGCCCTCAATATTAGATCTGCTTTGATTGTCTTGGATCATTTATTGCAGAAGAGATTTTTTCAGTTATGTCCTATGGGAGAAAACCCTCTTGTTCATGCAACCGCTCTTCCAAATAAGTTGTTCGAACAAAAAAGAGTTGATCTTAAAAATTTTACCTGGCTTTACAAGGATGAGAATTTGCCCGGAGAGTTGATGTACCCTCATCAAGGTTACGCGATGCGTGGATATGTCGATGACAAAAAATATTTTTACGATGGAGTGGCGAAGAAAGCGTTTGGTCCGATAGATTGTTCTGCGTGGATTTGCCAACTTATTGGCTCAAAATCCCTTGCGGCAACTGCTCATTTTTATGCTTTGTTTAACCGAAAATTTTCGCTGGGCCAAACTCGTTTTGAAAGAGAGAAAGATAACGTCATGTTAGAGGATCTTGCCCAATGTGTAGAGCCAGTAAAAGTTGATAACATTGGCGATCTAAAGCCAGGGATGATTGTTGCCTTTCGAACATTTGATACCGACGAAGATCCAAGAATGGAAGGGCTTGGTAATTCTGGACATATTGCCTTAGTTATTCAAGCGACAAAAACGGAACTTATCGTATTGGAAAGGACACGACATCTTCCTATGTATTCTGGGTTTGGCCTCCGAAAAATTCCTTTTAAAACCCCGAATAAAAATACACGACAGTTTTATTTTAAGTTCAGTCGAAATTTAGCACAGACAAATAAAAATTAAGCCATAATTTGATGAGGCAAATTATATTCGCAATAAATTGTTAACTTAATTTATTTGCCGAACTCTACTATTTTTATTAAAAGTGTGTAAACACACCTTTACGCTTTTTACAGTATGATGAGAATACTAACGGGATTGATGTTTGGCTTATCATCGGTTTTTTTACACGGTGGAATTATAAAAATAAATTCTTCGCTAGATAAATTTGATGGCCAAATTGCTGTGTTTTTTTGCGGGCACGTTTCGAGAGAAAAGGCCAGCGATCTAAGGCTGGAGACCGACCTTGGGCAAAATCATTTTCACGAAGCTTGCTATTGTATCGACCCAAATAACGAAAAAAATCCCGATCTATGCGGTCATATCCTTGATCCCGAGGTGCAAGAATATCTAAAACACAATGGGGCTGAGAAATTTCAATTTGTCCTTGTGGAACACCCACCGGCCATAGGTGTCCTTGAGGTTCCAAGTTTTCTCGAAACTGTTTACACTATGTTGGCCCCCGGAGGAGCACTGGTACTTCCCATTGATCTGCCATTAAGGACCGGTAAAGACATTATTTTCTCTCCCTGCTTCAACGGAGAATGCTTAGCATTTCCAGTGTCCTTCAACATGAGTAGTTTTAAGGCTTATGTTGACAAATTTAATACAAAATTAGGCCTTTACATAAAGGCAGATCCACTTACATGGCAAACACTAGAGGATATACAGGCCTACCAAAGTGGCCTGTATTCACAGTTACATGGATCTTCTCGGTTTTTGAAAACGATGTGGCCCGATATACTTTTGGATCGGCTCGAAGGTAAGCTTATTCCCGTTCCTGCGTGGCCATTTCTTCCGTTACTGCAAAGATCTTTTTACGCCAAGTACTTTGAAACGTTAAAATCCTTAGGCTTTATTCCAATGTTAAATTATCACGACATTAATCAGCCTGACTATATTGAAATATTATGTTCTTATGCTGCGGCAGCGAAGATACCAGCGAAATGTTTTAAAATGCGTATCGGCTGCTTTTCAGGGTTACTATGTTTGTCTTGTAAGTGTGGGTGTGAACAATTGTCTCTTTTTAGCAATGGGCTTTTTAAGACAATGACCTTGAGGTGTATTAAGCCTTTTTAATATGAAGCTAAGGGAAATAACCAAGGCTACAGACAGGTGACGCCATAATATTCCAGTTATCCAACAGCTAAGGATTAAAAATATTGTTAGCGGAAACACAAGTTTAGCGATAATTTATCGCTCATCTTTGCTATTGATTTTTGGTCGACTTGGTGCGGGTGGACGGAATCGAACCGACGAATCCAGCTTGGAAGGCTGGAGTTTTACCACTAAACTACACCCGCTTGCAAGAATACTTAAGAAATACAAAAATCTTTTAAGTTTTACAGGTCAAGCAATTTTAACGTCTTCGGATAATTAATTTATTTTTTTGAGAAGTACAAGAATTTGGGTGCACCTTTTGTTATTGTACGCATCCGTCTCATTAAGGCTTATATTTTTCCGATTAAAATAAATTAACAAGTAGAAAAAGGCGTATCGCCAAGCTTTTTTCTCTTACTCACAGAGGAAAAATATAAAGCCGATAAATAAAAAATCCCAAGAGATAGGCTGGTATAGGGCAGCGATAGCTTAAAAGCGATACTAGCTCCGGGCAAGATTGCGGCCTTAGACAGTATAAAAATGAGGGCTTTGATGCTCTGCACGGCAATCCAATTAAAAATATCAACTAAAGGAAACCAGGGAAGAATGCTTCCGACCAATAAAGCACATCCTCCAAAAGCAACTGCAAAGGAGGCTAATGGAATTACAAACATATTGAGTAATAAAGCCCAAGGTGTAAGGTATTGCCAGTAATAGGCCATCAATATTTGGCTTAAGATCGTTGCCGCCAATGAGACAGAAAATGCACTAATCATCCATTGTTGGATGCTAAGTTTATATTTTTGAAACAACGATAGCGATTTTTGTGGAATATATTGATATGCCAAAAACAAGCTTCTTAATTGGTTGGCTAAGGGTGCTCCGAACCAAATCAGTGCGCCTACTATTCCGTAAGAAAGTTGAAAACCGACATCAAAAAGTTGTTTTGGGTTCCAGAGAAGAACAATGAATAACGCAACCAAAAAAGTTCCTTCACCTCTGATCTGACGATAAAAAAGTTGTGCAAAAACCCAGGTTGCCACCATCACAAAGGCTCTTAAGGTTGAGGGGGAGTTGCCAACGACAAACACATAAAACCCCACCACGCACAGTGCGCATAACAAACGTAATGGCCGTGAGCAAGGAAAGAACTTCAGGAACCCAAAAACCACGATAGAGATTACACCAACGTGTAACCCGCTAACAGCTAAAAGATGTAAGGTTCCGGTAAGCGTGAAATCTTTAAAGGTTGATGGCGAAAGATATTCTTTTCGTCCCAACAACATGGCTTTATAAGTATGGGCGGCTTCGCTATCCTTATCGGAGCCTTTCGATAATATTCGTTCACAGTAACGATTGCACCGAAAAAATAAAGACTCGTGCGTGTTCATACAACGCTCGAGTGTTCTTACGCGAGTTATTTTGTAATGAATGTCGTTTGTCCATAAAAAATGATCAAACTTATGTTCTGGAAACCTGATTGGCCGGTTGTCAAAACTCCCGTAACGTTCCATTGTTGTCCACGTTCCATGAGCTTGCTATCTTTACCTAAGGGTAACGAAAAATAAACCGAATCGCCTTTTAAAAACTTTAAATGCAGGCCCTGTACCGATCCAATCGATCCAATCCCAGATGTTTTATTGCCGAAAGAGCGAAATATTTTTTCAACGATAAGAGTTGCCCGTACTTCACGTGGCGGTATTGGCTTCGGAGTGGCCAGTTCAAAACGCCAATTTCCGTAAATAGCACACAAGACTACACATAGGCTAAGAATAAGACTCTTGCGTCCTCGATAAATTAAGGCAATGGCAAGGAAGCTACCCCATATAACCCATGGAAAAATACCGCTTCCCTCAAGGCAAGCAAGACCTAGATAAGCAAATACGATTGAAAAAACGCACCAAAATAACGCGGTAAAAATCATTTTTTAGAGTTATTTTCTTCCTCTAAAGTGGCCTCATACCAAAAAACGTATTTTAAAAACGTGGCAAATGCCGAATGAATGGCCACGCAAACTCCACCGAAGCCATCCAAAAACCCCAATCGAAAAATATATCCACGTAGTAATGTCCAACCGGCACGTAACGGTGCTACAAAAGCAATCCTTGACTTCTTTAGCTTAATGTTTTGTTCGCGTTTTTGTTGCACAAAAAGTTCGGCAAAACGAAGGATCTTTGTTACGTGGGTTTTGAGAGTAGGATAGGAGTAGTGTTCCAAATCTCCTTTCAGTCGTGCAATAGCGCCGGATAATTCTAATTTTTCGTGAACACATCCGCCTCCCCATTTCCCTTTTTCTCTTAAAAACAACCGTAGCGACCAATCGGGATACCAATCTCCGTGCTTAATCCAACGATTGCAGAACCAAGTTTTGCGCGGGAAGCCCGCCCCCGTATAATTATGCTTTCTAGATAAAAAGAACTCGATGGACTTTTTAAGTTCTTTGCTTACCCTTTCGTCTGCATCAAGGCTTAAAACCCACGGTTGAGTAGCATGAGCTAAGGCAAGATTTTTTTGATCACGAAAGCCTTGCCATTCATGGGTAAAGACTTTCGCACCATATTCCTTCTCTGCGATTTTGTCGGTACCGTCGACACAATCGTTTACAATTACAACAATTTCCTTTGCCCAGTTTTTGAGAGGATCCAAGCAACGTCGAATGTTTTGTGCTTCATTGTGGGCAATAATAACAATCGATAGCGGTAAAGGATCCATAAATTAAGGTTTATAACTTGAGAATGAAAAGCCTTATGGTGGGAGATACTGGGTTCGAACCAGCGACTTCTAGCGTGTGAAGCTAGCGCTCTAACCAACTGAGCTAATCCCCCACTAACAAAAAGGCAAACTTTCTCGTTTTAAAAGACAAGATTAAAATCTTAACATCCGTATAATACAGAACAAATTTATTATTAACCTCTTGAAGCCAGTTCGGTACATCGAGGTTATGGATGGAGTCGTTAAAAGAATTTTTTTGCGTAAAAAGCCTTAAAACATTCTATAACGTCGTAGGGAAGGGTTCCTTCCCAGAACTTATGGAAGTTTTTCAGTTTTAATTCAAGCGAAGCTTTAAACTTATACTTATCGTAAAGTTAAGGAACGATTATTTACTTTCCTTGAGGCGATTATTGGAAATTTAGGTGTGTAAGCCGTTAGCGCAGTGCTCCTTCAGAACTTTTGGCTGCCCTTCTCCTCCTTAAAACAAGCCGTCGATATTCTAAGGGTTAACCACTCTACAATTTTGTCTAAGGCGTTTTCCGAGAGCCGTTTAGTTATGAGCAAACCTGCTAAACGCCTTGTTCTTTCGTCCCTTGTATCGTCCCTTATAATTTCCCGATGGACGCCTAAAGGACGATGTTTCCTTTTTCTCGGTTTTATCTTTATCCCCGTTGATGAATTTATGGATTAACTTCCAATGATGTTTTTCTGAAGATGAAATGAACGATAATGCACATCCTTCGGCTCCAGCACGTGCCGTACGGCCAATACGATGGATGTAGTCTTCTGGACATTGAGGTAGGTCGTAGTTAATAACGTGTTGAATATGAGGAACATCAAGGCCGCGTGCCGCAATATCGGTTGCAACCATGATACGTTTCTTTTGTTCGCGAAACGATTGCATAACTCGCTCACGTTTGCGCTGCTCTAAATTACCATGAATCGCTGCCGCATCGTAATTGCTTAATTTTAAACGTTTGGCGAGTTTTTCGGCACCTATTTTCGTTTTGACAAAAACTAGAATAGAGCCTTGCCGTTGTTCAAGTTCTTTTACGAGAAAATTAAACTTTTCATTGGGTTCAGTGTGTAAAACATCTTGCTTGATTTTTTCTACTGGACGGGTTGTCGAAGCAACAGCAATACGTTGTGGATTGTTAAGGTATTTTTGCGCATTGCGAATAATATTGGCTGGCATAGTCGCCGAAAACATAAACGTTTGGCGTTTCTCAGGCATATTTCGAGCAATAGCATCAATTTGTTCGCTAAATCCCATGTCTAGCATACGATCCATTTCATCCAAAACAAAGAACTCCAGTCTTTTTAAAGATAAAGTTTTGCGTCCTAAGTGATCGAAAACACGTCCCGGTGTGCCAAGAATCAATTGCGGGTTTTTCCTTAATTGGGCACACTGTTTCCCAAAATTTTCTCCTCCAATAAGAAGAGCAAAGAATAAGCCCATTTGAGGGTCTAATAACTTAACCAAAGTGTCTTTTACTTGAGTTGCCAACTCTCGAGTTGGTGTTAATACCAATGCTTGACGGTCTCTACGATCTAAAAGCTGTGAAAGTATCGGTAACAAAAATGCAAGTGTTTTGCCTGTGCCCGTTTGCGAAGAAGCTAGGATGTCTTTTCCTTCAAGGGCAGGAAGAATACTCATCGCTTGGATGGGGGTTGGTACTTTTATATGCATGTTTTCCAATGCTTGCAAAAGTATTTTTGGTAGCTTAAATGTATAAAAATTTTCCATAATTAAAAAATGAAAAAACCCTTAAACGTCATAAATTTAGACGCTCAAGGGTTAATTTAGACGTCTTTAAAACTTATAAAAGCTTTATGTCTGTAGCAGAAGTTCTACCCTTGCTACTGGTTAATTCATAACTGACGCGTTGTCCTTCTTGAAGATTTCGGATTCCCGCGCTCTCAAGTGCAGAGATGTGAACGAACACATCGTTGCCCTTTTCTTCTGGTTGAATAAATCCAAAACCCTTTGTGGTGTTAAACCATTTTACGATACCTGTGTACATAGTATATTTTATTCTTAGTGATTACGTTCGAGCAAATCATAACCTTTACCTAAACAATTTGTGTTTTTTAACCCACTATTGCCTAATAAAAGACTATCACATGCCCTTTAGAAGAAAAATCACAACATACCTTAAGTAAATTAAGTCAAGAAAATTAAAATTTATATTTTAAACCGAGGGGTCATACAATAGATTGGTAAAGCATTAATAATAAAGCAAGCTTCGGCTTGGAAAGCATATCTATATTGCCGTTGTGCAAAAATGTATAGACTTGGGCCATAGAAGGAAATTACTTTACGTCTCGATAAAATTTTTGAACAGGATTTCTAAATTTTGGTCTATCGTTATGTATAATGGTAAAAAGTGACAACGCATTGGATACTCGACGGTTATAACATCTTGTACGCTATAAATTTGATGGGTGGGCGTAATTCGTTAGAAGTTACACGCCATAAACTGATCGCAATTTCTGAAAAATTTCAAAGTACAAAAAATGTTTTCTTGACTCTTGTTTTTGATGGTGTCGAAAGCGAAAAGACCGAATCCTGCTCGAGCGTCGAGCAGGGTAATTTTAGGATTATTTTTAGCAACGGGAAAAGAAATGCCGATGGGGTTATTTTACAATGTTTAACAAAAAGTAATGAATGGGTGACGGTCGTGACAGCCGATATGCTGTTACGTGATGCGGTAATTCGTAAAGGTGGTAATGTGATGTCACCGGAAAACTTTTATCGTGAGTTTTTAGATCTCGAAAAACATAGCGACCATATTATTCATCGTTTGCATGAATCAGCACAAAAAGGTTTTAATTGTCCCTTTAAAGATTTTTTTTAGGAGAAAACATGTATGTCCCGAAATTGGCTTAATCTGTTGTGCTCGATAAAAAACAGTAAAGATTAATGACTATGGGAGGCTGTAAAGGTTAAATATAAACGGCTTGAGCCTGAAGATCAAATAATTGTAAAATGCTGAAAAAAGATAAGCTTTTTACAATGTGTTTTAACACTTAGTATAAAGTAGACAGAAAAGGTGTGAATAGGGCTGCTTTAAGCTAGAATAAAGTGTCTATTTCTCTTTAAGCTTGGCATTTTTTTAAATTAATCCGAGAAATTACTAACATTTTACTTGATTTAACTTGTTTATAGTCTTAATTAGGCAACGTTTATTTAAGTCAATTACTTTGGTACAAGTGTGCTGAAGTTTAACGTTGTACGAAACAATGAATAATAGTCCCTCTCAACCAGCATTCTCAAAATTACGAGCGATCTTTTTTCCAATTCATCGCTATGAATTGAAAAAGGTATTACCGATGAGTATGATATTCTTTTTCATACTTTTTAATTACACCTGCTTGCGGAATATCAAAGATTCGTTAGTGGTTACCAGTACGGGAGCGGAAGCGCTTTCTTTCTTAAAATTGTTTTGTGTAACACCTTCGGCGATCGTATTTATGCTGCTTTACGCAAAAGCCAGCAATATTTTCAGTAACGAAAAATTGTTTTATGCGACCTTATCGCCATTTATTTTGTTTTTTGGTTTGTTTGCCTTCGTCATTTATCCTCATAGAGAAGTCTTACATCCTGCGGCCGAAACCATTGCTTTGTGGCAAGGAAAATGGCCTTCACTTTACTGGCCATTTGCCGTTTTTGGAGTTTGGAGTTATGCGATTTTTTACGTTTTAGCCGAATTGTGGGGTAGCGCTATCTTGTCGCTTTCGTTCTGGCAGTTCGCCAATCAGGTTACACATACGGCCGAAGCAAAACGCGTTTACGCATTTTTCGGTTTTGTGGCTCAATTTTCTTTAATTGTTTCGGGTGTTCTCGGTGATCGTTTTTCCAATATTCGTGAAAAGGTTGGCCCAGGAGTTGATCCATGGCAAATTTCGCTTAATTGGTTAATGGGTATGGTTGTTGTGTTTGGTATTGCAACAATGTTAATTTATAAGTGGATTTACAAATACGTATTAACCGATAAGCGCTTTTACGACAAACCCGAATTGCCCGGTGTTAAAAAGGGGAAGAAAAAGGCTGGCTTAATCGAAAGTTTAAAGACGATCTGTACTTCGCCGTATCTTGGTTTGATTGCAATGCTTGTTATTGCTTACGGTATCACCGTTAACGTTGTTGAAGGTTTGTGGAAAAGTCAGTTGAAGCTTCGCTACCACAATGAAAACGACTATAACACCTTTATGAGCCAATTTACAATTTATACCGGTATTGCTTCGATGATAATGTTATTAGTCGGTGGTAATATTTTACGCCTATGTTGTTGGGTTGTTGCCGCAATGTTTACGCCGGTTGTATTATTTCTCGGTGGAAGCCTTTTCTTTACCTTCGTGTTGTATAGGTCACAGTTGATCGATACATTGACAAAATGGGGCACAAATCCGATTGCTTTGGCTGTACTTTTAGGTGCTGCTATGGTAATGATTGCGAAGGCAACAAAATATGCTTTGTTTGACCTAACAAAGGAAATGGCTTATATTCCGCTCGACGAAGAAATGAAGGTAAAAGGTAAGGCTGTTGTGGACGTGGTCGGTGGACGTCTTGGAAAGTCTGGCGGTGCCTTTGTTCAGGTGACTTTGCTTTCGGTCATCGGATCTCTGGTAGGACATAAGGTTACATATGACCAAATTGCTCCCTATGTGTTTGGCATTTTTATTGTTATTAGTATCTTGTGGATTTTATCGGTTAAAGCTCTTGGCAAAAAGGTTGAAGAAGCCAATAAGCTTGCCGGCGAAGTTACGAAAAACCAATAACTCTTTTTTTAAACCAAAACCCGAGCAAAAGCTCGGGTTTTTTGTTATTTATAAATATTTATTGATATGAAAAGGCACAGTAGTGTTCGAATTATTTTATTAAACTCTAAAAATGAACTTCTTTTAATGTGTGCCGATGATCCCAAAACGACTACGCTAAAGGGAAAATACAATGGTCGATTTTGGTATACGGTCGGTGGTCAAATTGAGGATGGTGAATCTATCGAACAAGCAGCTTTACGCGAGATATATGAGGAAACCGGTATTAAAAGAGAAAAGGTTGTTCTTGGCCCAGTTGTTTGGTTTGGCGAGTTTGATTTGATTTTGTCGGGAATCGCGACCCGGCTCAAACAGGTATTTATTGTGGCGAGAACGGCTGAAAATAATTTTACATTAAAAAATTTAACCGCTGAAGAACAAGCTGTTGTGCAACGGCTCGATTGGTTTTCATTGCAGAGAATACAGACCAGTACGGAAGTGGTTTACCCAGTTTTATTGCCGAAATATTTGCCAGATGTTATTGCGGGAAATTACCCCGAAAAGCCGATAGAGATCGATTTGGGGAAACAACCGTAAGTTATGTTCTCAAAAGTGAACGAAATACAAACCTGAGCATTCTTCTTAATTTGAAAGAGAAGGCCGTAGATCAAAGTTGTCTTAATTGTTCCGCTACACACGAGGCAAAGTCATTTACCTCGGTTTCAGTAGTATCGAAGCTTGTAACAAATCTTGCTTCCGAAAGAAGTTCATCCCAAATATAAAAGGGATAACGCTTTTGTAAGATGGGAACAATTACTGGAGGTAGAAGGACGAATACGGTATTGGCATCGACGGATTCGGTAATCTTTGTACCCGGAATGTTTTTTAGCTTTTTTGCCAATAGTTTTGCCATTGTATTAGCATTTGTGGCGTTTCTTTTCCAAAGATCGTTGCTTAGGTATGTTTCAAATTGGGCGGCTATAAAGCGCATTTTTGAATATAGCTGTAAGTTGTTTTTTTGTAGGTAAAGAAAATCGGAATGTAGGTTTTTGTTAAAAAACATAACACTTTCGCCTATCATCATACCGTTTTTAGTGCCACCAAAGGATAGAACGTCTACGCCAAGAGCTTGGGTAATATCTTTAAAGTTTTTATTTAAGCTAACGGCCGCATTGGCTAGGCGTGTGCCGTCCATATGCAAATATAAGCCATTTTCATGTGCAAATTTTGATAGCTCCAAAACCTCATCGCAGGAATAAACGGTACCGCGCTCCGTTGGTTGTGTAATGGATACAACCTTAGGTTTTGTTGAATGAATGCCTCTCAAGTTCCTAAGATAATCCTTAATTGATTCCTTTTGTAACTTCCCGCTTTTATTGGCTAGTGGAATTAATTTGCAACCGAGATGCTCTGGCGCACCACATTCGTCGGTATTAATATGGGCGGTATCAGCGCAAATAACGGAATTGTAAGATCTGGTGAGTGCTTTTATGCCTAATACATTTGCGGCTGTTCCCGAAAAAAGAAAAAAGACATCAATTTCTGAACCAAAATGTTCCTTGAATTTGCAAATAGCCTTTTGGGTATACTCACAGCTCCCATACCCGGTTGCATGCTCGTGATTAGCCCTTGCTATGGCGTTTAATACTTCAGGGTGTATACCTGAATAATTATCACTTGCGAAGCTTTTCATAGCCTTCAAGTTACAACTTCTTCTTGGTCAGGCAAGATTTTTGAGCAAAGCTCTAATAAAATTTTTTTGGGAAAACTAGGGAATTTTTTTTAATGTTTTCGGCTTTAAAAAAATATGCATTTCAAATGCTGTTCAAGAGCAAGGAAAGTTTTCTTTTTTGTACACTTAAAGAAATTGGGTTTGTTGTAGGATAGTCAGGTAATTGGCTTTAACCCGAGTTTTCGAAGCAGCATGTGGTCGTCAACCGGCGAACAGTTTTTGGCCGTCAAAAGCTTTTGCCCGATTGCAATGCCATTGGCACCAACTAGAAAACAAAGCGCCTGCATTTCTTCGGACATGGTACTTCGTCCTGCTGGAATATGCAGGGTACTTTGAGGTAAAAAGATTCTGGTCGTTGCGATTAAGCGGATGATTTCGTCCCAAGTTGGTGATGGAGTATTTTGAAGTGGAGTTCCCTCCATAGGAATCAAATATTAATTGGAACGACTTCAGGCTTATGATCCATTGAAGCCAGAGCAAGTAACCATTCAAGGCGATCAGAAACAGATTCGCCCGTTCCTAAAATGCCCCCACAGCAAATTTTAAGTCCTGCTTGATGCGCAACTTTTGCTGTTTCTAACCGCTCTTCCCATCGGTGCGTTGTTACAATTTTTGGATAGAAAGAGCGAGAGCTCTCAATATTATGATTGTAGATTTCGCACCCAGCAGATTTCAAACCTCGTGCTTCTTTTTCGGACAAAAACCCTAGGGTACAACATACTTTTAGGCCAACACTCTTAACCGCGTTAATGGCTTCAAGGATTTTTTCCCAAGCGTTTTTGTTGGGTACTCGACGCCAAGCAGCGCCCAAACAAAACCGGGTTGCGCCCATTATTTTTGCTTCTTGTGCTTGGTCGATAATTTTCTCAAGAGGCAGAAAGGGGGTGATTGCAACGTTTGTATTGTAATGGCCCGATTGTGTACAAAAAGCGCAATCTTCGGAGCATTTGCCGCTCTTAATTGAGCATAATCGACTCAATTGAATCTTACCTTCTGGCCAAAACTGATGATGTACATTTGCGGCCATTAAGATAAGTTCTAATAGAGGAAGATCATAAACAGCTTTTAGCTCTTCATATGTTACGGTCATAAAGGACGCTTATACTAAAAGCACTAACTTGTATATTAAAATTAAATATAATGAAAAAAGGAACCGACGGATTTTAAAAAAGACCTCAAAATTTTTTAAAATTTATACCCAACGTTTGCATAAATAAATCGTATTGAGTTTACGTTTTAATTGTTTTGGGATCCATTGAGAGAGTATTTCGGGTAGAATTTTGGCTTCGGAAAGTTTTTCAAGAGGTTCCCAACGAAAGAAAAGTTTTTCTTCTTTCGAAATGACAGGGTGGAGATAATTAAAATCTTCGTGACAAGCTAAGAAAATTAGGTTGTATTCATGGTTGTGGCATTTTTGTTGTCCATCAAAACGGTATTCTAAGCAGCCTAGGAAACGCCCAATACGACAATCGTAACCAATTTCTTCAATCAATTCACGGTGTAAGGCTGATCGAGCATCTTCGTTTACCTCTACGTGGCCTCCCGGCAGATAAGTATATTCACGTTTTGGATTTTGTGTATAGGCCAGCAAAATATAATTGTGACTCAGTATAACGGCTCGACTTAAAATATGGATTGGAAGTGTTGTATTCATTTGTTTTTTCCTACGTAAGAAATTTTCCACCGGTTATTGTGGGGAACTTGGACTGGGCTAAAAAAAACTGGTCTTGCATTTTCAAGTTGCCACATGTCATGCCCTAATAAATCCAATAGAGCGAAAAATATACCGCCATGTGATACGATAAGCAAGGTATTGTTTGTGTTTGATAATAGAGTATCTATGGTATTTAGAACGCGTTTTCGAAACCTTTCGTAAGATTCAGCTTTGGTTGGTGTTTTGCCGGATTTCCAAATTTCGAGGTTAAATTTTTCGTTTCGGATTTCGCCATCCATAATTACCCAACTTGCTTCTTTTAACCCGTTAATAGGCTCAAGGCTCACTTTTAACTTTGTGTTGATAATTTTGGCTGTTTTTAAAGCACGTTTTAAGGGACTTGTATAAATATGTTGAATCGAAAGAGACGCTAGTTCCATAGCGGCCTGGTTAGCTTGTTCGACGCCCTGTTGATTTAGCGGAATGTCTATTTGTCCCATGGCCCGATGTTCGACGTTCCAATCGGTTTGTCCATGCCGAATAAAGTAAAAAGGGCGGGGGGATAGCATACGTATATTCTTTACCTTGATTAAAACATCCGATCAACTGTTGAATAATGAAAAATTTTGTCGGTTGTCTAATGCTTAAAAACACGGAAGTACTCATGTTATTGCGTAAGGGGACGGGGATCCATGATGGTACCTGGTGCTTACCGGGTGGAAAAGTTGAAGAAGATGAAAGCCCTATGACCGCTGCGCTAAGAGAATTGGATGAAGAAATTGGTATTATCCCAGCAGAAATTAAATTTTCGAGCACCATTTTTTTAAAAGATCCTTCTGTTCGGTTCCCGGGAAAGTATTTTACAGGGCTTGGTCTATTTTTCGTCATAGAAAAGTGGAATTCATCTATCGTTAATAAAGAACCTCATAAACACGAAAAAATACAGTTTTTTGATTTAAAGCGCCTTCCAAACCCGCTAATGCCGCCGATTGGAATGGTGGTAAACAATTACTTGAATAGCCAAAGCTATGGCGAATGCCTTATTGATTAGTGTTGTAATTGTTGAGTAGATTTATCGCTAAACAGTTTGAGCATAAAAATATTCATGCTTTTAAGTAAACTAACCTTTGGCCGAGCTATAAGAAGGATTTCCTTTGGCAGAAAATCTATTCGGTAAAAAACTGAGACTTAAATATCTTTTCAGAAAAAATAACCCGCCAATGGTAATACAATGGTCTATGGCACCGTTTTGGATTAATTTTTCAAGCTCATTGAACGGAATCAATTGGGTCTGTAGTTCTTCATACATATCCCAATGTGTTTTGCCGGTTGCTTCGCAATCTTTAAATAAAATGTAATGGACCTTGTTTGTTTGTAAAGCAGGATTGGGGTAGCAGGATGCTAATACGAGGGGGTTGCGTCCAATAAAACCCGTTTCTTCTTGAAGTTCACGCATTGCGCCAACAGTTGGGTCTTCTCCGGGTTCTAGAATCCCTCCGGGAGCTTCTAAACAGATAGTTTGGCTTCCAATCCTAAACTGCTTTACCATAATTAGTTCGTGGTTTGGTGTTATGGCTAATGCTTGCACCCAGTCGGGACTTTTCATTACAAAAAAATTACCCTTACGTCCATCGGGATGCTTTGCTTCGCGTTCGCATACTTCACAAATGTGGTAGCGAGCCATTACCTTGTCTGAAAGAATTTCCCAATTTTGAGGTGCTGATTTCATGGTTCCGAAGGGATAAAAAGGATTTGTCCAGGGTAAAGTTTATTGGGATCGACGCGGTTGTTATGTTTTCTTAAGTTTTCAAGTTGGATATGGTGCTTATGAGCGATCGTTGACAGAGTATCGCCTTTCTGCACGGCATATTTTTTTAAAATAGAAGCTTTTATCGAATTGGGCGCCGTAATAGGATATGCTGATTTTTGTAATCTTGTTTGGATGTTCTCAAGCGCTAATTGTAAGGTATTAATACGCTTGTCTAGCTGTTCAACAATGCCCTGTAGACGCTCTTCTTGATTTAGGACCTTATCGTTCAGTAACGACAAATAATCCTGTAGAGATGCAAAATCGGAAACACTTATCCATTTTTTTAGCTGCTCAATAGGCCCTTCAACATTTGCCAAACGCCTCTTTTGTTGCCATAATAACCCCAATGTAAGGGCATGAAGAAAAATCACAACACCAATAACTCCTGCAAGGAGTTTTTTTAAAGGCCATTTTTCAACATTCATACCCTATTATATTAACTCGCTTGCAAAAGTAAATATATTTATAGGTGCAAGCAACGCTTTTTTACGGTTTCACGCGAAATTTAAATTACCAAAAATTTTTACCTGTTAAGCTTGCGAAAATTTAACGACAAAATTTTTAATTTAAGTGATTCATTGCAAAGGCAAGAAGGGTTTTTTAAGACTAGGTAGTTTCTTTTGCGGAAGGTTTTTTCTATTTGACTTTCAAATGGGTTTCTCAAATCATCCCTGTTTTAGGAAATGCTTGTTGAAAGTCCGATAAGTTTTTATTGAGAATAGGCTAAATTGAAAAAAGTTAAGCTATGAAAGAACTCGTTTCCGACCCTTCGGTGACCCCCATGATGCGGCAATATTTAAATATTCAACAAAAATTGTCATCAGATACCTTGCTTTTTTTTCGTTTAGGGGATTTTTATGAAATGTTCCATAGGGATGCCGAGGAAGGCGCACGACTTTTAGGGCTTACATTGACCCATCGAAATGGCATACCGATGGCCGGAGTACCTTATCATGCGGCACAGTCTTATATTGATAAGCTCTTAAAAGCGGGTAAAAAAGTGGCAATTTGCGATCAAATGGAAAGCCCGCAGCCAGGTAAAAAGCTGGTAGATCGTTCCTTAACACGCATTATTAGTCCTGGTACGGTTTTAGAGGATGCTCAGTTGGTGGCCAAAACAAACCATTACATTGCCTGCTTGGAAATACGTTTGCCTTATTTATGTGCGGCGTGGCTTGATTTATCCACGGGAGAATTTAAAATTTCCTATGAAAAGAATTTTGAAGATGTTCTCGCTTTATTGGCCGCTTTGAACCCCAAGGAAATCATTTTGTCGGAAACGTTTAATCAAACGGTAGAGGCCTCTGATCTAAAGGCATCATTTTTAAGTTTTTTGGCGGGGAAAGTGTTATCAAAAATGCCTTCTTATGCCTTTGAAACATCTACCAGTTATGGACAGATTCGTGAAGTTTTGAACGTGCACACACTGGATGGTTTTGGAATCATGGAAAATTGTCCGGCTCTAGGCGTTGCCGGAGCATTGCTGCAGTATGTAACACAAAATTTATGCCGAAAGCCTCAAAACGTACGAGGTATTGTGCTTCATCAATGCAGAAATGCTTTATTGCTAAACCCTTCGACGCTGCAGCATCTGGAAATTTTTAGCACTTTACAGGGTAATCGAGAAGGTTCTCTCTTGAATGTTTTGGATCAGACGGTTACCGCTGCCGGTGGTCGTTTAGTTGAGCAGTTTTTAACACAACCTTTGTTGAGCGTGAAAGGTATAAATACACGTCAAGACATTGTAAGAGCTTTTGTTCAAGAGCCCTCTCTCTCGCGTTCTTTGCAACAAAATTTAGCGAATACACGTGATATTTTACGGTTGTTAAGTCGCTTGCAAAACCGTGGACAAAATCCTCGTGAGTTGGGCGGTATTTTAAATACTCTAACGGTATTGCCCGGGATAAAAAAAGATCTGACAAATTTTGAAGCAGCAGAAGTGCGGGCACTTAATCGGCGGGTAGACCTTTGTGAGGATCTTTATCAATTGTTAAAAAAAGCGCTTAAGGAAGAGTTACCGAACGACCTAAGCGAAGGTGGGTATATACGACCGGGATACGACGAGAAATTAGATTATTTAAAAAACCTAACGTCTTCAAACCGAACGTGGTTGACCGAGCTTGAACGTAGCGAACAGGAAAAAACCGGTATTCGCAATTTAAAAATTCGTTACAGCCAAACTTTTGGCTACTTTATTGAAGTGACCAAATCACAGCTGTCTTTGGTGCCTTGCCGTTACATTCGCAAGCAAACAACAACGAATGCGGAACGTTATTATACCGAAGAACTGAAAACAAAAGAACAGGAGATTTTGCAAGCCGAAACACGGGCTATTGATCGCGAAAAGGAAATTTTCTTTCATTTGGTAAACGAGGTCTTAAAGGTTTCCGAGCCTTTGAAAGAAACGGCTTTAGCTTTAGCCGAAATCGATGTTTTTATTGGGTGGAGCCGTTTGGCGCGTGAAAATTCCTACACCTGTCCTGTTGTGGATGAAAGCGAAAGAATCGAGATTCAGCAAGGACGTCATCCCGTTGTTGAACAGGTACTGAGACGTTCCGGTTTTAATTCTGCATTTGTGGCCAACGATACTGTATTGGATACCGGACAGGAGCAAATTTTGTTGATTACAGGGCCAAATATGGCGGGTAAATCGACTTACATTCGTCAGGTTGCTTTAATCGTTTTGATGGCCCAAGTTGGTTGTTGGGTTCCGGCTAAGGCTTGCCGTATTGGGCTTGTTGATCGCATCTTTTCACGCATTGGTGCCAGCGATGATTTATCACGTGGCCAATCAACCTTCATGGTCGAAATGACCGAAACGGCCAATATTCTCAACAACGCAACAAACAAAAGCTTGGTTATTTTGGATGAAATTGGCCGTGGAACAAGCACCTACGACGGATTGAGTATTGCTTGGGCAGTTGTTGAACATTTGCACGGAAAGGAAAATGGTCCGCGTACTTTGTTCGCAACCCACTACCACGAGCTTACGCAGCTCGAAAAGTTATTGCCTCGCGTGGTGAATTATTCGGTGGTCGTTAAGGAATGGAATGAAGAGATTATTTTTGTTCATCAAATTATTCGAGGTGCCGCAAGCCGTTCTTATGGTATTCAAGTTGCCAAACTGGCGGGATTACCACCCACTGTTGTGGAGCGCGCAAAAAACATTCTAGAAGAGCTCGAAAGCGAAGGAAAAACATTACAAAAGGCTTTAAAGGGTACTAACTTTGACCATAAGCAAAAACCTTCCATGCCGCAGTTGCGGCTTTTTGCAATAGAAGATGAATAAGATAACCCACCTTACCTTAGGCTTTGTGGCACCGATATTGCGCATTTTAGACAAGGGCATAAGAAGAAAGAGGTTCTGTTGCTTGCCATCTTATTTATCGAAAGTCGTTTTTATGGTTCTTCTGCTAGCTTACTTATAAGCTAAGCAATCTGCTTTAAACAAGGACGGTATCTATAGAAACTTTTCTTGTCGTTTTCAGCCGTTACTAAAAGCCTATATTTTGTAGACAAACTTCTTCTCGTTTTAAATATGCCGTCAACACCCGGTTTGACACTCCGAATAAGAACTGTTTTCTAATTTTTTCAGAGCCTGTTATCTAAGCGAATTGGTGTTAGTTCCATATTTTTTGCTCACAAGGTTTATAATCGTATGGGTTTTTTAGTGTGTTAAAACTAATTTATTTTACTTTTTAGGGTATTTTTTAGAATGTTCCAAATAGTATTTTGCCAGCGGGGAATCCTCTTCAACTTGAACAAAATCTACGGCGATGGCTTCCTCAAAGCCTCCTTTTTGATTATATTTTTCGATTCTTTTCCGTTCGATAGATTCAAAAGGAAGGCTCTGGGTTTTTGCAATTCCGTGTATGACTTCTAAGCAATCTGCTAGCTCTTCGACCAAATTTTCTTGGCTATCGGCATCAAAAACTTCCTTTGATTCTTCGAGCAATTTTTCTTTGAAGTAGTGAAGGATTTTTTCGTCGGTTAGGTCTTTAATCAAGGTTACTTTCGCTCCTGTGTCCAACAGCATCTTGTACACTTTATCACGAATAATTTTATTAAAAAGAAAAGATTTTAAGGCCATTGCTTTTGGGTAACAGAAACTCTTGGGGCATGAAAGAAAATTTTTATGTTCAAAACAAGAAAGCCTCGCCATGGTTTTGCGAGGCTTCATAACTTGTAATTTAAAATATTTAGAAGCAGTAGCACATTCCTAATTCAACTCGATTATTTTTATCTCTACGTTCGATACCCTTATAGGATATTTTCATATGTGATACTTCTAGTCCGACCCAGAAAGATTCCGTCCATAAATACTTTAAATTTGTAAAATAATTTTCATTTTTTTTGCGACTTGCCCCCGGTGGATTAGCCGTGTTGTAATTGTTTAAGTCGCTATCTTTTGTTGTATCGATGCCGTAGCCCAAATTCCATTCCCATTTTTTTACTGGAGTAAACGTTAATTGTGCGAATCCACCCTGTGTGCGAATAGCCTTGCGTAGTGTGGTATTTACCCCTTGTCCGATGCCACCGTCGTACATGCTCAGATTTGCTCCTGTGAAAGCCGATAGTGTAAAGGCAACGTATTGAGTAACCGGTACATTCATTGCCGCGTTGATGCCCCATACCTTATAGCGTTCCGAAAGTGTACCGCTACCGTTAAGCGCTACTTTTTCTCGGCCCAACACTCCTGAAAAGCTAAATTTACTTTCTTTTTCACAAAAAACTGGTGATAGATAGGCTAAATTATATTGAAGATGTGGCGTACCGCTATGCGAATGTTCGGGCCGCGATATAGCACTTTCAATTAAAAACGACCGTGATTTTTCAATTTCTATGGTTTTGCTTACTTTTGCTTGAAAATGGCGATTACCAATCACACCGCTTTGTGCTAGCCCGTTAAAGTTCAAGACTGCCGGGGTAATATTGCCAATAAGGTCGGCTGTTTGTCCAACGAGTATTCCACAGGTGTCATATTTACATTCAATATATCCATGACGTAATCGAGGCTTTAAACTGCCATGGCTAATTTCTGAATCGCCCCAAAAATCACCTTCAATGACGCCACCGGTTTGCCAACTGGAAATTTCGGGACCTGAGATTTTAACACCCAATCGTGTTGCCTTTACGGTGCCACTAAATTGCGAGGAATCGTCTGAATTACCGGACTGAGGAACGGGATAAGTAGGACCATCCTTATCGTTGGTTTGTTTAGAATCGTAGGAAGCTTGGCCATAAACGAAACCGTAAAGCTCCATGTTTAGGTTAGCGAGTATGGGCTTTTTGGCATTGGGGAAAGTTTCTGCTAATTTTTTTTCTTCGGCTTGGGTAATGGATGTTGTATTTGATTCTGCTAAACGCTTTTCGAGATAATCAATGCGTTGCCGTAATTCGGCCAACTCTTTTTTTATTGTGGCATCATAGTCTGGTTCCGCGAAAGTATAATTTGTGAAATACATTATACCCCATAACGCTATTACCATTAAAGCGTTTCGATTAATTGTGTCCCGCATGTTGCGTATCCTAAAGATAGGCTAATTTTCTGTCAAGACGACAGTAGCTTTTATGCCCAATAAAAGAGAAACGGGCTATTTCGAGATTTCAGTTTGGGATTCTTGTCCGGAAGGAGATGCTTCTATCGTAGCTTTTGATTCCGGTTGTGTATCTTTTAAAGCTTCCGGGTGCCTTTTCTGGAGGTAGTCGCGTAGTATTTCTGCGTGGTCAAATGCAAGCTCCGTCCAAGGGATTTCCGATAATTTAACGACAAAAGCTTTTGCGGCATCGGTTCCGCCAATCGGAGCACCCTTAGCCTTGGCAATATGCACAATGTCGACAACATGGAATCGAGGATCTCTTTTGGGGTTTGAATAAGCCTGAAATTGTTCGATATCGTAAACACTTAAATTGATTTCTTCATACATTTCTCTTTTGAGTGTTTGTTTTAGATCTTCGCCATACTCAACCAGTCCGCCAGGCAAAGCTTTGCCCAGGGGCGGATTACAACGATCTATCAATATAATGCCCTGCATATTCCCCTTTTCATCAACTACTTCGATAATACCCGATGTTGCTAAGATAGGAGCTCGATAAGCCTGCGACTTGCGATCAATGTCATCTTGTTTTTTTTGCAACTGTTCCTTTTGCAATAAAAAGTCAGCCATATGCTTTGTGGAATCTGCGCTGACAAATAAAAAGGGTATGATTATAAAGGATAAAAGAAAAAGAAATCGTTTCATGGCTCACAAGATAAGGCAATTGTAATATTTTTTCGTTATGTTAACAAGTTTTAAATGAAAAGAATATTGCGAAGATTTTACTTTTTTTTAAAATGAAAAAATGCATTGGGCTTTTGAAGAAGACTTTTCGGATATTGTTTTACCATTCTATTGGAGTTCGTTTTTTGACCAATGGCATGAAAAATCTTCTATGTTTGGCCCAAGAGAAGGTTTTATCGGGAAAGTTGTTCAGTCAGCAGATTCATTAGACTCTGTTGGAGTGTTTTTAGTTTCGAGTAATAAAAGTTTTCCCTTTAATAAGGTTGCTAAAAAAGTCGGTTTGCTTCGTTCAGAGAGCGATATTTCGCTGCAAAATGTTTTGCCTTACGATTTGGTTATTGGTCCATGGGCTCCGGATGAAATGAAAAACTTTCCAGCTTTTTTATGGAAGAAATATTTCTTTTTACCTCCCATTTACGACCTTTCAATTTCAGAAACAAAAACAACAAAAACAATAGCAATTCTATTTGATCCCCATGCCGCAGCAAAAGATCCCATTTTAACCCATAGTTTAACCGTATTTAAGCGCTTAAAATGGTTTACGTGCTATGATAAACCTGTTTTTGAAAAATTAACCTTAGCTGAAATACTCGATGAATTGTCATCAAAAAAAGCGTTTATTTCTACGGCCAAAGATCCTGCATTAAACCATGGCCTCGAACGTTTGTGTGAAAGGTTTAAGATCCCCTTTGTCTTATGGGATGATGATGGTGGTTCTCCTTTACGATACTACAATATCTCTAAAAAATATCTTCATCCTCTCTTAAAAGACGTCGATGAATCTCGTGATAATCTTTATGGCTACGGTCCGTTTGCTCAAAAGATCCGTCGCGTCTTGTATCAGGCAAAGCTTGAGCACGATTTTAATGAGTCACCATGCGATGAAACGATTGAAAAAATGCTGTGTAAAATCGAAAGTCGTCTAATTTCTTTAAAGCCGTCGCTTACAATTGATAACTCGACAGACATTTATTCCGGCGTATTCTTAAAATACAACTTTCTAGCTCGACAGCAGTCCGAAGAGCCACGGATTTACTTCCCGTTAAAAACCTGGGCCCAAAACCCCAATACGCTTAATTTCCTTCTCAAGTCTGTTTCGGCACAAAAGTTGCAAGACGAATCTCCCTTATGTTCTCTATTGAGTGCAATTTTTGTCAACTACTTGCCTTACGATACCTGGTTGAATTTTCTTAAATTTTTTGATTTTTCGCCCAAAACATGGCTAACCAGTTTTCACAACAGTATCTTATATTTTTTTAATTATGGTGGGAAAAATGAACTATTTTTTGAATGGCTCAAAATAGAATACCATGCCAGCGTAACTTTAGCTTCAGAGTTGCCGCTGGAAACCTTACAATCGTTGCAAGAGCATTTTGAGTGGTCTGCTGAATTCGAGCTTAAAACTTTTTGGCGTCATCCTACGTTGGCCAAAGCACTTTTATTCGTTGCCAAAAAGCAATTCGAAGAAGCCGTCTCGTATGTGCGTACCCAGATCGTAAAACATAGCGGAAGTCAAGGGTTAGGTTGTAAGGTGGCCGAAGAAATTTGGAAAACGCTCTCGTACGTTTATCCAAAAAGCGATGCAACGGAGTGTTGCTTATATGCAAGGACGGGGCTCGAATTACTTCAAGCCGATGAAGAGAGCCAATCTGCAGATCCCAGAACCTATCAATACTTGAAGGCGTGTTTCCATACTATTTTAAAAGAGGATGAGAAAGTGGAAGACATTTGTTTGGAGCATTGGAATCCTTTGCGTACCTGTGGTTATGCTTCAAAACTGGCTGTTGAACTTTTATGGCAGGATCGAAAGTTTTCGTCTTTGGCCGAGCAATTGCTAAAATACGAAGAACCGCAAGCATCTTCTTTTACCCCTATGACTTTGCAAGAGCGTGGGTTAGCTTTCCTTTTGTTAGCGAATACGGGGAAAGCGATTGAAAGTTTCCAAGAACTTTATACCTTACATAGGCAGTATTTTGGAGATTATTCGCAAAACTTGCAAAAATGGGGATTGCAAGCGTTGGTCTATGCCCTTATTGGTGAACACAAGTCGAAGCAAATCTATTTGGCACTCGATAAAAAGTTTTCACCTTGGAGTCAGAGAACGCTTTATCAGCTTTCGTTACTTCCTAAGCTTAATCTTGCCATAAATTTGCCAAAATTTAGCTTAAAAAAGTAGTTACGCTTTAAAGTCTGACCGCAGACGGTGGCCTGCCATTTTCTTAGTTAAGTTCCGGTCATTAAAAACATGCCAATGGCGAGGGAGGGTTTTAGCTTGCTCTAAAAAATTCTAAAGATGAACGAATATACTAGGGAATGATGTTTTTTAGGGGGTTTTTTGTAGTGATTGAAAAGTGTTGTAGATATCATAGAATGCTTTGATAAGGTCTGCCGTAAGAGTTTCCATGTCGGGTTTACTATCAGCAATTTGCTCGAGTGTTGTCGCTATATTACGAATGTCTTCGGGCCAGCTATCGGTTGTCCCGTAAACGTTTAACCCAAATCCGATAACCCATTGAACGGCTTTCCCTTCTTTGAGTTTCGATTCCACTAATAGGCCTGCCAACTTTTTATTTTCATATAAAATATCATTTGGCCATTTGAGCTTAAAAAGTTTCTTGTAGGTTTCGCATAAACACTGGCAAGCAGCGCTGTTCAGCTTCAAACCTAGATCAGCCAGCTTCTCGGGATATATTGGGGTGTTAAACCCCAAGCTTAAGTAAAGGTTCCCTTCGGATGCACTGAACCATGTTCGACCTTTGGTTCCACGGCCGGCGGTTTGTCGCCGCGCCAAAACCATAATCGGCCCTCGTCCCTGGGCCAAATAATTAAAAGCCTGTGTGTTTGTACTGTCGGTTACATTCAGCAGTTCCGCAGGCCATAAAACGTTTCGTTTGAGAAGCGCTTTATGAAATTTTTCTTTGTCAAACATGATCAACCTTCTTTTGGCCAATTGCTACCGGATAACGATTGCGCCAATTTTTCAAGCTGCTCGGGTTTTGCTTTTTTTAAATGCTGCATTGTTTTCTTCATGTTTTGAAAATGTTTTAGCAGCTTATTGACTTCCGAAATTTGCACCCCGGCGCCTTTGGCAATCCTTATTCTGCGATGTGTAGTTAAGATTTGTGGTTGGCGACGTTCTTCGGGCGTCATGGATAAAATTAAGGCTTCGATACGTTTAAATTCTTTTTCTTTTTCAGGTGTTATTGAAAGATTTCCTACACCGGGTAACCATTTCGTAATACTGGCGAGTGGCCCCATCTTTTTCATTTGGCGGATTTGTGATAAAAAATCTTCAAAATTAAAATCCTTTGAAAGGACACGACCGCTCAATTCTTCCATTTTCTCCTGGCCAACCTCTGTCTTGGCTTTTTCAACAAGGGATACGATGTCGCCCATACCCAAAATTCTTCCAGCCATACGATCGGGATAGAAACGCTCGAAGTCTTCGATTTTTTCCCCGATACCGGCAAATTTTATGGGTACCCCGGTAGTACGTTTCATCGAAAAAGCGGCACCACCTTTAGCATCACCATCGAGTTTTGTGAGTACAATGCCGGTCAAAGCGAGGGCTTCGTGGAAGGTTTTGGATACATTTACGGCCTGTTGTCCTAGAGCGCTATCGGCAACTAATAAGACTTCTTCCGGTTGAATGAGTTCACGCATCGATTTAACTTCATCGATCAACGTCGTGTCAATTTGTAGACGGCCAGCTGTGTCAAAAATCACGGCATCGAATTTTTGTTCTTTTGCCCAATTCAAAGCTGATTTTGCGATCTGGAGGACGGCTTTGTTTTTCTCTATAAAACAGGGGATATTGGCTTGTTGTGCTAAAATAGCTAACTGCTCCATAGCAGCAGGACGATAGACATCGCAGGCGACAACAGCCGGTGAATACCCCATTTTTTTCAGCAAATGTGCCAGCTTAACAGTGGATGTTGTTTTGCCAGAACCGTGTAAGCCAACCATTAAAATTTTTAATGGCTTTTGAGAGGATAAAGAAGCGATTTCGGCGCCCCCCAATATTTCGATCATTCGATCGTGAACTATTTTGACAACTTGTTGCCCCGGTGTGACATTTTTGAATACATTTTGTCCAATACAGTCTTGTTGTATATCGCCCATGAATTGACGAACAACATTAAATTCAACGTCCGACTCTAAAAGGGCGTTTTCAATGTCTTTGAGTGCTTCGACGATATTATCTTCGGTAAGGTTTTTTTTCCGTGAAAGCGCTGAGAAAACACTACCAAGTTTACGTGTTAAAGATTCAAACATGGCTCTAATTTGCAATGAAAAAAGAGTTTAAGCAATCGATTTTTTAGGTGTATCCATGGGGGGCCTTGCAAGTCGTTGATTTCTCAGTTTAAGCAAGGTCTCGTAAGTCGATATTTTAAAACGGGGACTTTTATTAAAAAGATGTTCCTTGGAAACTTGTGAAAAAATCTTTCCACTTCGATAAGAATGTTAAAACGGCCTTTATTGAAGCTTTAGGGTACTTACTTTTAGATTTTTTTAATTGTTTTTACAAATATGTTACGGTTTGCCCCTTCATCGAAATTTTGAACGCTGAATCCCTTCTTGCAAACAAGGTCTTGGGAATGGCTGTTCCCGGGATGAATTGGAGCGTGCAGAGCATTAACTTCCTCACCACGAATGCTTTCACACGTAAATCCGTACTCTTTTGCATATCTTTCAAATCGTCCCAGCACACTTTTGCCAATACCTTTATGGCGATGCTTTTTGTCCACAATATAAGCGATTTGTACAGAATTTTTATCGGTTTCAAAATAAGAAGCAAAAAACATCACAAGAGAATGTTCTGTTTTATTAAAGACCAACCAGGCGCTAAATGGGCTGAAATCCCAACGATTGACCCAACCTTGTAATCTTCGGCTCGTGTATTCAGGGTCCCATGGTTTACCATCCTGATAATAGGGCCCCACTTGTTCCGGGTCGGCAAAAAAATCTTTCATCGTTTTCAAAAACTCTGGAACTACCGGAACCATGACAAAATTGCTATCTTCGGTTTCCATGTAGGCATTTGCACGAAATTGATTACGATTTTCTACCATATTATAGGTTTCAATCCATTGCATCTGATGAAAACAAAGTAAATTTTCGTCAATATAAGGGAAGGTAGAATCTTGTTTACCGTCACCAAACATATCAAGCAAGGCTTGGATATTTATCAATGGTTTCATGCTGGAATAAGGAAACATTTTTTCGAGATCTGGTAGGCCGTAAAAGTGACGAATTTCTATCAGTGCACCATTTTCAGGATTAAAACCGTCGTTAAAATGTGCTTCGCAAAGGCAAGGGAGAAGCGTTAAAAGGCTAAAGTATAAAGCGGTACTGCTTTTCATTTTTTTAAATTAAAAAAGTGGTTAGTAGGGTAATGGAAACTTTTGACACAATTGGGAAACTTTTTGGCGAATATCGGTTGAATGTTTTTTATCTGAATCGTTCAAAGTTTGATCAATAAGTTCGGCAATTACCATCATTTCTGCTTCTTTCATACCGCGTGTTGTAACCGCCGGTGTGCCGATTCTTAATCCGCTGGCCAAAAACGGGCTGCGGGTTTCGCCGGGTACCGTATTTCGATTGAGGGTAATACGATTTTCCTCCAAACTGTTTTGTGCCGTCTTGCCATCCAAGTTAGGGTGTGTCTTGCGTAGATCGAGCAAAAGTAAATGATTATCGGTGCCGCCGCTTACGACAAAGTACCCTTTTTGAGCGAATACACTGGCGAGTGTCTTTGCGTTTTCAATCACTTGTTTTTGATAGCGTTTAAACCCGTCCGACATGGCTTCCTTAAAACATACCGCTTTACCGGCAATTACGTGCATTAATGGACCACCTTGTGTTCCGGGGAAGAGGATAGAATCGATGGCTTTTGCAAACTCCTTTTTGCACAGAATAAGTCCTCCTCGTGGTCCACGTAGTGTTTTGTGCGTTGTTGTGGTAACAAATTCGGCGTAAGGAACCGGCGAAGGATGCGTTCCGGTGGCAACAAGCCCAGCAATATGTGCGATGTCGGCGAGCAATAATGCTCCACATTTTTTAGCGATTTTTCCCATGCGTTCAAAATCAATAGTACGTGCATAGGCCGAAGCGCCAACGGTGATCATTTGCGGTTTTTCTTGAATGGCAACTTTTTCAAGGTTATCATAATCGATGTAACCTGATTTTAGATCAACGCCGTAATGCACCACTTTAAAAAGCATACCGCTGATGTTTTTTGAATACCCATGCGATAAATGTCCTCCATGATCGAGCTGCATCGTTAAAAGTTTATCGCCAGGTTTTAATACCGATAGATAAACCGCGACG
>CAZDSI010000011.1:33159-37747 GCA_964508215.1 uncultured Opitutales bacterium
TGTTCCCGAATGAGGTTGTACGTTTGCATGTTCGGCGCCAAACAATTTTTTTGCCCGTTCGATGGCCAATGTTTCGACTTGGTCGACATACTCACATCCACCATAGTAACGTTTTTGAGGATAGCCTTCGGCGTATTTATTCGTCAAAATGCTTCCGACGGCTTCTAAAATGGCGGGTAAAGTAAAATTTTCAGAAGCTATGAGTTCCAGACAGTCTTGCTGCCTTTGTTTTTCCTTTTGGATTAAGGATGCTATTTCTGGGTCAACGGTTGATAAACTACTTGAGGGAAAATAAACCATATCAAAACTCCTTGTACCGGTTGGGTTGAATGTGTTTTTTGTTTGTTTTTGCAGGCTACCAAAAAGGGTGTTTGTTAAACAAGTAAAAAGCTATAAATTCGGTTTTTAAAAAAAATGCTTGCCATCGAGCATGCTTATAACACGATACAAACTAAATTAAGTCCCGTTCGTCTAGTCCGGCCTAGGACACTGGGTTTTCATTCCAGCAACAGGGGTTCGAATCCCCTACGGGACGCCATCCTAATTTTACATTTGTTTTTGTGGTTATCAGAAAATATGGAATCGATTCGGCTCCATTTTGCGAAGGAAGGGTGGTTGTTATAGACGTTATTCGTTCCTGTACCACGGCAGCATTTTGTTTTTATCGAGAAGCTAAAGAAATTTTTTTAGTTAGTACGGCACAGGAGGCGTTTGCGCTTAAGCAGAAAAATCCAGATTTTATGCTGGTTGGTGAAAACGAGGGGCGAAAAATTGAGGGATTTGATCTTGGAAATTCGCCCGAAGCTGTGGCTAAGCTCGATTTAAGGTGGAAAAGTGTTGTGTTGCGCTCGAGTAGTGGTACGCAAGGTGTCGTAGCCGCTAAGAAAGCGACCGAAATTTATTTGGGTAGTTTGGTAGTGGCAAAGGCAACGATGCACTATCTAAAAACTCACCAGGGTGCTTCAGTCACCATATTGGCCATGGGTTCGCGTAATGGCCCTGATAAGGAAGACGATCTTGCCTGTGGTGATTATATGGAGGCTTTATATTGCGATACGTCCGTTGATCGTTCTGAAATTTGCCGAAGAGTTGTTGAGAGTCCAGCGGGGCAAATGGCTCTAGATCCAAAAATTGATTTTAAGACGCCCGGAGATCTAGAATGCGCTATAAGTGTTGATAAATTTGACTTTATTATGCCGGTGTATCGTGAAGGACCTTATTTAATTTCGCGTATGCTAAAAATGGCTTAGAGCATCGTCGATGCAAATGCATCGAATTATAAATCGGAAACTTTTTCTTTTTGCACGAAAAGAACAGGTTTCCGTACCTACCGAAAGAAAAACGAGTTTTATTAAAATGTGGAACATTTCGAATCCAGGGGCTGAGCTCTTGGTGAAAAGAAAAACGAAGCTGCTATTGACATTTACCTTAATATTATTAGTGAATTGAGGTATTAATATTTTTTAAGTCCATGCAAAGGTGTGCTTAGTGTAATTTGGTTCATTCCAAATTAATTGAAACATGAAGGTCTAGAGTAAATTTCATGTTTTAATCTTTTTACAAAAATTACTTCTATTTTCTAAGCACTATGACAACACCTATTACATTTTTAACCAAACACCCCGCCGGTAGCATTCGTGAACTTTGGACTATCGCATGGCCAATGATCTTATCTTCGGCTTCTGGTTGCCTAATGTTATTTGGCGATCGACTTGTTTTATCCTTTTACTCGCAGGATGCCTTTAACGCCAATATTGGAACCATGCCTTGGTATTGGGCAATCCTCTGCAGTTTTCTGAACATTATAATGATCACCCAGGTGTTTGTGGGGCAATTTAACGGTGAGAAAGATTTTCTTCGAATAGGCCCCGTTGTTTGGCAGATGATTTGGCTATCGTTTGGGCTTTGGATTTTCCTTGTCCCTTTTTCAATTTGGGGTACGCCATATCTTTTGGCGAAAAATTTGGAATTTTTGGGAGCCCCGTACCTGCGGATTATGCTTTTATTTTTGCCAATAAATTGTGCCGCTTGTGGTGCTTTAGCTTCATTTTTTACGGGTCGTGGAAATACAAAAATTGTTTTTTGGATAACGCTTTTTGCAAATATACTAAACATTCTTTTAGATATTTGGTTTGTATTTGGCGGATGGTTTATACCACAATTGGGCATTTGTGGTGCGGCTTGGGCTACAGGTCTTTCGCAAGTCGCCAGCTTTTTGATTTTTTTCGGTTTATTTTACCGTAAATCGCACCATCAAAAATACGGTGTGTTTCATAAGAAACTTGATTTGGCGTTACTAAAAAGTTGTTTAAAAACGGGGCTGCCAAACGGTGTTGGCTGTTTCTTGAACTGTATTGGTTGGGCATGGCTTTCACAGATTGTTGCTCTTCACGTGACCAAGGGGGAGTTTACAGCTTTCGGCATTGCACAATCCATTTATGTCGTTTGTTTTTTTCTGTTTGAAGGACTTGGTAGTAGCGTGGGAACGATATGTTCAAATGCAATCGGTGCAAAGCAATATTGGGTGGTAAATAAAAACCTGCGTTCAGCTGTAAAATTACTGCTTTCCTTTAGCCTCATTACTCTCTATGTGATGGTTATTTCCCCTTCGGGCCTAATTCAACTTTTTCTACCATCGGATTCCAGCAACGTAGTTTTACAATTTACCAACCCAATGTTGCTTTGGACTTGGTTTTTATTTATTGCCGAAGGTTCATGGTTTTTTTTACAGTCCATGCTTACGGCAGCCGGCGATACAAAATTTACTATGCTTGTTAATACCTTCAGTTATTGGCTAGTTGCTTTTTTACCAAGCTATGTGCTTTTATCTTTCAATTATTCGGGGGCTGTGATCCTTTGGCAGACAAGTGTTTGTGAACAAATTGTACGAGTATTCTTTATGTATTACCGTTACCGTAAGGGAAAATGGCGAGAGATTCGAATAACTCAGCCTACCTCTCTATAATCACAAGGACTTAGGCCTTTTGCATTAAAAGCCAGAGATAGTTCCTGGACTCGTCTAGGTTCGAGATCTCGAAATCCCTTCCTTTTTACGCGAAAAGAAAGAGTTTCCGCACCTTCCCAAAGAAAAACGAATCCAAAATGATACAAAGCCTAATGAGAATCCTCATTAGGCTTTGTATCATTTTGGTAATAGTTTTTAAGTGAAGGGTCCGGGGAGAGATTTTTTTACAAAAAATCTCTCCCCGGCGCTCAAAAAACAGACCGGCCCTGTTGACGGTCGGATTCGCGACTCTTTACTTTTATTCATATTTTTATCGATACATAAGGCTGTTATGGTAAGATCGGTGACGTATGAAACCGGTTTGTTTTGCCTTTATAGGGTGCGGGCGCATTGCACAACAATACTTACAGATTTTTCAAAATAACGAATTACCGGAAGCGAAGCTTTTAGCCGTATGCGATAAAAATGTTGAGCAGGCAAAAAAATTTACCGAGTCTTTTTCGGTCCCTGTTTACGACGACATGCATCAAATGATGCAAAAGCATCCAGAACTTGACGCCGTTCTTGTTTTAACCGAAACCGGTGGGCATGCTCCGATCACTTTAGCTTTGGCGCCTTACAAAAAACATATCGTCGTTGAAAAACCCATTGCTTTAACACTGGAAGATGCCGATAAAATGCTTACGGCCTGCAATAAAGAAAATATTAAACTCTTTGTGGTCACTCAAAATCGCTACAACTTGCCGGTTCAGGAACTAAAAAAAGTTTGCAGCGAAAACCGACTGGGTAAACTATTTATGGGTACAAGCCGTGTAAGGTGGTGTCGTACTCAAGAGTATTATGACCAAAACCCTTGGCGCGGGAGTTGGAAAGTTGATGGCGGTGTGTTGGTCAATCAAGCAATACATCACATCGATCTGCTCAACTGGTTTTTAGGTGAACCGGTTTCAGTTTTTGCAAAATCCATGCATGCATTGGCCAAAATTGAAGCCGAAGACACCGGTATTGCTATTATTCAATACAAAAATGGTGCTTTGGGTACTTTGGAAGCGACCACGGCGGCCAGACCTTTTAACGTTGAGGCATCTTTATCACTATTAGGTAGCAACGGGATGATTGAAATCGGTGGTTTTGCCGTAAACAAGGTCCTACATTGGCATTTTAAAGATGCCGACACGGATGAAACCGAACAGATTTCAAAGCAATTGTCGGAAAACCCACCGTCGGTGTATGGTTTTGGGCATGTGCGGTACTTGCAGAATGTTATCCGTACGATACAGCATGATTTACCGGTCTCCGAAGGTGTCGAGGCTAGAAACGCTTTAGAGCTCGCTTCGGCAATGTATGAATCTATTGAAACCGGGAACGAAATTTCGCTAAGATTTGTTCCGAAATTTTGCAAGCTTGGTAAGGCAATTACTAATAAGATAGCCTAAAGAAAAAAACAAAGCCTAAAGAAATGCGGAAGCGAAGAAAATTTTCCTCCGTACTCTCTTCAAAGAACTTTTACCAGGGACGCGGTCCCTGGATTCAAAAATACTTCCCATTTTATGTTTCGACGCGATGCGTCGAAATATAAAGATTAGTTTTTCTTTTGGAAGGTTCGGAAACCCTTTCTTTTCG
>CAZDSI010000012.1:0-4510 GCA_964508215.1 uncultured Opitutales bacterium
AAATTAGGCAGTTTCAAGAACAATACGAGGCGCTTCGACAAAAAAACGCCTTGGAAGCAAAACGGTTAATTGAAGAATTAGCACAAGCCAATTCGCAAGGCCAAGAACTAAGTCACCAGTTGGTATATGAACGACAAAGGAGTGTTGCTGCAACACAAGAAAAACAGCATGCAGAAGAAGAAATTCAAGCATTCTGTGCTCAGCTTGAAGATATAAATCAGGCAAAAAAACAATCCGAACTTACCAATGCTTATCTGGTGGCCAAAAGACAGGAGTTGCAAAGACAGCTTGAAGGCGTTACGCGAGCAAAACAAGATTCAGAACAACAAGCGCAAATTTCGTTTAACCAATCCCACGCCGAAATTGAACGGCTACGCCGTGCCCTGGAGGGGTTAAAAGCTGAAGGAATCCTCGCCAACGAAGCCTTTGAAAAACAACTGGCTGTTCTTACTAGCCAATTAGAAAGCGAGCGTCGAAAAGCTTTGGGAGAAGTCGAAGGGTTACGCCAAGCTTTGGGCATACGTTCTCAAAAGCAACAAAATGCGCAAAAACATATCGCTGAGCTTAAACGACAGCTGGCAATGCTTATTCTGCAATTACAAGATGAACGCCAGCAAGCTGGGGAAAAAATTAGGCAGTTTCAAGAACAATACGAGGCGCTTCGACAAAAAAACGCCTTGGAGCTTGAGCAATTGACCGAAGAACTCACGAGAGCTAAGCAAGATAATACTGACTCTCTTTCTCGATTATCACAACTCGGGAAACAGGTAGAGGCTAAAAATGAACAACTCGGTGCCATAATGAGAGAAAGGGAGCTTGCTCTAGAAGAAGCCCAAAAACTTCAAGTTCGGTTACAAGAGATCGCAAAAGCAAAAGAGCAGTCCGATGACGACAAAGGCCATTTGGAATCCGAAATTTTTCAGCTCCAGAAGCGGTTCGCAAATATTGAAAAAGCAAAGCAAGAGTCGGAACAAACAGCACAGGTACTGCTTGACCGCTCAAAGGAAGAAATCAAAACTTTACTTCAAGAATTGAACAAAACTCAACAGTTTTATGCTCAGGCCGATCTCGACCGAGAAAAACTTACAAGACAATTGGCGCTTCTCGCCGACCGCCTAAAAGTCGATCAGCAAAAAGCCCGGGAACAAAACCGACAATTCCAGGAACAACATACAGCTATACAACAAGAAAAAGAACTCGAGGCCCAACAATTCACCAAAGAACTTGATAAGATCCGAGTACAAAATCAGGAGTTATTAATGCAGTTGGAGCTGCAAGGACGGCGGTCAGAGGAAGTTAATAAGCAAAGCGAAAACGAAAAACTACAACTTCAGGACCAGATTGCACAGGCCAAAAAAGAAAAAGAAGACTTCGAAGCGGAGGCCAATAAATGGAAATCAATTTGGGAGAAGGAAATAGAAAGGCTTCATCAATTGGAAACGGACTACCAAATGCTAACGCAAATCCATCAAAAATCCATCCTTGGCTCCGAAAAACAAATCATTCAGCTTACCGAGCAGCTAAAGTTTTTTCAAGAACAAGCTCAAGAGCAGAACCAACAACTCCAAGAACAATTTAAGCAGCTTCAGGGGGCGAAAGAAAAAGTCGAACAACAAGCACAAACCTCAATTGCCCAATCTAAGCTTGAAATCCAAGACTTGGGCCAAGAACTCGATGAACTCAATAAGGAAAAGGCCTTGCTTACCCAAAAATTGGAAACCGCTGAACAGGGCTCTAGAACTCAAGCCGAACACTTTTCACAAATTCAAAAGCAACTAGAAGAGGATAAACAACACTTAAGGGAAGATTTAGCTGCAGCTCAAAAAAGTAACTTAGCACGTATGGGGCAAATTGGCAAACTGAATCAACGTATCGCTTCCTTTCAAGAAAACTTAGCCGAACGAGAACAGCTATTAAAAAAAACAAAGAATGGAATCAAGAAAGCTCTTAGATGCTCAGTTTTTGCTATATGCTAACACCTTAAGGTTCATGAACGACGAATGGGTACGACAGTCTAAGAGTTTTGAAAAGAAAAGTAAAGTAGCTAAAAAATTTCGCAAATACGCACTATTTGTAGCCGGAGAAGACATTACAAAAGAAGCAACTCGGCTTCACAGCGGAAGAAATAACAACCACTACCGAATAATTGCCCTAACTCCAGAAAGGCGTGAAAAAGTTATCTCATATTGGAAAATGGTGTTACTAAATCCGTTATTGAACTACATAAGTCAGTTACCAAAGACTGAAAAAGAAGAAAGGATTAATTTATTTGTTAACGCATATTGCACAATCGCCAAGATATTCGCTGAGCACGATCCCGAAGTTAATGAGAAAATGACTTCTTTTGAAAGCGTTGCAGAAAGAAGCAGTGAAACATTATTTTGTGCACCAAAGGAGATTCCCCCCACAATTTTTACATCTCGTTCTGAAGCAATACCAGCATTCTCTTATTAGGGTAGAATCTCCACAAACCACGAAAACTAAATAGGTTATAAAGCCACTTTATTAAGGCCGGTAAGGTAAAACATTGTCCTTATATAACAAGCAGTTCGAAGCCGTTCCCAGAGTAGTTTTCAAAAATTCTTCATTGACAAAATAAAAAATCTTACACACTCATACCCCACATGAAATTCCGATTAATTACCTTAGCGCTATCTATGTTGGCGACACAATCTTGGCTCTTATCCAAAGAAGCTCTCATTTGTTTTCAAGACAGCACTATAGATGTTTGCGAAATACAATGCCAATATGGTAACCGTTGTGAAGAAAGCTTTCGCTTGCTTAATGAAAATCCCGAGAAACCGGCCGATGGCGCCTGCATTTTTTACTTCCCTTATCTCCCAAACCCTACTCTTGAGCTTTTAGCCAAAACTTCCTCCACAAGCGAGTGGTCGAAATCACCTACAAATGATCCTTATATAATCCTACACCAGCGACCACAATTGAAGGATGCTATTTACCAGTTTGCGGTTCATAACGGCCAAAGAAAGCCAGAGTTATGCGAAGCACTTCTACCCCTTCTGTGGAAGGTCGGATATTCCCCAGCAAATACGTTTTTACTCGAACATTCTATAGGGAAAAGATCGACCTCACAGTTTATTCATCATGGAATTACGCAAGGTCAAGATTTAGAAAGCTATGTTTTCCCCGTTTCCTATGGATCGGATGGCGATATTTATTCAAGGTTAGCCATCGAAAAAGGGTATCATTACGTCTATAACCCTCAAGGTGATGGAAACTGCGGCCCCAATGCGTTTTTACTAATTTTAGCCTACATACTGGAACATCATAAAACGGATCCCGGAGTTTTGGGTATGGAATTAGAAGAGGAATTAGCCAAATATTTACAGGTAACACCACGAGAAGCAAATGTACTTGAAGGCTTACAGATTCTTCTAGGGTGGGCACGTCGCGGAATTACCGTAAGCGAATTTATAAGAAATTTTCAGCATAGGCCTTATTACTTAGCTTTAACGCGTGGGATACGTGCATTCGGTTCACACCTTATCGAAAAATATTCTTGGCCCTTAGATGCGAAGCGATTTTACCTTCCATATACAACTACGGGTGCAGAATATAAGCACCTTGCAACCTTCTTAAAAATAAATTTAAAAGAGCTTAATAGCTTGTCCTGGGATGGCTCTCGAAAGATCGACGAAAATGAAGCTATGCCTTCCAGCAGAGAATTTCAGGACTTAGAATTAGCCCTATATACCCACGACATGCATTATTACGTTCTGGCTAGGGAAAAGCTCGAATCCGATACCTTTACCGACCACTACGAGCTTATAGCCGACGCTCAAGATGAAGTTCAAAATTTTGGTACCCAACGTCTTACTGTACCGACAACATTTATTCCAGCAGAGCTTATGCGTATCGCAAATAAATACTTTCCAAAGACAGATGGAGGATATTACGAAAGCCACGAGGTCTGCCAATTTTTTGCAGAAATTTATCGCGAAGGCCGATACGGTTTTACCGTTAATTTGCAGTATGCAGAAATTTTAGAAAAATTAAGCCGATAACAATTAATATAAAAAAAGGGAGCTATCGCTTCCTTTTTTAATACTATTTTAGCGCTTTTATCTAGCTTCCGTTTTTTACCCCGTTGCTCCTGTTACTAAAAAAGCTCTAAGGCATTCCAATTTAACACCGTAAGCATTTACAAAAATTTCCTATGAGAATTCATAGAAAGTTCTTTCATTTTTCATGAAAAATTGCGTAGGATAAATATCACGCCAGCTCTACAGCAAATACGATAATCGCTAAGTTTCTAATTATCTTTTAACCAATTCATGAAACGGCCATCCCTACTTTACATCGGCATGCTGATAGTAAATTACTTTGTTAACTTGAACTTTTTTAAAGATATGCCCATAGGCATGCAAGGACTCCGAAGCACCTACAAAAAAGCATCCGTCAGGTTGCAGTACATTAGCACATTTTCGGAAGAGCTCCAATTTAAACGCATCGGAAAAGTAGATCGCAACATTGCGACATAAGATAAGGT
>CAZDSI010000012.1:4530-5990 GCA_964508215.1 uncultured Opitutales bacterium
AGATAAGGTCGAATTTACCCAAATTATAAAACGGAGTCTGTAAATTAAAAACCTTAAATGAAACCATTGATTTGAGTTTATCGGCGATCTCCCAACCTTTTTCGGTCTCATGGAAATAGCGCCGTAAATAATCTCCCCGCAGGCCTCTGGCCATTTCAACTTTATTAAAGACACCATCTTTTGCAGCTTTAATGGCACTCTGTGCTATATCCGTAGCTATAATTTCAAATTGATCGACCCCTACCCCCGGATAACGCAACAATAAGGAATCAATTTGCATGGCCAACGAATAAGGTTCTTGTCCTGTTGAACAAGCCGAACACCAAATTCGCATCTTTTCATTTCTTGCTCGTCTTGCACGCTCAAAATAAATCGGGAAAATATCTTTTTCTAAAAGATCCCATATGTGTGCATCACGAAACCACATGGTTTCCTTCGTGGACATTAGATCAACGATTTTATCGAGAACCTGGCGATTTGAAATCGCCAAATGGTACAATTCTCCATGAGAATGAACTTGATAATGTTTCAAAAGTTCACCCAAACGGTTCTCAAATAAATAAACTTTATCTTCCGGCACTACAATAGCCGAATTATCTTCAACCAAATGACGTAAAAGTTCTACGCCCTTATCCATTATCTTTAGAGGTAACATAACGATTAAAAGGAGTTTGTACCAACTTCACAATACGAGAAGGTATTAAGGTTAGTGGTAGGACTTCATCGGCAAGTCCATTTTCAACAATCATACGTGGCATGCCGTAAACAGTCGAGGTCTCTTCATTTTGAGCAATACAATAACAACCTCGAGTTTTTAAATCCCTTACACCGTCAAGGCCATCTTGACCCATACCCGTCAAGACAAGGGCCAAGACATTCCCTACCATCCAATTTCGCGCAACAGAATTAAAAAGTACATTGACGGAAGGACGGCAAGACAATACCGGCGGGTCTTGTGTAATTTTTAGGGTATAATTGGCATTAAATCCTCCGCTAACCTCCATATGACGTCCTCCCGGTGCTATAAAAACTGTATTTGAGACAATTTTTTCACCATGAACAGCCTCTTTGACCGACAATGCACATTGTTGATTTAAACTTTCCGCTAAACTGGCTGTAAATTTTTCAGGCATGTGCTGTACCAATAAAACTGGACAACCCAAATCGGACGGCAATTTTGGTAACAAATAATTTAAAGCTTTCGGACCACCGGTTGAAACACCAATTACAATAAGCGAAAACGAGAAAGGCTGTGGTAAACGCCTTCTAACACTAATCGTTTGCGAAGGTCCCGCCACTGCAATGGGCTTTGCAGTGCCCAGAGACTGATGTTTGGCGTTGGCAACCAATGCGATAACTCTTAGTAATTCGTTTTTTAAGTAAGTTCTATTTAGCCGTGTTTCACGAGGATTTGGGTCTTTATGAATAAAATCTAATGCTCTCTGTGTAAGGGCAGAAAT
>CAZDSI010000012.1:6083-24024 GCA_964508215.1 uncultured Opitutales bacterium
TTCATTTCCTTTAAGACTTCGAGACCATTTAAATTTGGTAAATAGATATCCAACAGAACGATATCGGCTTCCGGTAGAAATGGACTCTTAAGAGCCTCTAACCCGTCGGATGCTTCGCCAATAAGCTCTATTTGATCATTTAATTCTCCGAGTGCTTCCTTTAATATTGCTCGGAAAGTTCTCGTATCATCAACAACAAAAATTTTGGGTTTTAAACTCAAAGACATTCGTTTGCTTTTTATACGGTAACCGGAGTTGTCGCATGAGTATTTTTGAGCAATAAAGCTTTTACCGTACTCAAGAGTTTTTCTTTATCGAGCTTAATTTCATAGGCATCAAATCCACATCGGTAGCCCTTTTGTATATCGGAGGGGTTGGCAAAAGCTGTCAAGGCAACCACCGGCAAATGATTCAATCGTTCCGAATTACGAATATTCTCAATCAGTTGAAATCCGTTCATGTTTGGCATTTCGAGGTCAGAAAGTACTAAATCATAGTTATTTAAGTTCAGTTTTTCCCAGGCAATTAAACCATCGGGAACCATTTCTATACGACGGAAATAGGGTTTTAGGTAATTGTAGGTAATTGTACGGAAAAAGGCCGTATCTTCTGCAACCAACAAACGCTTCGAACTGAGTACTTCGGGCCATTGGTTCAGATCACCCGTCTTATATGTTTCGGGATCGATACGCTCAAATAAATTGTATAAATCCAAGAAAATCGTTAAGCGGTTGGTTAAAATCGCTGAACCTAATATCCCCGTGCCACGAATGGTTTCTTCATCTAGGGCAACGCTGGCGTCAACCACATCTTCCATATGAGATGCCAGTATACCCATCGGCTTTTTAACCAACTGCGGAACAATAATGTAGTATTCCTTTAAATCTACAGGCGAGGGCTTAACGGGCATAAAGCGGTCTAACCGTATCAAACGCAATGAAGAACGTCCGTACTCTAAATATTCCTCTGTACCAACCGATTGAATTTGGTGTTTCTTAACATGCTCAATACGTGAAACCATTGACAAATTGACCGAAAATAATTCGTCTGTACCGTTTCTAAATAATAATAAAGATTGCCTCTCACATTGGTCTGTCTGCTGTATTGCACCCATCTGTGTGTAATTACGCTTTGTTTCATGCATCTGTTGCTCAAAATCGCTGAAGACTAATTGAGCCAATTTTGCAATACCGTCGGTGTCCAAAATCATAGCAACTTTGCCGTCCCCCATAAGAGTTGCACCGGCATAACACTGTGTGTTCTTTAAATAAGAACACAAAGGCTTTACAACTATTTCTTCGTTGTCGAATAATTCATCAACCAATAAACCATAGCGCTTGTCTTCAACTTTTAAGACAAGTACAAAATGGTTACCACTACCGGATAAAACATTATCCCAACCTTGCTGATTTTCTTCTTCAGACTTTTTCTCATCAGCCGGCATTTTTAACAACACTCTTAAATCGACCAAAGGTAAAAGATTTCCCCGCAACCTTAAAACCTGAGTACCACGCACATCTTCGATATAATGTGTTTCATCTAACTGTACAATTTCTTCCAGGTTAATCTGCGGTACCGCAAACTTTCGATCGCGAATACCAATAATCATCGCCGGGATAATCGCCAACGTTAGCGGCAAACGTAAGCAAAATCGGGTACCTTCACCAAAAGCACTATCGACGACAACGCTTCCGTTTAGGCGTTCAATATTGTTTCGAACAACATCCATACCTACACCACGTCCCGAAATATCGGTTACCTTTTCGGCAGTAGAAAGGCCGGAGCAAAAAATCAAATTGATGACTTCTGCATCCGTCATTTTATCCGCCTTTTCGGGTGTTATAATACCCTTTTGTAAGGCTTTCTCTTTAATGGCCGGAAGATTCAAGCCCCTTCCATCGTCCGCAATTTCTATATGTACCTGACCACCAACGTGCTTTGCGCTAAGCGATACAAGCCCAAACTTTGCCTTTCCATGCGATTCTCTTTCATCACCACTTTCAATACCATGGTCTACACAATTACGGATAATATGAGTCAGTGGATCTGACAAGGCTTCTAAAATAGACCGGTCAAGTTCAACCTCTTTCCCCGACAATTTTAATCGAACATCCTTATTTAATTTATAGGCAAGGTCTCGTACAATACGCGTGAACTTGTTAAATAAGAGGTTTATTGGTTGCAACCGCGTCAACATAACCTTCTCTTGCATTTCTGAAGTAATAATGTTAATATGTTGAAGCACTGATGCAAAACCGGGTATTTGATCGGCAACTTCGCCCGATAAACGCATTAATTGGTTTCTTCCCAAAACCATTTCTCCAGCTAAATTCATTAAATCATCGAGCAAAGAAACCGAAACACGAATAGTATTATCGGCTTTTTTAGCGTTACCGGCCACGATTGGTAACTTGTCCCCATCGTTTTCGCCGTCATCTTTTGAATCGGCCTCGATTAAACCTCCTGTTTTTTGTGCAACAAAGGGTTTTTTAACAAACGGTTCGGATGAATTTTGCGTCTTCTTGGCTACCGGAGCATTGCTTGAGTGATCATCTCTTATATGTTTTGTGAATTTGATCATTACCTCACGGGGCATCTCGTCAATTTGATCGGCCGGCACATTGAAAGTAAGATAAACCAAGTCGGGCTGCATAAGCGTGGCAAACAAAATATGTAAAACAACACGCCCACCGTTAAAATTATTAAAACCTTTTATCTCGGAACTGTCCAAGTAAGTATCAACAATATCTCCAAGTGTTTCAAGTTCATCAAAGTATTGTAAACTTGTATTATCTTGTGAAGCTATAATAGTTGCAAGGTAAAATGTTTTACCCTCTTCGAGTAAGGTGTTTATGGTTTCCGGAATAACCTTAAAATTTTTCAACAATTCGGGAATTTTTTCACCCTGCTCTTCAAGTGAAGGAAGTGTCTCTTCCACCACCGGGATTGTTTCCGCCGAAGCACCTTTATCGGTCTTTAGCTGTATATCGGATTGGAGAATTGCCCTTAACGCGTTAACCTCGTTGTGTATCTGGACATTGTTATGATTGTTCACATCTTCAATCATAACTTTTAATTTATCCGTACACATCAGCAGGGTATCGGTCAATTCTTTCGTAATGGCCAGCTTGCCATCCCTGACAAGCGCCATAATATTTTCCATTTGATGGCTTAGTACCGAAATCTTTTCCAATCCAAAAAATCCCGAAGCACCTTTAATGCTATGCACCGCACGGAAGGCAGCTTCAATTGAAGATTTTTCATGCCTATCCTCCAAAGCCAAAAGGGTTGGTTCAAGTGTTTCTAAATGTTCTTTGGATTCCTGTACAAAGACTTTTAAAAGGTCATCTTCCATAAGCCACCAAGTTTTTCCTGTTATTCTTGAATTCCCAGCATCTTATCGAGTTTGAAAATACCAAACAGTTTACGATTGTTCGAATTACAATGTGTGATTTGTAAAGAAAGCTGGCGTTTCTCGCATTCCACATACAGTCCAATTAGGAAATTGAGCCCTTGAGAATCCACGATATCCACTTCTTTAAAATCAAGAATTAACTTTTTCACCTCTTCCAATTTTGGAAATAATTCGACAAAAACACGCTTTAGGGACTGAACAGTCGTTGATACAATGTCACCTTCAAAAATGACGTTACAAACTTGGTCTTGGATGCTATGCTTCATTTTTTTAAGTTAAAGAAATAACTTCTCCTACGTTTAAAGTTACCAACAGATGATCTTTTAATTTAACGATTCCCTCTAAAAAGCGGGCATTGACCTTATTATGTTGGACTGTCGCCGCAGTTTCCATCTGAAGATTATCAACGGTTAGAATATCGGCAATTTTATCGACTAATAAGCCCACGAGGTCCTGTCCCTCATAACCGCTGACGTCTTTATTTTTTAGCTTCATTTCGGCATTATAAAGCTGTTGCGTATCGTGGGGTAATTCCTTAAACGATTTTAAAACGATACAACCCGTCTCGGCTGTAATCTTTCGCGGTGGTAAACCCAGACGAACACCTAAATCAATAACGGTTACAATTTGACCACGCAAATTCATCAACCCGCATACATAACTTGGCGCCAAATCAACCGGAGTAAGGTCAATATGACGATTAATTTCTCTTAAAAATAAAATATCTATGCCCAAGAGGTGCTCATCCAACCAAAACGTTAGATACTGCCTTTGCTGCAAATCTCGATCAACTGTTGCTATCATAATCTGATAATTGAGGCCCCACTAGGGTAATTTTGTGAAAAAAAAATGCTAAATGCAATAGCAAAAGAGGTTTTTTGGCTTTAACGCTTATCAAACTACCAGTTTAATCTTTATAAACAACCGTACGGAACGTTGCGAAAAAACATCGCCAAAAGCCCGTTATAAATGGCCGCTGAATTTCAATGACTTAATTGCGCCACGTATAATTGGGCTTCTAAGGCTTTACTTGGTCTTTATAGCCTTATAGTAATTATGCTAAAATTCACTTTTGCTCATCCGTTTCTTTTATTTTTCGGATGTTTTTTTGCAACGGATTAACCAAAGTCCGAATCGAGGCTTTTACTTTGGCGTAAGGAGTACTTGATTTTACCTCCTTTGTCACAATACGGATCTGCGGCTTTGGCTCTCCAAGCTTTTCCTTGGCATATTTTAGGGCTTTAGCCGTTGAAAGGGTCGGGTTTTCACGGTTATCGGCAAAAATATTTGGTACGCCAATCATATATAAAAGTCCGGAATTTTTTAAAATTTTTAAGACCGGAGGCCTTACTTCGGCTAAAATTAGCAAACGATTTTTTGATTGCATATATTTTAAAAGTTCTTCTAACGACATAATACAGGTTGCGTCAATATGTAATGCATTCCGCATTTTCAAAATAATAACCTGTAAAGAAGTCCTTTCGCATACCTGCCTGATCTGATCACGAAACAGTTCAGAAGCCGCAAAAAATAAACTTCCTTCAATATGTACAATTGAAATTTCAGGGTGTTCCGAAGATTCTTTCGAAGGGATTTCCGACAAATTGCCGATCTCATCAAAAGTATATTCGTGAAATTCGGGAGCCGCCGCTTTTCTTAAAAATAGAACAATTGAGGTAAATACACCGGTATAGATAGCCACATTCAAAGGAACCAGAAGCCCTGCTATAAGTGTAATAAAAAACACAACGGCATCCGATCGCGTCGAAGCGATTATAATACCGATAGCGTGTCTGTTAATAAGCTCTATACCCAAACAAACAATGACAGCTGCCAGGGCTGGTCTCGGTATAAAGTGAAATAAAGGCCCAAAGCAAATAATTCCACAGAAACAAAGCAAGCCCGTAAACATACCAGCCAAGGGTGTTTTTGCACCGCTCGTGTAATTTAATGCCGATCGTATAAGTGAGCCCGAAGCTGGCATACCGTTTAAAAAGCCGCAGGCAATATTCGATATTCCCAATCCAAATATGACTTGATTAACGTCCGGCTTTTGTCCCAACCGCGCAGCCAAAGACTTACTAATAGTGGTACCATCCAATAAACAAAGGAAACTAATACCAAAAGCCGGTCCTGCCATTAAACTAATGGCATCAAAACTAAAATTGGGCATTGTAATCTTCCAGTGAGACGCATCAACCGCCGATAAAAACTGTATTGAAAGGGGCCAAAACTGACTTACGAAACACGCAATTAAGGAAACAACAAAAATCGTTAAGGCCACATAAGGCCACCGACGTAAACGCGATTTAAATGAATAATAAAAAATAAAAGTTAAGAGACCAAAATAAAGCGCCTGCCAATTTATCTCACTTATTTGCAAAAAAGTTTGCTTGCACACATCGAAAAGCGTTGTTGGACCTTCATCCGATAGCCGTAAATGATACCCCAATAAATTTTGGGTCTGGTTGGCTATCAACTGGATAGAGATAGCCGTTACATAACCAAAAATAACACTACGTGAAATATACTGAACAAGGTTCGCAACATTTAGAAAAGCGCCCAAAAGCAAAAAGCACCCAACCAAAAGTGCTAATATTGGTAAATATTGTGGAACTTTTTCTGTGGAAATATACAATGTCGAAAAACTGCTCATCAATAGAGCTGCCGTCGCATTGGTTGGCCCCAAATTAACAAAATGGGAACCTGTAAAGCATGCTCCCATAATTGTACCGACCATTGCTCCGTACAAACCATATTCAATCGGCAATCCGGCAATTAGCGCGTAAGCCATTGCCGTTGGAAACGTTAACAGTGTTACATTAATGCCCGCTTTTAAATCACCTTTTAGATTGTCCTTACTGTAGTTTAAAAGTGATTTACGCAAAGGAAAAAGATCTATGGCGTTAATCATCAATAGGTCACGAAGGGACTTAAAAAATCTTCTTATCTTCATAAAGCCGTTCTCGCTTTTTGAGGCAATAATGGGGTTGTACGTAAAACCGGTTTTGGATTTGGATGAACATTCAGGTTTCATCTGTATATTTGCTGCAGATACCTTAAAATACCCTCTGAAACGGCCTGTGCCAACTGGTACTGGTAAGCATCCGTAGCAATTTTACGCGCTTCCGAAAAATGGCTCATAAAACCACCCTCAATCAAAATACCGGGACATTGCAGGTTTTTTAAAACGGCAAAGCGCGCGTGTCTTACACCACGATCTGCCGACCCTAGGCACTTACACATACTTGTCTGAACCTCAAAGGCTAAGCGTAAGCTGTAATCGTCATTTTGGTTAGCCGGATGTTGCATTAGATCATCTGAATTTAATTTATTTCTATCGGTCGAAGGTTGGTAGGCCAACGAATAAAGGTATGTTTCAAGTCCAAGAGCTTCCTTACTTGGCGCTGAATTATAATGCAAAGATATAAAAAGGTTTGCACCCATCGTATTGGCAATTCGGGTTCTATTGTCTAAGGCAACATCAACATCTTTTTCACGCGTTAAAACCACTCGAAATCCTTTCTGTACAAGACAGTCACGCAATTTAAACGCGGTAGATAATGTTAAATTTTTTTCAAGTAATTTTTGAAATACACTTTCGGTGCCTTTTGCAACTCCACCATGCCCGGGATCAATAACGATTGTAAGCGGCAAACGTGTATTTTTTGCCGGTAAACACTGTGGCGCCATTAATGGTTTCAAAGATTTTTCGACATCAACCGCTGCAATATAAAACTGACCCCGTTTATTTATCGTTATCGGTTGATTTAAAAACACTTTTATATGGTTAAACCGCATCTCTTTCGACGGCGGGAAAAATACACACTGAGACCACCTGCCTTTGCAAATGATCATTTTTTTGTCTTTTGAAACCATATAACTATACCCATTCCGATGCATAATATCTTCGAGGCCAACCTTGTTTTGCATCGAAGGAATAGAATGGCTTTGAGAAAAACTTTTTTTGTCTCTCGCTTTTGAAGGCTGCTTAGCAACCACAGAGATAGTTCCTTCAACAAAAACTAGCCCAATAAACAAAAAAAAAATATGCGTGCTTTCACGGCATCATTCGGCTTCTTCGTCTTTTCGATTATACTTTAAGACTCTTTTATTTGCCGGTAAAGGTGTTAAAAGAACAAACAAATTACGCCCGCTCAGGTTTGGCGGAGCATCCTGTGTTGCCATGTGCAAAAGGTCTTTAACCATATTTGCAATCACCTCGCGTCCCAGAGTTTGATTTTCCATTTCTCTCCCTCTAAACGTCAGGTGCAGTTTTAGCTTATTGCCTTTATACAAAAATTCTTCCGCATGTCTAAGTTTGGTGTTGTAATCGTTTTTTTCAATTGTAGCACCCAACTTAATTTCTTTCAGTTTTGTCGCCGCGGGTTTTTGGTTCTTCTTTTGTTTTTTCCCTTCTTCGTAGAGATACTTTCCAAAATCAAGGATTTTGCAAACCGGTGGCTGCGCTTTTGGAGCAATCTCAACAAGATCCAGCCCACTATTTTTTGCCAATGTTAAGGCTTCCTCAATCTTAAGGACACCAATTTGTGAACCATCACTGCCAACGACCCTTACTTCTTTGGCGCGTATACCTCCATTTTTACGAGGTAAATTCGAATTATTTCTTCTAGCGTCGGAATACCTGTTGCTGGGTTTTTTTTTAAAAAAAGGCAGTTGTGTCATTTAATACTAAACGTTAATCATGAAATGCAAACACTTAAAATTGCAAAGCTATCAAACAAAATGCCTTATTTGATGTCAAAAATTTTTTTTAAGAATTCTACACTATGTCAAAACGACTAAAACCCATTATGGACATGGCCCTTGGGACCTTATCTTCAAGGATATTGGGTCTTTTAAGGGACATGTTTTTATTTGCGGCTCTGGGAGCTTCTTTTTATAATTCTGCTTTTATTTTTGCATTTACCTTTCCAAACCTCTTTCGACGGCTCTGGGGTGAAGGAGCTCTAACGTCCGCATTTGTCCCTGTTTTTGCGCAAAAATGGATTCAATCTTCACGGACCGAGTCCTTTCATTTCTTGAACCTTTTTCTTACCCGCTTTTTACTCTTTTTATTAATTGTCTGCGGAATGTTAATGGCAATTTTGTGGGTTACGAGCTTTAGCATCGGTTTAAACGAACAATGGAAGCTCGGCCTACAATTAAGTGTTATCCTTATGCCCTATATGGTGTGCATTTGCTTTTCCGCCATTTTAAATGCGACTTTAAATGTTTTAAACAGTTTTAAGATTGGGGCATTTTCCCCACTTTTTTTAAACATTGTAATGATTCTTTCTCTTGGGCTGGGATATGCACTTCAATGGACAGCAAGCAAGCAAGTATGGGTTCTTTGTCTAAGCGTTTTACTGGGGGGGATTCTTCAATGTTTATGGCCTTTTAAGGTTTTAAAATCTAAGTCACAATGGAATCCAGAATGGGTAGTAGCAAATAAAAAAAATGCCCTTTCATCTTTTGAACTGCAAAAATTGTGGTCTTTATTTTGGCCCGCTCTTTTAGGTGCCGCTGTTTATCAAATAAACATTTTTGTTGGCCGTACTCTAGCGTTTGGTCTTAACGAAAGCGCAGCTTCCGTTCTGTATCTTGCCAATCGGTTTGTAGAACTACCTTTGGGCGTTTTTTCGGCGGCCATCACAACGGTCGTTTTACCGGGACTTTCACTAATGGTTGCCGAAAAACGCTGGGACGATGTCGGCAGCTTTTATCGTGAAGGCTTAACGTTGATGATAACCTTACTTCTACCAGCGGCTATTGGGCTGTATATACTAGGAGAACCGTTACTAAACTTATTTTTTGCCTGGGGACATTTTTCTCAAGCGGACCTTAAACTGACTTTACCGGTGCTAAAGATTTTTGCGCTGGCATTACCCTTTTATGGAGTTTCTTCTTTAATGATTCGCAGTTTCCATGCGCAACAAAATACTCGAACGCCAGTTCAAATCGCAGCTTGGACCCTCATATCCCACTTCCTACTTGCCTGTACGCTAATGCATATTTTTAAAACCGTTGGTTTGGCACTTGCCTCCACTCTAGCAACACTACTTCAGACATGGCTTTTACACAAAAACCTAAACCGAAAAAATTTTCTCCATTACCTCAAGCGGTGGCTATTCGCCGGAACCGTGATGGCCATCGGTACAAAAAGCCTCATGTCCCTGCTCATCGAACCTGGTGAGAATAAGTTGTTATCAATGATGCACATTGGTTTTATTGTTTTCGTAGCCATGGCACTCTACGGTATTGGATTGCTCCTTCTGGACCGTAAAACGGCTTTATTATGGTTTCGACTTGTCTTTCGTCGAAATTCGTCACAGGTTGCCAATTAACCAGTTATGGGTATAGAAAAAGATCGAAAGCGCTTTGAAAAGTTGGCCAAGGAAATCGCCCAGTACGATCAACTTTATTTCGTCGAAAATAAACCGGCCATTTCCGACTTTGAATACGACTGTCTCAAGGCCGAATATCTCGCGCTCATTGGCCAACACCCCGAATGGACGGCGTCTGACAAGGTTGGCAGTGACCTTAAAAAAGATAACGACACGATAAAAACTATCCCGCATTTAATACCGATGTTAAGTCTTACCAATACCTACTCGCGGGAAGAAATTGAAAGCTTTGAAACGCGTGTAAAAGGTTGGTTAAATCCATCAAGTTCGCCTGCATTTGTTATTGAACCTAAAATTGATGGGATGGCCATCAGTCTTGTATACGAAAACGGACAATTGGTTCGTGCGTTAACCCGCGGCGACGGAAACATCGGCGAAGATATCTCGCGTAACATCGAAGCCTTTCACGAAGTTCCGCTAAACCTTGAAGAACCTCATCCACAAACAATTGAAATAAGAGGTGAAATTTATATTCCTAAAAGTGATTTTGAGCGTCTAAATCGTGAACAGGAGGAGTCGGGATTTGAGACCTATGCTAACACACGAAACTTAGCATCCGGAAGCGTTAAGTTGCTAGACGTCAACGAAGCCAAAAAACGCTCGTTACATTTTCTAGCCTACGGAGTAGGCCATATTTCCTCCGAGTTTAATTTTAACACGCAATTCGAAATAACCGAATGGCTACAAAAAGAAGGTTTTACCTATTTCCAAACTTCGCGCCTCGAAAGTGGTATTGAAAATATTTGGAATGCTATTAAATGTTTTGAGGAGCTTCGAAAGCAATTTCCCTATGTCACCGATGGCGTTGTAATTAAAATTAACGATTGTGAATTTCAGAAAAGGTTGGGTAATACCGCAAAGGCACCACGTTGGGCCATCGCGTATAAGTTTGAGCCGGAAAACGCACAGACCATTTTACGCGAGATTACCTTTCAGGTTGGCCGAACCGGCGTTATTACTCCGGTAGCAGAACTTGAGCCTATTTTTCTCGCCGGATCAACTATTTCACGTGCGACCCTTCATAACGTTGAAGAGCTTAAACGCAAGGACGTACGCATTGGTGATACCGTCGTCGTACAAAAAGCAGGAGAGGTTATTCCCTACATTTTTGGTGTAAAACAAAAAAAACGTCTCTCAACCGCACCAGCACCCCTTATCCCTCCAAATTGTCCCGCCTGTAATACACAACTCATTCAGCTTCCCGGCGAAGTGGCCCTGCGTTGCACTTCAATCTCTTGTCCTGCGCAAACCCGCTTACGTATTGTACATTTTGCTTCTCTAGAAGCTATGGACATTCAAGGTCTGGGACCTGCACTCGTCGACCGGCTCGTTACACACGGGTTGGTTAAAGATATTAGCGATATCTTCGAGCTTAAGAATAGGCGACTAGCCCTATTTCAATTAGAACGTCTTTCAACTAAATCGATTGATAAGCTCCTAGGGTTTATCGAAAGCGCAAAAACAAACGACCTATATCGCCTTGTCTATGGACTTGGTATTCCACACGTCGGGGTTGAAATTGCTAAAAATTTGGCCAATAATTTTTCTTCGCTGGATGAATTATCCACCGCTAAACCTGAAGAGCTTGGAACCATCGATCTCGTCGGCGAAACCATTGCCAACGCTGTATACGACTTTTTTCGTAAACCGATTCACCAAAAAATTCTTGAAACTCTAAGAGCTCAGGGTGTAAATTTTTTAAGGCATCCTAAAACACAGGGCAAGTGGCCAAACACAACCTTTGTTCTTACAGGTACACTACAAACACTAACCCGTACGCAAGCAAAAAATCTTATTGAACGTAACGGCGGACGCGTTGTTAGCAACTTAACCCGCAATACAAATTTTATCATTGCCGGCGAAAACCCAGGACAAAAGCTTTTAGAAGCCCAACAAAACGCTGTTCCCATATGGGATGAAAGCACATTTCTAAAACATCTAGCCGATAAATAATATGCGTATTACAGGAGGGAAAGCACGTGGAATAATTTTAAATGTACCTTCAATAAATATCCTACGGCCAGCTACCGATTTTTTAAGAACGAAAATTTTTAACATACTCGGCAATAACCTTAACAACGAGCAGGTCCTTGATTGCTTTGCCGGCACCGGCGTCTATGGCCTCGAAGCTCTCAGTCGTGGAGCCAATAAAATCGATTTTGTTGAAAATAATTTTCAAATCTCTAAGGCTTTAGAAACCAACATCGAACGTGTCTGCAAAAGTGTCAACGCGGATATTCATTGCTGTAATATTATTCGCAAAAATATATTTAATTGGACAAATCTTACACCCTACACCTGCATTTTTTTTGACCCTCCCTATACCTTTTGGGAAAAACAACACGAAAAACTACAGGCTTTGCTTTATCATTTGGCGACCACCGCTAAAAATGCTCTATTAGTTCTTGAAAAGCCAAATGCCAATGACTTAACCTCGGAAAGCGGTTGGGAACCAACAGCTTCTCCTGGCGAAAAACTGAAGAAAGCCCCTATTGCTTTTTATCGGTCCTTGGCCCGCCTATAATAGAATAGACTTTAAAAACAGAAACCAAACCTCAAGCCCGTAAACCGACAAGCGAGATCGTGGATTTTCCTCGCATTCGGGATGATCAACCAACTATTTATAGATCCATAAAAATTTTACAACGACCCCATTAATCGTTGGCCGTAATTACGGAAAATTGCTTGTTACACGCTCCACTGTTTTCTTAATTGCAACGATTAAAAAGAGGCCGCCCAAGCGTTTGTCGTGATTTTAAGAAAGTTCTTTTAATTTGATTCCGACAAAGTGCGTCTATTCCATTGGTAATTCGCTTATCTTGAAGAAATTTTTTTAAATCATTTAAAAATTGCTACTTTATGCCAATAACTTAATATAATACAAATCATAAAAAAATCGTTATGAGCGAGTATCCCATCATTATTTCTGGTGTTCATATGGAACTAACCGATGCCATCAAAAGCATTGTTTACGAAAAAATGTCCAAGCTATTTAAACATGAAGCTGAAATTGTTCGTCTGCGCGTAGAACTTGTCCGTGATGCACGTAAAGTCAACATGGAAGAATTCACCGCAAAAGGCCAAATTGAAATTCATGGCCCCAATATGATTGTAAGCATCACTGCTGACAATTTATACAAGGCCGTAGACGAATTGGTTGACAAACTTGATCGTAAGCTTCGAAGACGTTCGCGCTTATTAAAGGTAAAACGTAAGCAGGCGCAAGATGCTTAAGGCGTTAGTACATTTCGACAAAAAACATGTGAAAATTAAAGCTTCACATGTTTTTTTGTTTAAAGGCCCAGCATATAGCCACTGTAAAAATTATACAAATTTCAGGGGGTTAAACGCCCCTGCCTTTTATTATTTTAATCTAGGCATTAAAGTTGCTTTATTAAGCCTAATAGCATGCAAAAATTTTTATTAAAACTATCGTTATTTTTGAACATCCTTTTATTGGTTTATATTTTTTATTACAGTAGGCTGGCCGAAAAAGGATATTTTTTTATTCAAGAACTGAAAAACCTCATGAACCAATCCAAAACGATGCGCATGTCCATGCGAGAATTACAACAACCAAATAATGCAAACATTACAGAATCTTATGCCGATATAAAAGAAACTTCCGACATCAAGGAAGAAAATCCAGACACCAACGATAACCTTGAAACACTTTTTAAAAAAACAAATACCCGTATCCAACAACAACTTAATGATGCCGAATTAAAAGAGCTTCTTGAAGCACTTGCTCAAAAGCAATTGAGCATAAAATAATTCGTACCGTTTGCATAACCATAGCTACAAAACTTTTCTTAACGAACTTTTAACTTTTTAAAAAAACCTTAATATGGTCATCATTTCTTATTATAAAAATAAGAAACCCTTGGTATTTAGTACCAAGGGTTTTAGGATGGGATGGGAGAAGAAATTCTTAATTTTCGGCTGAAACTTTTGCTTCTGCCTTAGCAAAAACACATTCCGCCAATTGACTCTTTATACGGCTTACCTTATTGGCGTGCAACACATTGTTTTTAGCCGCCTTATCTAAAGCCGAAATGTAATCGATAGCCACCGTCTTTGCTTCTTCTAATTTTTTAGCCGACTGTAGCCCTTTTAATTTTTTTGAAAATGTTTTTAATGTGCTTCGAATCGCCTTGTTTCGCTCGGTACGACGCAATGTTTTACGTACTTCCTTCTTTGCTGATTTTGTGTTGGCCATGAGTTTTTAATTCAAATATTGTAAATATAAATTTAAAGCTGATAAAAAAGCCTCTATTGTCAAGTTATTTCTTTAATCAGACACACATTTGCACCGGCTTTGCCGGCATATCCAAAAGATATTTCTCAACTTTATCGGCGACAATAACACCATAATTGATCGTACCCAACCAACCCGACATGATTATACCCACCGATCCGGCATGATAAAGTCCACCAACCTGTTTGGGTAGTTCCATGGAAATGTTTAATCCTTCAAATTTTGTACCAAAAGAAGCACCATTTACGTGTCGAGTATAACGTTGGAATGTACGAGGCGTAGCAACCTCCAACCATTCAATTTTTGATCTCACATTCGGAACAAAATTCTCGAGGCTATTCAGGGTATCTTCAACAAGTCGCTTTTTCTCGACACTATAATTTTCGTCGCTCAATGAATCCCAATCTTTCCAAAGCGCATTTGTCGACGAAACGACCGTATAACGTGGAGACTTACTTTCAGGACGAATGGAAGGGTAATATATTGAGAAGGTACGGCTACGCGTACGTAAGGCTTTTAATTCTTCACTCGAAAAATGTTTATCTTCAGAAGTAAATATCAGGTCGCCAATTTCCGGTAGCTTTTCTTCGGGTTTCAAACCAATATAAACCTGGCACGAGCTATTATTAATACGCGTGGTTTTGGTTTTGGCTAAAAATTCATCGGATAGCGCTTGGGGATCTAACCAGTCCTCAATTGTCGTTTTTAAATTTGCATTGGACATCACGGCATCACACTCGATCTTTTCACCGTTGGCGATTACTCCCGTTATTTTTGGACGCCCTTTCTTAATATCGACTACAAGCTTCTCTACTAAACAACGCCGCACAATGGTAACACCATTCTTTTTGAGTTCTTCCTCCATACGCTGGATCAAACAATCGGTGCCTCCTTGGAACGTAAAAACACCTTTGTGCATAAAATTTGAAAAAACAATTCCATAGGTGATCGCCGGATCATCTAAGGACGAACCATTAGCATAAGAAATAGGCTCCATTAACAGACGGTGCACATCTTCGCGCCCTGGGAAAAATGTCTCAAATAACTCTCGGGTGCTACGTTTGTCATCGTCATAAAAATTCATTTGCCGTAGATGCTCAAAAAACTTCTCCACGGTTTCGTTTGAAACACCAAAGACATGCACTAATTTGTCCGTAAAATCCTGGCGGTCAAAAGTGGTGGCAAAACGAAATTGTGGGTTTTCAAAACGAATATTTTTAAGCTGAATGATCGAGTCGGCAATACGACTATTCCAATAGCGTCGACACGATTTTATCATTCCACAAGGAAACCCATGTAAAGAAACATCAAATATAAAACCACCTGGCCTTTTAAACCAAGTCGCCAAGCCACCAAGCTGGAAATGTTGTTCTAACAACAATACCGAACGACCATGTTTCGCTAAGCAATTCGCACTTGTCAGCCCTGCAAGGCCACTTCCCACCACAACAACATCGTATTTCTTTTTAAACTCCTTCATGGATGTAACATGTCAACCGTATTGCGCATTCTACTGTTTAAAATAATATTTATATGAAACTTTTTCCCAATACTTTTCAGGAGAACGATTATGTTAGATTTTGGCAAAGATTTTTTTGTAAAAATCACCATCGCTCCCTCTTACAAGGTTCCAAAGATATACCAAACTTATTAAACAATAAGGGTATCCCACTCTCCCTTTATAATTTCAAACCAACTTTTTACTTTATATCTAATGTGGAAACCGGCGCAAACACTGGTGAAAAATCAGCTCCTCAAGCTTCGAGCGAAATTTACGAGTGCTTCAACTTGAGCGGGAACAGTATCGGCAACATTTTTTGCAACCAATTTAACCCATAGCCACTGAAGTGGACCAGTTACGACAAGTGTATGTGTAAGCTTTAAACCCTGCGGGGTTTCTTCCATTTCATGATTATCGTACATCTTAGCCAAAGGGAATTTCGTACAATCCGTAAACCCTCGGCCTTCCTCAATTTTGGTTAGAACAATTTTAACAGCCTTTACACCTTTGGGCTTCAACAAAAAATGATTTCCAACCGAAAAACTTCCTTCCATTTTACAATCATCAAGGTCATTTTGCCATTTTGGCCAACTATTTACATCGGTCCAGACACGCCAAATGTCTTCTCGGTTTATCCCTTGAAAAACCTTACTGTAAGTCTTTGTCCACATACGCAACGAATAAAAAACAACCCTCCAGTTGTCAAAGAAACATTTTCTACTTAAGCATGTTTGGGCGGTTGTAGTAAAACGGCTTTAAGAAATACTAAAAACAATTTCCAAAATTAAACAAATTAAACGTAGCCCAATGGAACGGCCGCTTCCCTTTTTATGACTTCTCGCGCATTGCTTATATCCTTGGAAATTTGTACCTTTAATTCGTTAATAGAGTCAAAACGTTTTTCGGCTCTTAGAAAACGCACCCATTCAATTTTCATTTTTTTTGTTGATAACTCAACCGGCCACTCTTTTAAAACATGAACTTCTAATACGGGTGAAGATAAATCGGCAAAGGTTGGCCTTAACCCATAGTTGGCAACCCCCAAAAAGGGTTTTATATTTTCATCGACAACGGTTAATTGAGCAAGATATACCCCAAATCGTGGGCGTAGCTCAGGATTCCAACCAAAATTTAACGTAGGAAAACCCAAAGAAGATCCGCGTTGCTTCCCAAACTCCGAGAAAGCTTCAATGTAATAATTATACCCTAACATCGCGTTAGTCTCAAGCATATTGCCATCTTGCAAGGAACGACGAATACGTGAGCTGCTAATACGCTCATGATTGTACTCTCTCTTCGCCAGAATATTTGCGGTGATATTTAACCGCCCGCAAAGAGTTTCTAGCATCTTAGCATCACCTAGCCTGTGATAACCAAAACGAAAATTCTCCCCGACATAAACACCTTTAAGTGTAGGAAAACATCGCCTTAACAGATGAACAAATTCTTCAGCACTTATCTCAGCTAATTCTTGCGTAAATTGTACCTTAAAAATCCATTTTATACCAAAACCACTTAGGCGTGATAATCTAACATCTAATGGAAGGATTAGCGGTGAAGGAGAGTCGGGATTTAGAATATGCGTGGGATGCGGGTCAAAGGTTAAAACACCCGCCGTTTCATGACAGGCCTCAGCCTTGCCAATAGCCGCCTTTAAAATGGCCTGATGCCCAACATGTATACCATCAAATACACCAATAGCCAAGTGTAACCCTTCGGATAAAACCTTGAAGGGCTCAAATGAGTTTAGCGCAATAGTTTTTGTTAAGGCTGTAGACACTGTAAGATATCTTGCGGTGTAATCAGATGTGATTTAACTTCATGGCGGGGCAAGGCCAACAACTTATCCAAAGCCACAGCCTTACCAATTGTAAAATTACCACTTACAGTCCTTCGCAAGGCCGTTAAATGCGCACCACATCGCAAATTTTTACCTAAATCTGACACAATAGCACGTACATAAGTACCCTTCGAACACTGCAAACGAAAAGATACAAAAGGCAACTCAAACTCAATGAGCTCAAAACTGAAAACTGAAATAAAGTGGGGCTTCCGTTCGGCGACTTGACCTTTACGTGCCAACTTATATAAGGGGGTCCCATTAATCTTTTTTGCCGAAAACATTGGTGGCGTTTGGTACTGGTCGCCGAGCCAACGTTTCATTTCTAGACGAAGGGTTTCTTCTGTAATCCCTATTACCGGACTAGTGCTTACAATCGTGCCCTCGGCATCTTGCGTGTCCGTTTCTTCACCCAATTTGAAAGTCCCTTCGTAAACCTTGTTCGTACTCATTAAGGGTAGTGAAAGCTTTGTTGCCTTACCCAGAAGGATAATCATTAATCCTGTGGAACAGGGATCTA
>CAZDSI010000012.1:24067-29832 GCA_964508215.1 uncultured Opitutales bacterium
AAAGATGCTTTTTCAAGCTCCTTACCACCTGGAAAGATGTACAGCCTGCCGGTTTATCGACCAGTAAAACTCCGTTCCAATCTTCTTTGGAATCAACACGATTGTTGTTCAACATGATCTAAAAAATTTTTTATTTCTTTTAAAAATTCTGTATAAAATTCGTTTGCCGTTCTATCATATGCTTTAAAACCAGCTGCACAAGCATGCCCACCACCACCCCAAATACTGGCTAATTGATGCACGTTAAAATTGGATGAAATCGATCGCAAACTACCTTTGATAAAACTTGCCTGCTCATCAAGAAAAACGGCAACCTTTACCCCCTTTATCGAAAGCAAATGCGAAATAAATCCTTCGGTATCCGAACGTTTTACACCATGCTTAAGAAAATCTTCATCCTTCAAAATGACTACGGCTACTCGATTATCGAGTTCAAGCCGTATACGATTTAAAAAAACCGATAAAAACGATACGCGTTGAAAAGAATTTTGATTATAAAGCCGTGTAGCAACATCCGATAGCGAAACCTTATGGTCTTTAATCAATTTCCCCGTCAAAAAAAAAGTATCGGAAGATGTGTGATTATAAGTAAAATTACCGGTATCGGTCATAATTCCCATCAACAAGGCTTCAGCACTTATCCTATCGAAAGAAAAATCTTCGGCGTAAAGCGTCGTGGCCAACAGTTCACAAGTAGCGGCCGATTGGTAGTTAACAATATTAAATGTTCCAAATCGGGTATTTGAAAAATGGTGGTCAACATTAAGGCAAAAATTTCCCAGCTGTTTGCGGGTGCGTTCGGATATTCTTAACACATCCGAACAGTCTACAGCCATACCGACATACGATAACAACTCTTCTTTTTCTTCGATAATGGGAGTATCGCTCAAAAAAGCGCCCAACATCTCGGGCGTTTCTGGTTGCCACATAGCAAAAGCTTTAACACCAAAGCTATTTAGACAACGTGTTAAGGCAATTTGTGCTCCAATCGCATCGCCATCGGGATTCAAATGGGTACAAACGACCACCTTTTGGTGCTTTTCTTGAACGGCTTTAAAAACATCTTTTAAAAAAGGGCCCTTCATTCTCTTAACTCCTTATGCCCTTCATCCTCCTCATCTAGTTGATGCAAAATATCTAAGACTCGATGCCCTTTTTCTAAAGTCTCATCCCAAACAAAACTCAAAACCGGTGAGTACTTCAAGCGAGCTTCTTTTCCTACAACGCTGTACAACACATGCTTTATGCGATTTAAAAATTGTATTGCCGGCTTCTTTGATTCCTCATTGTAAACCGAATAATAAACATTTGCGTGCTTTAGGTCAGGGCTTGCTTCAACCTTTGTAATCGTAATCGATAGACTTTCTTTACGAAAATGCTTATGCAAATACTCGGCAATTACACGTTTTAATAACTCGTTAACCCTCAGTAGGCGAAAAGACGTCATAGGAGCTTACAAGGCCGGTTTTTTGGCAATCATTTCAAAACATTCGATAACATCACCTACTTCGTAGGCTGGACTACCCGAAATCTGTACACCGCATTCATAGCCAGACTTTACTTCCGTAGCGTCATCTTGAAAACGCTTTAACATCTGAACACGACCTTCATAGACGGTTTCCTGTTTACGTCGAATACGAACAGAGGAATCTCTTACAATACGACCGGCAATTACCATACAACCGGCAACATTGCCCTTCGTTAATTCAAATATCTGACGAATTTCAGCCGAACCTAGCTTGCTTTCAACCCATTCAGGTTCGAGCAAGTCGCTCATAGCATCTTTTACCTGCGTAATGAGTTCATAGATAATATTGTGCTGAAGAATACGAACTCCGTGATGTTTGGCTAGAGAAGTTACACCGTTTTCAAGGCGTGTATTAAATCCAACCACAACCGCATTTGCCGCATGCGCAACCTGAATATCATTCTGATTAATCGGTCCGACTTCGGCCGCAATGATTTCCAAGGCAACACGCGTACTTTTAATGCCCTCTAAGCATCCAACTAAAGCCTCCACACTACCATGTACGTCCGCCTTTATGACAACCTTAAGAACCTTTTGCTTTGCCGATTCTATGGCCGCCAAAAGATCTTTAATGTTTGAAACCTTGCTGGTTTCCGAAGATTGTTCCACCGACTTTCGTTGGCGTTCGTTTTCTTCGGCTAAACGCTTTGCTTCTTTTTCATTCTTTACTACTTGAAACGAACTGCCCGCTTCCGGTGTACCATCCCAACCCACAATCTTGGCTGGTGTTGAAGGTTCAGCATGTTTTAAATTATTTCCAGCGGCATCGATAATGGCCCGAACCTTGCAGTAACAAGAACCGCATACCAGCGAATCACCAACTTTCAAGACACCCTTCATAACGATAACGGTTGCCGTTGAACCTTTACCCACTTCGATTTGCGATTCAATAATGGTTCCTTCGGCTGGACATTTCTCGTTAACTTTGAGGTCCAACATTTCGGCTTGCAACAAAATGAGATCGAGTAGTTCGTTGATATTGGTACCGTTTAAAGCCGAAATTCCAACACATAACGTTTCGCCTCCCCAGTCTTCGGGGGCAATACCTTTTTTCTGCATCTGTTGTTTAACACGATCGATGTTGGCACCCTTGGCATCCATCTTGTTAATGGCGACAATAACCGGTACGTTTTCACGTTGAGCAAAACCCAAAGCCTCTTCGGTTTGGGGCATAAAGCCGTCATCAGCGGCCACAACCAATACAGCAATATCGGTAACGGTTGCACCACGTTGACGCATTTTGGAAAACGCCGCATGTCCCGGAGTATCAAGAAATGTAATCTTCTTACCGTTATGAGTAATCTGATAAGCTCCGATGTGTTGTGTGATTCCACCCGCTTCTTTGGCTGCTACATTTGTGTTACGGATATAATCCAAGAGCGTTGTTTTCCCGTGGTCTACGTGCCCCAATATACATACAATTGGAGACCTTGGTGTAAGCAGCTTTTCTTCTTCTTTCTTCTTTTCCTCTTCGCTCTCTTCTTCTTTTGGCTTAACAACCGTCTGTGTACGGTGCTTCAAAACAAGTTCCACACCGTATTTTTCGGCAATACGTTGAGCCAAATTTTCTTCGATTACTTGGTTCATCGATGCGAACACACCCATTTGCATCAATTCAGAAATCAAACGGAATGGTTTTACGTTTAACAAAATGGCAAACTCACGAACCACAATCGGGGGTTTAACCACAATTTGTGGTTTTCCACCAACGTCAACTTTTTCTAAATTTTTCTGCTCCGATGCCACCGTTGGAGCGCTCGTCTGCTTTTGTATTACCGGCGGTAGCACGGGTGCTTTGGCAACCGGTTTGGGCGGCATTGATATTTTGGGGAAGGAAACAATGGGAGCTTTTTTTACTTGTGACATCGCCACACGTTCTTCTGGCAATGTTACAACCGCCTGTTTCTGTTCTTTTGCTTTCCGCTTTTCTTCCGAAACTTCTTCAGCCGTTTTTACCATTACAGCCGACAAATTTGAAGGCAGGTGCATCTTTTGCACCTCTGGTTGAGCGGACTGAGTCGTCGATTCAACTTCCACCTTTTGGGTTTCCGTCTCCTCAGTCTTTTCTTCTGGCTCCTGAGCAATCGATTCTAGAACCGGCGTTGTTTCGACCGAAGATCCCTGAAGCGTTTGTTCTCGAATAAATTCTTCCGCATAAATGTTCGGAATTGTACTTGAAGGACTTGTAATATCCAGTCCCTTCTTGCGTAAGAGCTCGATAACTTTTTTATTTTCCAGATTTAACTGCTTTGCCAACTGATAGATTCTAACGCTCATTTTACTACCCAAAAAAATTAACCCTTAATATTCCCCAACAAATCTTTAACCTCAGTAATAATTTTCCGAGCGCTTACCTCAACAATTCCCGCATCGATGAGATCTCCTTCGGTAACGCCCTCGAAGGCTTCCAGCCCGGTAATACCCATCGAAACTAAAATCTGTGCAATTTCATCTGTAATCGAAGGAATTTGGTTAAGTCCTTGTATGGCACGCAGCTTACGTTCCTCAAAACCAAATTCGGGACGTTGAGAACGATTAATTTCAAGCTTCCAACCAATTAAACGTGATGTTAACCGCGCATTTTGGCCCTTACGTCCAACTACGGCGGCAAAATCTTTTTCGGCTAATTCAAAATACAAACAACGTTCTGCTTCGTTGACAGAAATATTTTGCGGCACGGCGGGCTTTATTGCCTCACGCAATAGTTCTTTTGGATCCGAAACAAAACGAATGATGTCAATCTTTTCTTGGCCGAGTTCTTTTAGAATATTTTTCACACGCGAACCACGCGTACCAACACAGGCTCCTACGGGATCTACCTTTGGATCCTTTGTATCGACACAAACCTTCGTACGATACCCTGGGTCACGGACGATAGAACGTATAAAAACGGTACCATCGACAATTTCGGTGATCTCAAGCTCGAGCAACTGTTTAACAAAATTTACATGGCTTCGGCTTAAAATAAGCTCTGGGCCATAAGAACCACTTTTAATTTCCAAAAGAAGACAACGAATTCGTTCGCCGGGCTCGTAATCGTCACTCCATATTGCATCTTTACGCCTTAGAACCCCTTCGGCCTTGCCAAAATCGATCGTCAAATCGCCTTTTTCTTGGCGTCTAACCACACCCGATATAATTGAACCAATGCGATCTTGAAATTGCTCATAAATGTGTTCCTTCTCAAAGCGACGTATTTTCTGCATTATAAGCTGACGCGCTGTCTGTGCCGCAATTCTTCCAAGGAAAGAAGGGTCGATATCCTGCTCGATTGTGTCGCCTAAGGTCACAATTGGATTGTATTTTTTTGCCTTTTCAAGATGAATTTCTTGTGCGGGATCACTTACGGAATCAACAACCTTTAACAACAACCATGCCTTAAGGGTTCCTGTCTTAGGATCGATCTGGACTTTAACATTTTGCCCAGCATTTAACCCCTTATGCGCAGCATTGCAAACGGCCGCAGAAATGGATTCAATCATATCTTCACGACGGATCCCTTTTTCCTTCTCCATGTATTCCAGGACCGATAATAGTTCATTACTCATATACTAGACTATAAAGAAAGCGGCTACATTGCATTTTGTCAATAAGTTCACATGCAATATTATCTTCTTTATTTTATGAGAGGGTTTTTGTCGAAAATTAAAAATTTTTATCGCAAAGGTAACCGTCCATCAAAAGCGTTAAGCCGTTACCGCTCTCTCGAAAAATTGCTTTCAACTATTTCGACAAAAATAATGACGAAATTTAAAAAAAGCCTTGCCAAATTTCAAATATTGCCAATATTTCAATTCAAGTTTAAGGCCTAGATGGCGGAATTGGCAGACGCGCCGGACTCAAAATCCGGTTCCCGCAAGGGAGTGAGGGTTCGACTCCCTCTCTGGGCACCAAGAGGGTTTTATAGTGCTTTCTCATAGACTAATAGTTCACAGTAAGTAGGCACTCTCGAATATTAATTCATAACTTCACCTTTTTAAAACTTTCATAGATTCGGTTAAAAAATTACACTGCGTTGGCACGCTCATGCCTGTATAATTTCCAAGAATTATCTTCACCGTCCCTGGTCCCCTATCCTATGGGTTAATAGGAATCTAAGTTACGTTAAATTTCTAAGACATTCTTATTTATGGAGGAATGATTGAAAAATAAGCTCGAACTAAATAAGTATAAAAAAATAAACCAACAAGAAGGATACACAGCAATGTTGATAAAACCTGATCTAAAAGACGAAGAA
>CAZDSI010000012.1:29857-36824 GCA_964508215.1 uncultured Opitutales bacterium
AGACGTAGACAAAATTTCTTTTCTTCCCATTGGAGCCGATCTTAATACGGCTGTTTACCGCGTTACAACAAGCAGCAAAACGGATTACTTTCTAAAATTAAGGCGGGAAAAATTTAATGAGGCTGCGGTATCGGTACCAAAACACCTTTCTAACCTGGGGTTTAAACAAGTAATCCAGCCGCTCGTAACCGTGACAGGACAACTTTGGACAAGCTTGGCATCGTTCAAGGTGATTTTATATCCTTACATAGACGGACACCATGGCATGGAAATGACTTTGACTGATCAGCAATGGTTTGAATTTGGTACAACTATGAAAAGGTTTCACGGCGCCGATATTCCCAGCGCAATAACAAGCGGCATACAGCGGGAAACATTCTCCCATAAGTGGCGTCAAGCAGTAAAAGCGTTCCTCGGGCGCATTGAAGGTGAAATTTTTGAAGAATCTGTTGCCGCAGAAACGGCGTTATTTCTGAAATCCAAAAGCAAGGAAATACTTAGGCTTGTTGGACACGCTGAAAATCTTGCACGCTTACTGTAAAGACAACCACTCGAATATATTTTGTGCCACGCGGACATTCATGGATGGAATTTGCTAATTGACAAAGAGGGCGCACTTTTTGTGGTTGATTGGGATACAGTTATATTTGCCCCCAAAGAACGCGACCTCATGTTTGTTGGTGCTGGCATTGGTGATAGCGGCCGTACGCCGCTTGAGGAAGAGGCGCTGTTTTATCAGGGATATGGTCACACAAATATAAATCAAGCTGGGATTGCATACTATCGCTACGAGCGTGTTATTGAGGATATAGGCGTGTATTGCGAACAAATCTTTCTGTCGGATGAAGGCGAGGGAGACCGGATACAGTCGTTTGAATAGTTGCAATCCAATTTTCTGCCAAATGGCACAATAGAGAGAGCTTATGAGTCCGACAAGACGAGGAAGGTGCTATGATTGGTTACAAGCAGATGCTTTTTATACTAATGGATCTTGGGCCTTTAAAGAGCATAGCAAAAAGGGTGATGCAATTGAAAACTAGAACCCATAACCGCCACATTTGACACAAATACACTCTAGCCATCTCTTCCATTATAATCCAAAAAAAGTAGATACCTACGTGCTATTTACCTAGACTCTACTACGGCTGTATTCGGCTAAGCGGCCGAGACCGCTTAAGCCTTAGTTTTACCGTTTCGTAGGTCTTATAATTAAAAGCTCCAATAGGATCTAGTAATTGATGGGGTCGCCGTTGGTCTTCTTCAAATTGTTCCGGAGATGCAGTCACATAAGTTCCATTTTCGCCCAGCGCGACCCCTAGCATGAAAATTTATTATCGTTTTTTAACAACGACATCAACTGTGAATTGGCGTACAGAGTTCGACGATAACACCGTTTAAATCCTTAACATATCCGACCCATTGGCCCCAGGGTTTTTGTTCGGGAGCTTTTAAAGCGATTGCACCGGCCGACACGGCACACACATAGGCCTTAGAGATATCCGACGTAACCAAAGCAATTTCAAATCCGGCCGCCAAATTTTTGGAACGATTTGGCATAAAAGATAAATGTTGAACCAATTTTTCACTCGCAAAGGCAAGTACAGTTTTACCGGTTTTTAGTTCACCATATCCCTTGCTTTCGTGAAGAAACTTCTTCTTTAACCCAAAGGCTTCTTCATAAAAGGCTAACGTTTTTTCAACATCTGCTACATAAACAATTGTATACCCAAACTGCATGCTTTTTTATCTTAACGGCTTTCTTTGCACTTGCAACCTACAGAGATTTTTATTTGTTATTCATAAAAAAAAAGGCTGGCTAACCCCAGCCAGCTTTTCGAAGAACGAATTCTTACTTATTCGGTAAAGCACTGCAAAAGTGCACTGTTATCGTATTCTACTTTTGAACACTCAATTCCTATGTAGCCCATATATTTATGGCCTACAATTAACTGAACATTCACACACACCTCAAACCCTCCCATGCTCTTTGACAGACCCTTACAGTAAGGCAAAAGCCATAAATCACTCTCTTTTCTTTCTTCTTCAATTGTTTTTTCAAGGGAATTAATGCCGTTGACGATAATACGAAAGAAATCATTCCACACTTCAGCAGCTCCTATTTTTTTTATTTCCGCTGGATCAAATGCACTCGATTTGGCACCGTCAAAACGAAGAAATGAATCCGGCCCTATTTGCACGGGCCTACTAAACAATGCGCACAAAAGCGGATATCTTTGCCGAAACCGCAAGTACTGTGTTTCCAAAGAAAAAAACTGAGCGCTTCGAATTCCTTGGCGAGCCATCATATTAAAAAGCTTAATAGCACCATCTAAATCACCCTCTGCACGAGCAAAAAACGCAAGATAAGTCAAAAGGTCTGGATTTGACTGGAAGGGATCTGAGACACCATATACACTGGCCAACTGCAGGTTCTTATATGCCTCTTCCAAATCCTTTTCGAGCTTTTGAATCCTTTGTTGAAAATTCTTGTCGGCTACCACACGAACCACTTGCAGCTCTTGTTCGGTCAAACCTTTTGGCATAATGGCAAATTTTCTTTTACCGTTTACGGCTTTAGAGGGTGTCACACAGCAACTTTCCTCTATAGATCCTGTTTCTACACCAACATGCCTTTTTTGAACAAAAGCAGCATATAAAGCATCATAGCTTGTAGGCTCATAAACACCAAACAAGCAGGACAAGCAAGTTAAAGACGCACTAACAGAAAGTATATTTCTTAATTTCATGGCATGCCAAAGCTATTTTATACGCCTTAACAGGTCAATAGCTCTAATATAATTTTTCGGGAAATCCACCGTAACGGCTCTTTTTCAAAGCGGGCCCTTAACCAAAATTAACCATTTATTCAGCGTTTTCTTTTAGTTTTCTTGAAAAAGATTCTGAGGCCACAAGCACAACGTATTCTCCTTTAATTTTTGCACCAGTACCCATTTGTTTGATCACATCATCAATCTTTCCACAACAATAAGATTCGTGTATTTTTGTTAACTCATGGGCCACACATACAAGCCGCCACGGTTCAAATATATCTTTTAAAAGAGACAATAATGCAGCCAGTCGAAACGGTGATTCATAAATGATCAACGTTCCATCCCATTCCTTATAAGCTTCTAAAAAATGTGTTCGTGTACCCAGCTTAGGAGATAAAAAACCTAAAAAGGCAAATTTATCCGTCGGCAACCCCGAAGCACTAAGCGCCGTTATTGCCGCACATGGTCCCGGTAAAGCAATAATCGGGATACCCTGCTGCCGGCATAAATATACCAAACGGAACCCTGGGTCGCTCAAGGTTGGTGTGCCGGCATCACTAAGTAACACTAACGAGCAACCATCTTTCAGCTTTTCAACAAGCCAGGTTGCCGTTTTGTTTTCACCGGCATCCCGATAGGTGTACAGAGGCTTAGAAGGGATATTTAAAGCCTGCAAAAGCTTTCGCGTAACACTCGGGGTTTCGCAGGCAATGGCATCGCATGTTTTTAGAAGATTGGCTGCTCGAAAAGAAATATCACCTAGATTTCCAATTGGTGTTGGCACAATATATAGCTTGCCTTTCTCCGCCTGAAACTCCTTAAAAACAGTTCCTTCAGATTCCATCACTAAATTAATATTGTAGCCCTGGTCCCAAAGGAACATTTGTTTCCCATGATGCCGGTTTCGCCCATGGCAAATTGGAATCGTTAAGTGCGGCAGCGTTTTCGTGCTGGCATCCCGAAAGTAAGCATAGTACGGCGCTCAAAAAACAAAATAAAATAATCCTTATAGACATAAGACTTAAATATTCACTCTTAAATTTATTTTTTATACAATAAAAAAATAAAAGAATGACACTCAAGAAAACTTCGTTAAGAGCACTTTATCGCCCCAACTTGCCCTCCTTGAATACAAGCTCAATGCTTTGTTATTATTGTACCCAATATGCTAAACAAGCCTTAAAGCAGAATCTTAGGTCCGATTAATCTGGTAATAGCTGTTCGTCAAAGGCGCTTCAATATGCCGTTTCAAATGCCCATTGGCCGATAAATACTCCAATAATTTAAAAATATTCTCTAGGGGCTCGTCCGTTTTTAGAGCTTCGGCTATCGCAACTACTGTCAATTTTTGGTCGGGAACGCTTTTTAATAAGGCGAGAATTTTCTTTTTCAACTCCAGAATGTGGGCTGCCGCTTTTTTGCCGGCCTCAACGCCGGGTTGATGGTAAGCGTTTATTCCTACAAAAGAAGCGTAAAAACCTACAGCACGTTCGTATAAAGCCACCAAAGCACCTAATGTTTGCGCGGAAAGAGTATTGAGGGTAATCGTAATCGACAGACGCTTTATTTCCGAAAGTGCTTTACGCGTTCCCAATAAAAATCCCTCTAAGAAATCACCGGAAGTCAGACCAGGCTCAACCTCAAGTTTCGAATCATGATTTGGTTTTAAAACCTCGACAAATGTTGCAAAGAAATCGTCAAGTCCATCGCGTAATTGCTGAATATAGGCATGCTGGTCTGTAGAGCCTTTATTACCGTAAACCGTAAGGCCTTGATGTACAATATTGCCCTGCAAATCATGCTTCTTACCCAACGACTCCATAATTAACTGCTGCAAATAACGTGCGAACAAACTCAGGTTATCCTTATAGGGAATAACAACCATATTTCGCATACCGTGTCCTTGAGTCGCAGCATACCAAGCTAAAGCTAACATCATTGCCGGGTTTTTAGCGTATTTGGCATGACGGGTCGCAATATCCATTTCGGTTGCCCCACCCAGCATACTTGCAATGTCAATTCCCTGCAAAGCGGCTGGCAATAGCCCCACACTTGAAAACAAACTTGTACGGCCACCAACCCATTCCCACAAAGGAAAACGGCAAAGCCAACCCTCGGTTACGGCCTGTTTATCTAAAAGACTACCTTCGCCGGTAACGGCAACAACATGTTTTTGGAAGGAAAGAGCTTGGCTCCTATAGGCTTCCTGAACTTCGACAAGAGCATTTCGTGGCTCTGGAGTACCACCTGATTTCGAAATCACCACTACCAATGTTTGCCCTAAAACACCCTTTAGTCCATCCAACACACGGGAAATCCCATCCGGATCCGTATTATCAATAAAGTAGGGTTTTAAACCAAAACTACCGTCAAGCCCTAAAGCTTCAGTTAAAAGTTGTGGCCCTAAAGCTGAACCCCCAATGCCAATACATAATAAATATTTAAAAGCCCCTTTTTCACCCTTTAGAGCACCCGACAAAACTTCTTTCGAAAATTGCTGAATATGCAACAAATTTTCATGCAATGCTTTTCGAATATCGGGTGATGGCCCCATTCCAAAGTTTCTGAGCCAATAATGGCCCACCATACGTTTTTCATCAGGGTTGGCAATATTACCTTTTTCGAGCATATCCATTTCGTGTAAAGCCCGAATAATCAATGGCTGCATGGCGTTAAAAAAACTTGCCGTAAACCCAATTTTGCTAGTATCCAAGGACATTTCCAAGGATGGCAAATAGATAAGATGTGACTTAAAGTCCTCCCAATTCATAAAAAGTGGTAATCATAATAAATCCTAGATTTTTTGCAAGCAAAGTCTTCAAACAACATCATTCATGCACTCTTTCGCTCAAGAATCTCATTTCCAGGTCGATTTACCAAACGTGAGGACTATTTCAAAGTTTGTAGAGATAATCATTACAGCTATAGGCCTACAGGTAAGCTTCGGAAGCACTAGAGATGCAGCATCCATACAAGCTACAGCCTTAAATTCGGGTTCGATTCGCAAAAGGACACAGGAGCTTATTGGCTCAGATTGGCAAACACTCAACCTCCAAAGCCAGATAAAAACATTCAAAGCCGCATCAAAAGTAGACTCAATAAACACACAAATATTACCAAAATTGATGAGAGTGAACGGGCCATCGCAAGAGCTAATCGCAACGGAAGAAACAGAAAATTCATCGGTTAAAAAAAAGCAAACAACCGATAAAAACTACGCTCCAACACCCGAAATGGTTACCAAACATATTGAGCTGTTGCGGCAATTAAAAGAAAGAAACAAGGGAAAGATAAACGGAAAGGACACCGTTAGCGATGCCACTAATAGAACAAGTATAAAAAGCACTTCGCTTGATGATCCAGTAATTCGTGATTTGCTAAGACAAACTTCGACTGGCAGCTTCCTAAGTTTTGCCTACGATCAAAATCCTAAAAAAACACCCTCGCCGTTTGAACAATTATTTGAAAGAGCACTAAAAGCCTTTCTTCAAAATATCCCCAAAAACCAAATTGAGAAAAGGATACCGTTAAATGACAGTCTAGCAAACGCACTTAAATGTCAGAATTTTCAAAGAACTTATCATGAAGTTTATGGCCTTTTAAAAGATATCCTTATCCAAACATTACCTTATTCCCAAGATTACTACACCTTTTGGCATAACCACGGTAATGAATTAAGACTTTACAACGACATGTTGAAAAAATTTATGGCCTATAAACAATTCAAAGAATTTGGCAATACATCGACTAACAAGTCCATAAACAATGTCGCCGATTTTCTTAAACTTTATGAATCGAAAATCCTTGAAGAAAGTGCAGAAGATTCTTTCAAGGCAGAAAAATATGTACCGGGTATAAGAAAAGCACCTGACAGCTTTACTTTCCCACGTGAACACTTGCTTTCCGTAACTATACAATTTTTCGGAAACACAAACTTACTCGCTGAAAATTCTCTGTTTTATTTTTTAAATTCTTTTAATACTTCAACCCAGACTGCGAATTCTTTTCTTATTAAAAGACTGTTAAAAGATTTTTTTCCAGAAGCATCCGAAATGCTTATCGTAAATATAGCAAAACAGTTCTACGATTTATATAACGAATATTTCAATCAAGCGGGAGAAACCCTAACTGCTATTCACATAAAAAAATCAGAAGTTGATAACATTTGTTTTCCGAGTTGGACGGAAGGCATCCCA
>CAZDSI010000013.1:0-9575 GCA_964508215.1 uncultured Opitutales bacterium
CCAAATATTATCACGAAGTTCCAGTCCTTAAGGAAATAAGTGTATCCATCGAAGAAGGTGATTTGGTTTCAATCATTGGCCCTTCAGGCTGTGGGAAATCAACATTTTTACGCTGCTTAAACGGACTGGATATTCTCGATAGCGGAAGCCTAAAAATTGACGGTATAGAACTCAAAAGGCGATCGCCGGAAAGCCCACTCGATAAAGATTTCTCAAAGAAATCACACGAACTACGTCAACACGTGGGCATGGTGTTTCAAAGCTTTAATCTGTTTCCAAACAAGACCCTCTTACAAAACGTAATGATAGGGCCTTGTGTGGTAAAAAACATACCCAAAGAACAAGCCGAAGAACAGGCTTTAAAGTTATTGGACAAAGTCGGACTTAGACATTTTTCCCATCGCTACCCAGTAAGTCTATCCGGAGGACAGCAGCAACGTGCGGCAATTGCAAGAGCTTTGGCCATGTCACCAAAGGTGATACTGTACGACGAGCCGACATCCTCTATCGACCCCGCAAGAGTCGATGAGGTTTTAGAGGTAATGAGGGAATTAGACCGTGAGGGAATGACACAAATTATCGTAACACATGAAATGCGCTTTGCCAAAGATGCTTCAGACTATATCGTTTATATGGAACAGGGGGAATTTATCGAAATTTCCGATGAAGATGAAATTTTTATTTCACCCAAGGACGAACGTACTCGACAATTCTTAAAAAATTTTATGTAGCGATTAAAAAATGAAGGTGGGCTCTCCTGTTATACTTCGCAAATTGACAAACTTTGTTCGTCAGTTTTTTTTAGGCTGTAAACGTGTTTTAGCAAAAATTCCTTTTCAATCAACTCGATTAAGGTTAAGTCATCCAATAAGTTTTCTACGGATCCTACCGTTCTTATTTCTACCAACTTTTTTGCATGCGCAGAGTAACCAAACGGCCACACCACACCTAAAATTAAAATGGGGAGCAGATGCGGAATCCGGGGTACCACACGTATTTTATGACCCCATAGGCGGTCAACAATTAAAGGGGTTTGAATATGAAATCGCAACCCAGTTGGCCAAGCTTTTGAATCGTTCCTTAGAATTCTATTCCTGCAATTGGGAAACCCTATTGCCCGGTTTATTAAGAAAAGAGTACGATATTATTCTAAATGCAATCGAAGCCGGGACGTGGGGTAAAGTGGCCTCAAAGGCAAACATTGCCCTTTCGGTCCCCTACTATATTACCGACGTGCAGCTCGTTGTACGCAAAGACGAAACACATATAAAAGTCATAAAAGATTGTCGCTTTAAAACAATCGGTATTTTGAAGCAATCCGGGCACGTTGAAAAAATTTTATCGGGCATCGAAGGCGTGCAAAAAAAAATCTATGACGACGAAGTAAAGGCCTACGCAGACCTCAAATATAAACGCCTTGATGCGGTACTACTAGACAAACCGGAAGCATTGTACTATGCGGGGTTTGACTCAGACTTAAAACTTTTAAACGAAAACATGGTTAGACTGAAATATTCAGTCATGGTCCGCGCGGAAGACAAAGGGTTTTTGCACGAAATTGACGCCGCTATTTTAGAAATGCAGCGAAACGGTGTTTTAAAATCTATCTTACAACGCTGGAACTTATGGAATGAAGAAACCGCCTTTTATTTTAACGATTGCTCACCGGAAAACGTTACCAAGCCCATTGAGTATGAAAACTTTGGGAAATCTATCAAAGAAGGCGAACAACAACGTTGGCGATTTTATTGGCATTGCATTCCCATTATGGCACACGCGGCAGGCATGACTCTCAAGCTTTCTCTTGTCGGCATGGCCCTAGCGATTTTAATGGGTTTTTCACTTGCCACCCTAAGATTCTATGGCGTTGCCCCATTACGCTGGCTAATTACCGTATATGTCGAATGCATACGCGGGACGCCTTTGCTCATACAGCTTCTTTTTGTTTTTTATGGTATGCCAGCTTTGGCAAAGTATCTTCCTCCTTATCTCGCCGAATGGGTTTGCTTGTCTCCGTTCACAGCCGGCGTTTTGGCTTTAGGTATTAATTATTCCGCTTACGAAGCAGAAGTATACAGAGCAGGATTGGCATCTGTACCAAGAAGCCAAATGGAGGCCGCACGAGCCCTAGGCATGACCCATTTTCAAGCCCTCAGGCATGTTATTCTACCACAGGCTGTACGAAATGTTATCCCCCCGGTAACCAATGATTTTATTACGCTGCTACAAGATTCTTCGCTTGTTTCGATGATTACCATCACTGAGCTTACAAAATCATACCAATACCTTGCGGCAACACATTTTGATTATTTTGGTACGGGGCTATTAGTTGCCTTCATGTATTTACTTCTAGGGTTTCCATTTGTGCGTTTTGCTCGTTGGCTTGAAAAGCGTATGTCGGTTGGATATACAAGGGAAAGCAAGCCGTTTTCAAAGAAAGTCATTTGACAACCTATTTAAAACAGATATACTTTGTGCGATTTTATGGACACCTATGAAGTGAAAATTGGAGAATCTTTGGTTATTGGCGGAAAAAATCCAATCTGTGTACAATCCATGACCAGCACTTCTCCAGAAGATCTTCAAAAAAGCATATCTCAAATAAGCGAACTCGCATCGAGTGGGTGTGAGCTCGTGCGTCTTGCAACACCCTCTTTAAATGCCGCACGCGCCCTAGGAGAGTTAAAAAAAACACTCATTAGTATTAATTGTCGCGTTCCCTTATCGGCGGATGTGCATTTTTTACCCGAAGCCGCTTTCGAAGCGTTAGATCACGTGGAAACGGTTCGGATCAACCCGGGCAATTTTGCCGAAAGAAAAGACGGTGAAGGTTTTTGCAAAGAAACCCTGGAACGATTTTTGGGAAAAGCAAAAAAACTAAAAAGACCCATACGCATCGGCGTCAACCATGGATCTTTATCCTACCGAATGCTACAAGCCTACGGTAATACCCCACAAGGCATGGTCGAAAGCGCACTCGAATACATTAGTTCCGCCGAAGAGAATAATTTCTTTGACCTCGTTGTCTCTCTAAAATCCAGCAATGTACGGATCATGCTGCAGGCTTACCAAACTTTTATCCGTAAGAATTTAGAATACGGCCGCTATCGGTATCCCCTACATCTCGGCGTTACCGAAGCAGGCTTTGGAGAAGAAGCCCGAATAAAAAGCGCCATCGGAATTGGCATATTGTTGATGCAGGGAATCGGCGACACTTTGCGAATATCGCTCACAGAACCCTCTACAAACGAAATTCTTGCCGCAAAAAAGCTGTTACAATGGACCGGCACTCGGAACGAACTTTGCACGACTTGGCCGATAATCCCATTGCAAGTTAATCAAACCCACAATCCAGAAGCCTGGATCGAAATACCCGATGGATTTTGCGAAAACACTTACATGCAAAGAGAAGTCGAGCGATCGGTTGCTTCCAATGCTTCGTATCTGATCGAAGGATTAGTATTCAATATCAAAACCGTAAAATGTTTTAACTTTTTAAAGGCCTATGCCAACAAAATCGGTCGTCCAATAGCCGTAGACCTTGAAATAAAAAAACTTCCAAAGGAGATTGAAGGACTTCCAAAGGATACGTTAATTAATTTTTCGGTAAACGAAAAAAACATGGATGCGACACTTGAGGGACTCAACAAGCTTAGCAATTACCGTATCTCCTTAAGCCCAACTTCGATAGAAACCCTCCAAAACCTAAAGCCGTTCTTTGAAGACAATCCCCATATATTCTGTGGATTATCCTTTAATGAAAAAACAACTTGTCACGACATTCTGCAATGGGCACACGTTATTCTAGATTTTCGTAACCCCATTTGGCTACGCAACGCCTGGAATAACCCGCAAGACAACGAACAATATCTTATGCAGTTGGCCATGATGAACGGATTCTTTTTATGTTATGGACGAGGCCAGATCGTAAGCATCCCTTGGCAACCTGAAAATTGGGAACCACGACTACATACGATTTATCATATATTCCAAGCCTGCCGATTACGCCAAGTGAACGCAGAATTTATTTCCTGTCCTTCCTGCGGCCGAACACAATTCGATATTTCAACTGTAGCCAAGGAGGTTAAAAACCGGCTGGCACATTTAAAAGGCCTAAAAATAGCCGTTATGGGTTGTATGGTCAACGGGCCCGGCGAAATGGCCGATGCGGACTTTGGGTATGTTGGGGGCGGGAAAGGTAAAGTAAATTTGTACGTTAAACAAAAATGTGTGCGTTTTGGCATTGAGCAAGCCAACGCACTGGATACATTGATCGACGTCATTAAAGAAAACGGCAGCTGGCAAGATCCTGTGACACAGCCTGCCAGTTCAATATAAGACCCACACACTAGGCTGTTAAAAACGTTAATAATTAGGCAAAGCCGTTCCCAAAACGACCTCTAAGGGTTGTTTATCATGACCAAACAATTTTTTCGCTCAAAAAAGTATGATGCTAAAGTACGTCGGAAAATTTTTAGAACCTTCTTTTAAAAGACTAAAGAAAGCCATTCCGTTAATATAAACCATTTTTGACTTGAATAAATATTCCAAATCCTTTCTCCTAAAACTCAAAACTGATTATTATATATTGATTATGTCGATGACCAAAGAAAACAAACAGTCAATTATTCAAGCGTATAAGGTGCATGACAAGGATACTGGCTCATGTGAAGTCCAAGTAGCCATTTTGACAAACCGTATTAACCAATTGACGCAGCATTTAAAAGCAAACCGTAAGGATTTTCATTCACGGAGAGGATTGATTATGATGGCCAATCGTCGCCGTAAATTGCTAAGCTACGTAAAAGACCAATCCCTGGCAAAATATCAAGATTTAATCACTCGACTAGCATTGCGTCACTAAACGCGGAGCACCCAGATATACAATTATGCTTTCGCACAAACATTCCATCTTTATCGAGGAATTGGGTATTACCTTTTCCTCCGGTTCTTTTGCAAAACAAGCCAACGGATCTGTTGTTGTACAATTGGGAAAAACAAGCCTTCTCGTTACGGCAACAATGGCAAAAGAGGTACCCGAAAACCAATCATTTTTCCCTTTAACCGTAGATTACCGTGAACGTTTTTCAGCTGCCGGAAGATTCCCCGGTGGTTATATAAAACGTGAAGGGAAACCCAGCGAAAAGGAAGTTTTAACATCCCGCTTGTGCGATCGTCCGCTAAGACCCCTTTTCCCGAAAGGGTTTTTAAACGAAATTCAAGTCGTTGGGCTACTACTATCTGCTGATTTGCTTAACGAATCGGATGTTCTAATGGTTAATGGAGCTTCGGCTGCCTTAATGTGCTCTGACATCCCTTGGAATGGTCCCATTGCCTGTGTTCGCATTGGCGAAATCGACGGTAAATTTGTCGCCAACCCTACAAACGATCAACAGTTTGATTCGACATTAGATCTTATTTACGTTGGCACTAAGAATGATACTTTAATGATCGAAGGTAGTGCCGACCAAATATCGGAAGACCGGTTTATTGAAGCCTTAAATTTTGCCCATCAAGCTATTCAGCCAATACTGAAGGCACAAGAAGATTTGGCTGCAATGGTAAAACCAACAAAGCAAGCTTTTCAGGCGTATGTTACACCCGATGACGTACTACAAGCCTGTAAGAAACATTTTGGTGATCGTATTGAAAAAGCTTGGTATCAACCGGTAAAGAAAGAGCGAATTCAAGCTTTGGATACCTTAAAAAAGGAACTGAGTGAGTATTTAACATCCACTTTCCCTGAAAAAGCTGAAGCGCTAGAAGAAAAGCTGGATACCTTGTTTGAAACCCTCCTTACCGAGATTTTCCGCAATAATATATTAAAGAATAGTAAGCGTCTCGATCAACGTGGCATAAAAGAGCTTCGTACTTTATCCTGCGCGACCGATATTCTTCCAAAAGTCGTTCATGGGTCGGCCTTATTTGAAAGAGGAGAAACACAAAGCCTTGTAACCGTAACTCTTGGCACACAACGGGACTCTCAAGAACTTGACGGATTAACCGGTGGAGCACAATCAAAGTCTTTTATACTGCATTATAACTTCCCCCCCTATTCCGTTGGCGAAGTTGGACGTTTAGGCGCTACAAGCCGTCGAGAAATCGGGCACGGCGCATTGGCCGAACGTTCTCTAATGCCAGTCCTCCCTTTAGAAAACGACTTCCCCTATTCTATCCGTCTCGTAGCCGAGACATTGGGGTCGAATGGCTCAACCTCTATGGCCGCTGTTTGCGGAGGATGTTTAGCCTTAATGGATGCCGGTATCCCCATTTCGTCTCCAGTAGCGGGCATTTCTGTTGGCCTTGTAACGAATATTGATTCAAAAAATACAATTCAAGAATACGTTTTATTAACCGACATTCTCGGCGACGAGGACCATTTTGGTGACATGGACTTTAAAATTGCTGGAACGGAATCAGGAATCACCGGATTTCAACTGGACCTAAAAATTGCCGGCTTACCCTTAAAAATCATGGCCGAGGCCATACGTCAAAATAGGGAAGCCAGACTGCAAATTCTCAACACAATGAAGGCGGCTTTACCAGCTCCAAGACCGGAGTTGAGTGAGTGCGCACCTCGTGTGACAACCATTGAAATCCCAGCCGAAAAAATCGGAGCACTCATTGGCACCGGCGGCAAAACGATTAAGCGCATTACCGAGTTTACCGGAAGCCAAATTGATATCAACGAGGACAACTCTGGCAAGGTAACCGTATTCGCAAAAGATAAAGAATCGCTTGCGCAAACGGTTGAGGAAATAATGTCGGTCACCCGAGATATTGAGGTAGGGAAGATGTATCGCGGCATTGTTCGTACTATAAAAGATTTCGGTGTATTTGTAGAATGTCTGCCAGGTAAAGAAGGTATGGTTCACGTATCCGAATTGGCAACCTGTATCGTCAAACACCCCAAGGACGTTTGCAAGATTGGTGATACCATCTGTGTTAAATGTATTGGCATTGATGAAAAAGGTCGTGTCCGATTAAGCCGAAAAGCGGCAAACGGTGCAAACGGCGCCTAGTTAACACTTCAAAAAAAGAAAAAAACGCTCAATTTTACATTGGGCGTTTTTTTATTGTTCATCCGTTACAATTAAACGATAAGTAACCACCGAAAAGGGAATACATTCTCACCTTAAAAACACTAATAAATTGGGTTCGTTATAAAAGCTTCTCACGATTCTGCGGTGTTTAAATAATGTCGAACTAGTCGAAAAAATTTTCAGCTTGAAAATTTTTCGATATGTACTATTGTAAAATATGATTTTATTTATCGCCATTGCTGATAAAATATGCCAGCCGTGCGAGAGGTTTTTTAGAAAGCAAAGTGGCCGCCAAGTTATAATTGGCCGAAGAAGCTTTAGCGCAATTTCACCATTCGAAGCCTTTATACCAACGAAAGGATATAATGCAATTCACACATTATGCCTATAAGCTTGGCGATTTGTGGCGGATCGTTTGGCCAATCGTCCTGGCCGCTCTTTCAGGTTCTATAAAATTTTTTTCCGAAAGACTTATTTTGGCAAGATATTCTTCCGAAGCTTTTATTGCCTTCACGACCACACAAGCGTGTTATTGGACTTTATCGACCGCTCTAGCCGCTTTAATTAGTGTGACCGAGATATTGGTTGGTCAATACAACGGTGCTCATCAGTACCGTAAAATAGGTTCCTTGATATGGCAAATGATCATAGTGGCCTTATCGATGTTTGTGTTTATGCTTCCGGTTATATGGATAGCGCCTCATTTAGTTGTGAAAACGGTAAGAGAGTTAGGCGTCCCCTACCTAAGAACCTCACTATTTTTTTTGCCAATTGAGCTTGCAGGGCTTAAAGCAATTGGAGCATTTTTCTTAGGTCGGGGTGAAATAAAACCCATGGCAATCGTTTTGGGCGCCACAAACGCATTAAATATACTTTTAGATGTTTGGTTTATACATGGCGGAATAGGTATTCCGGCCATGGGTATCCGTGGGGCAGCTTATGCTACTGGCCTTGCTCAACTCATTGCATTTTTTGTGCTGCTAAAACTGTTTCTCCGGAGACGCTACCGTGAACGATATGGAGTTGGTAGTTTTAAATTCTCTCCCAGCCTCATTAAACGGTGGCTAGCGCTTGGCTTACCCAATAGCTTTAACGCCTTTATCAACGTCGTAGGATGGGCATTGGCGTGTCAAATATTTGCCCTAAAGATTCCAAAAGCTGAACTGCTTGCCTATGGTATTGCACACTCTTTCTACACATTCTTTGGTTTTTGCTTTGAAGGGATTGGGAAAGGGTCAACAATTACCATTTCCAATCTATTTGGTGGAAAAAAATTCGAATTTATCGGTAAGGCCTTATTAAATTCTTTAAAAATAAGTGGTATTTTTATTGGCATAGCTTTAATTCCAATGATTTTTTTCCCATTACAGTTTGTAAGCTTTTTTGTTGAGAAAGAATTCATGCTCAACCCAGCATTTCTTTATGAAATTCGAAAGCTCTTATTCTGTTCTTGGTTATTGTTTTTCGTAGAAATGCTGCTCGTTATTATCCAAAGTTTCTGGTTGGCTTGTGGGAACTCACGTTTTACCATGGCGGTAAATGTATTAAGTTTTTGGCTAATTGCGCTACTTCCAACCTATGTATTGGTAGGTATTTTTAAGGTAAACTTGCTTTTCTTTCTAATGTCGATGGTTGCCGACCAAAGCACACGCGTGCTAATATTTTTTATAAGCTATTACTTTATCGCGAAAATGATAAAGGAACAACCCACACACCAACACTAGGTCTCAATACCGGCAAATTGTTAGATAGTGGGTATGAACTCCGGTCGCTAAAGTAATACTTTTTTGATATAAATATTAACGGGTTTTCTCGTGAGTTCGGTAGAATGCTTACTTAAAAAGCCAATGGCGCGCAGGATCTTTTGTGAAAATTTATTATTGACTTTAGTTTTTTTTAAAAAAACCTCCGTGCTGGAGTTAAGAATGAAAATGACTATTTTAAATCAATTAAGATCGCCGAGGCTCATATTGGCTAAGCTGACGACAATTATGCTGGCCATTACAATCCTCCTTCAAAATAAGGCTTTTGCAGAGCTATCACTTACAATAGGTCAACTACAAGAAGGATACAGGCTTGGCCTTACCGGTCAGCCCCTTCGGCTTGAAGACGGTAGGAAAGTTTTAATTACCGTTGCGCCTTGGGGAGAGCAACCATGTTTTGATATAGAGTCTATGGCAGAGCTTAAACTCTGGGGTTGTGTTACGGGTAGTGGCAATCCGAACGAGTTTTCGTTCAGTTACACCAAAGGAGAATATGAACCGAAATATAACGAGCTAGCGGGGCAATGGGAGCCGGATTACGAAAAACTTACGGGATGTATCAGGGTTTTCGATTTGATTGCGAAAGTTATTGCCGATAAAGCGGAACCTCCGGTGGAAGATCAGTTTAGTAGCCCTAAAACATTCGAGCCTACCCAAGTTCTTCCGGGAACCGAACCAGAAGTTGTCGTTGAGCCTGCTCAACCTCTTCCAAAGCTTACAAGCGGAAGTACGGCCGCCGCTCAGGGCTGCGTTGAAGGCTTATCAGATG
>CAZDSI010000013.1:9608-28293 GCA_964508215.1 uncultured Opitutales bacterium
TTGAAGAACCGAATGCGATTACAAACAAAGCGGAAAAACCTTTTTATGCAGAGTACGATGCTAAGAATAACCTTTGGTTCGTAATGGAGCTGATTACACCCGAAATTGCCGGTTGGTGGCAAGCAAGACTAAAATGCGAGGCATATATGCATTTTGGTAAACAAATCATGCATGAAAAGGAAAGAATAGACCTTATCCCTGAGGCAGAAAAAATTTCAATGCTACAAGCTCAAGAGGAGTTTCGGAGACAAATGAGCGCTATGAGCGGTATATTTGACAGTAGTAGTTCTAGTAGTACCGCTGTTGATTTTCGTGAACTTATGGAGCCATCGATGCGTGAGGCCGAAGAATTTTTTAGCGGTATAAGTTTGGAAGCTTCTCCAGAATTCAGGATGCTCTTTGAGCAAAATACACCGAAGTTTTCTTCTTATGAGCTTAATAAAGACTATTTAAGTGCTTGGAGGGGATTTAATTACAACCTCGATCATGCTGCAGAGGCGCCAACGTGGGTAGCTTATGTTACACTCTCAAAACCTGTTGGTCCAGTGGCCGATAGCCTTGAGCCATGTTCTTCTAATATTGTTATGGCGATGACGGTAAAATTGGGTGAAAATTTTTACACGCCTTTGGGAATTTATAAAAGCCCAATTGCAAAAGCGGCTTGTCCACAAGAGGGTAAATATAAAAATTTATCGCTATCGTTTCACGCCTATGTCGCTCATATTGTAGGAACTATAAACCCTGTAACGAAATATTTGATCGTCAGACCCCTTTCATCGATGCTGGCCATATTTAAAAAGAGCGGATTAAAACATTCAGCATCTGCCTACTTCGAACAACCAACCAAAGAACCTTATATACGTTTTATTCGCAGTCATCGGTTGTATGGTCCCACGCCAACGGAAATCGAACGGGGGATTTTTGGAGAGGCAGCCTTTGTACTCGTTGAGCCGAATACGAATACCTACTTACGAATAAATGGAGATCATTGGTTTTCCATAAGTCCGTTTTTAGGTGGCGTTAACCAAGACTTACTAGAGGCCTATCCCTTCATTACGATAGAACGTACAGAATTGGCCAGTCGTTGTCCAACTATTCATTAACTCGAGGAGTAGACATTCATTGAGAAGCCCTTTTTCACTAGAGAAGAAGGGCTTCTTTTAAGAGTTTAACAACTTCAAACTTAACCATATAGAAAAGTAACTCGCAAAAGGGTTAAAAAAATTTTGAAGGATTATCTTTTCAAGGCTGATGAAGGGAAAAAATATTAACGCTCAACGGTTATTTTTTACACAACAATAAGTTGTAAAGAAACCTGAAATACTTTTTAAGTTTTTTTACATTTCTATTCCGCTTAAAACCCTATTGCGAGATTTAAATATTTGACTTTACGCAAAAAAAAAGACCTTCTTATGCTATTAAAGTAAAAAGAAATAATGGCCCAAAACTGTCATTTACTCCAATAATAAGAAGATGCCAGATCTCATACACGATCACCCAATAGCGCAAAAGTTAGACCAATACACGTTCGACGAACTTAACGAGCATTTGGCAACCAATTTTGAACATTTAGATCCCGAAAAGCTAGCTCGAACTTCGCCTTATGAAGTTGGCTTATTTCTTGAACGACTAACCATTGACCAACGACGAACGGTTTTACGTAAGCTTTCCGAAGAAAAAGCATCGCATATTTTGGCCGAAATGAATGCCGAAGATTCGGCCGAGGTGGTTAGTGCCATGCGAGAGTTTCGGGCTACGAAAATTTTGGAACTTCTTGAGCCCGATGATGCCGCCGATCTCATCAGTAAACTCGAAGAAAAGGATCAGAAAAGGCTTTTAAGTCGTATACAACCAGAGGTAGCATTTACGATTCGTAAGCTCTTACGCTATGACCCCAATACGGCCGGTGGCGTTATGAATCCTGAAGTAGCCACGTTGAAACAGAATTGGACCGTAGCAAAAGCACTTGAAAATCTTCGCAACTATCACAAAAAAATCGAAAACCTTCTCGATTTATACGTCTTAAATGAAAAAAATAAGCTCGTAGGTATCGCCACCATTCAGGACCTTGTATTCTCATCACCGGAGAAATCTGTTGTGGAAGTTATGGACAGTAATATTAAAGGTATTTGCCATCCACAAACCGATAAGGAAACTGTTGCAAATATCATGGCCGAATACAACCTTTACGCTGTTCCAGTAGTAGACGACCATGACCGTTTGCTCGGTATTGTTACTCACGATGACGTTTTGGATATTGTTCAAGAAGCCGCAACGGCTGACATCCAACAGCTGCACGGTGCCGGTGCCGATGAAAGCGTTCACGATCCCGTCTTGTATAGCTTGAAAAAGCGAAACCCTTGGCTTCTGATCAACTTATGTACCGCATTCTTAGCGGCTACCGTAATATCACGATTTAGTTATGCAATTGAAAAATTAAGCATTTTGGCCGCATTTATGACCATTATTGCTAGCCTTGGAGGAAGTACTGGTGCTCAAACTTTGGCCGTTGCTATACGTGGGCTTGCACTTGGCGAACTTCAGCGAGGTGATGCTTTAAAATTATGTCTTAAAGAAGCCCTTAAAGGCTTGTTCAACGGAACCGTTATAGGCTTGGTTGGCGGAATCATAGCCACCTTTATTTCGCATAATTGGCTGATGGGGTTAACAGTTTTCCTAGCCATTAGTTTAAATATGTTTTTATCTGGATTTGTTGCCGCCTTAATCCCATTATTACTAAAAAAACTTCATTTTGATCCCGCTCAAAGCGCTTATATTTTCTTGACGGCTATTACAGATATGACAGGGTTGTTTATTTTTCTAACCCTTGGATCAAAACTACTTCTTAAATAAAAGTTAGTGCATGGAGGCGAGATTATCAACTAAACAGTTAAAAGCGCTACCTCTTACCGAAGGATTTGAAACTTTCCTTTGTGTGCGAAAAATTACGCCTAAAACCGGTCGTAACGGAAGTGAATTTTTAAATGTTGAGCTTGTGGATAATCAAGGAAATATTTCCTTCAATTGCTTTGAATCAAGTCAACCGTTTGACTTTTTTAAAGTCCTTACTTTAGAGGAAGATGGAGATGTTTTATACATCAAAGGACAAGCTGAAAACTACGGCGAACGGTTTAGTCCTCGTGTTACAGAAGTCAGGAAAGCCTCGGTTGAAGAGATTGAGCAGTGGGCACATGAATTGGTCGATAAACCACGCGAATCCCTAGAAAGCCTCAAGGCAGAGCTTTTTTCATACGTTGAAAAGATTAAAAAAGATAAATTAAAAGCCGTCGTAAACCAAGTCCTTGAAGATTTAGGTGAAGCTTTTTTTTAAGAGCTTTGCAGCCGTATCAATGCATCATGCTTATAAGCACGGCCTTTTAGAGCATACCGTACATGTTGGTAGAGTTGTAGTGGTTTTATTACCGCTATATCCTGAAATTGACGCCGATTTAGCTTTGGCCGGTGCGCTGTTGCATGACGCTGGGAAAGTGTTAGAATATACATTCAACGTAAAGGAAGGGGCAGATAAGACAATTATTGGGCGGCTGCAAGGCCATATTGTTCTCGGTTATCGTATTTTGCGAAGCGCAGCTTTACGCCATCGCCTCGAACAAGATTATCTAGAACGGCTAGAGCACATTATCCTTTCTCACCAAGGCCAGTTGGAGTGGGGAGCTGCAGTTTTACCATCGACCCCCGAAGCGGTCTTTGTTTCTTTGGTTGATAACCTGGATGCAAAACTGGCCATGATTGGTGACGTTTTACATAAGACACCGAATAACCAACCTTTTTCGGAGTTTATACCGGGCTTACAAACCCGTTTACTTGTACAACCTTTAAAAAATCATCAAAATGAATGTGAATAAGCAAAATTTTCTAATTCGAATCAGCGAGATTGCCTGTTTTTTCTTTGGCATTGGGTGTTTTTTTTCTACCGCATTAAGGAATATTTGTTCCGGAATATGTTTCGTTTGTATCTTTATATTGCTTTATAGTAATGAAAGTTTTCGGCATTTATTTTGTGCCATTTTTAGAAAAAACATGTACATTTGGGTTTGTTTGTTTTTCGGATTCTTAGCCTTTATTGGGATTTTTTATTCCCATTCAAAATTTAATCCGGCCTGGAGTATTTTTCTTAAGTACAGCAGACTAGCTTTTTATCCGATATTTCTCATCCCATTTTTTTACAGTTTTACTAGAGCTTACAAATTTTGTTTTCAAGGACTTGTGTGCGGAATAGTTTTCCTTTCTATTTGCTGTTATATCGAAAACCGCCATGGCACACCTTTCCGTCCAATGAATCCAATTTTTAGTAGTGCTGCTATTAGCATGCTAAGTATGTATTTTTTTATTAAAGCCTTATTGGAAAAATCAAAGCAAAATAGTCTTCTACATTTCTTCGGATGGTGCATTGGCGTTATTTACTTGTTTGCGCTAAACACACAGCGTACAGGTGTCTTCATGCTTTTAGCAGCACATTTTTTATTTGCCGTTTTTTTGGGTATTAGTTTGATAAAAACGAAAAGCATTTTTCTTATATCTTGGATTGGCTGTTTTGTTGCTTTTGGAGGCTATATTTGGGGAACAAAACATGGCCATTATAAGGAAAGAATAAAGCAATTTGATCAACAAGTACTATCTTTGCTTTTTATAAGTACCAACCCAGAAAACTTAGTAAAAGATAGTAAATTAAAAAGCATGAGAAATAATAAGGCAATTACTACACCGATTGAAAATGTAGAAAGCAATAAGCTAATTATTACACCGATTGAAAAAAAAGTAATCCCTTTATCAGCCAACAATTATATTTTAAAATTAGAAAAAGTTTGTTCTACGCTTTGTCCAAAACGTACACGTTTTTTGAAATTTGGCTGGATATTTTTTAAGGAAAAGCCTTTATTTGGCCATGGAACCGCGAGTTGGGTTAGGTTATATATTGACCACCAAAAAAGTAAGGGATTCTTAGAAGGCGAAGGTGCTGAAGAACAAACATGCTCTAAAATTGAGCAAACCTGTGGAAACCCTGGAGACGAATTGCCAAACCTAGTTAATTGGAGCTTTCACCCTCATAATGATTTGGTAAATATTGCTGTGCAATGGGGAGCTTTTGGCCTTCTAATAGTAGGCTTATGGCTTTTTATTCCAATATATATTGCATACATTCATGATTTTTATTTTTTAGATAAATGCCTAGTATGGACTTGGAGTATTATGTTAATCTTTGCGGGCTTATGTGATCTTATGCTCGTGAATAGTATGCCAAGAGACTTTTACCTCTTTAGTTTTTCGGCGTTATTTGCAAACGCTTGTTTCAAAAAGAAAATTTATGGCTAATTCTATGAGAAAATGACGCCTTGCTCTAATCTAATAACGAATTGCTTTTCTTTTATTCGAAAGAATAAAGGACCCTAAAAACCGAACGGTATTTTAAATTACTCATAACGTAAAAAATAATAAAGTGTTAAAATAAGGGGTATTTTAACACTCTACCTTTCGCAAAGTTTTCAAACCAGAAGCTGCTTAGTTTAGCATGGCAACTAGGAGCAGCCATATCAGCCAGAAAATAACCAACTCCGTTCATGAATTTTTCTTATCAAAACACATTATTAACAAATTAAACAATGGGAAATCCTACCTAAGCCTTCGCCATTATACGAACAAACACATTTGAGACATTTTGAAATTTATCCGTTTTTTTTCTTACACTAAAATAAAATTAACGAAATAGCCATTATACTATTTCGGCAATTTGCTGAAGAAACCGATATTATTTTTGGAGCAGTTTTTTAATTTTCTAAATTTTCCGGCTTTACAAAACATCACTTATTTTACTTTCTTAAAGAGAAATGCAAAAAACAAAAAAAGCAATTGCTAAAAAATTTAAGGTGACGGCTTTGGGAAAAGTTATGCGCCGTAAACCTGGGTTTCGTCATTTTTTAAGAAGAAAATCGGCAGCCCAAGGGCGTCAAGCGACACATGATTTGGCCTTGGATTCAAATGGCTTGGCCAAACGAATCAAGCAGTCAATTCCCTTTGCCTAAACGCTAATTTAAACTTGAATGTAAGGTTTACGACGACCTTACTTCGGTAAACTAAAAAAAAGATTATGACAAGAGTTACAAACGGAGTTGCTACACGTAAACGTCGCAAGAAGATGATCAAGCTGGCCAAGGGTTACTTTGGCAATAAATCACGCCTTTATACATTTGCAAAAGATGCGGTATTAAGGGCTGGCGCCTATGCTTTTCGTGATAGACGCAAAAAGAAGTCTGAATTTCGTCAACTGTGGATCGTTCGTCTTAATGCGGCTTGTAGAGCCGAAGGATTGCCCTATAACCGCTTTATTTGCGGGCTAAAAAAGGCCAATATTTCTTTGGATCGAAAGCAATTAAGCGAATTGGCCATCCGCAACGATAACGCTTTTAAAGAAATCGTTGCAAAAGTTAAGCAAGCTTTAGCTTAATTTTATCTTATTGTGGAAGAAATCCTTCAATTGGAATCCGAAGTCAGGGAAGCCTTAAAAAAGGCTTCTTCTGTTCAGGATTCATATGCTTTAAAAACAACTTACTTGGGTAGTAAAAGTAAGTTAGTGGCCGCATTAAAAGGGTTGCGTAATCTTTCGGCAGAGGAAAAAATTTCCAAAGGCAAATACTTAAATGAAATAAAAGAGCATATAGAAAGATTATTCGCGGAACATCTTGAAAAAATTAACCGCCAAAAGCAATTGTCGGCACTCGGCGATATACCAGATTTATCTTTGCCTTCTCCCGACAACTTTGGCTGTTCGCCTCACCCTTTGACACAGATTCAAGACAAGATTTTGGCCATATTTTCAAAACTTGGATATTCGATCATGGAGGGCCCTGAAATCGATACAGAGTGGTTTTGTTTTGATGCCCTCAATGTTCCTGAAAATCATCCGGCACGTAATGAACAGGATACATTTTTTCTACCATCGCAAACACATGTTAATGTTTCCAAGCACGGTGAAGAAAACTATCTTTTGCGTACACACACTTCCACAGTGCAAGTTCGTACACTTTTAAAAAATGAGCCACCGTTAAGAATTGTTTCTCCAGGTCGCGTATTCCGCCGGGATACTGTTGATGCCACACATAATTTTAATTTTCATCAGATTGAAATCTTGTGTGTGGAGGAAGGTATAACCGTCGCCGATTTAAAGGGGACTATTGATCACTTTGTTCATTCTTTTTTTGGGAAAAACTTCAAGACTCGGTTACGACCAAGTTTCTTCCCTTTTACAGAGCCAAGTTATGAGGTAGATATTTTTGTTCCACAGTTGGGAAATTTTAAAAATCGGTGGATTGAAGTATGGGGCTGTGGCATGGTAAACCCTAAAGTTTTTGATTCGGTTGGTTACGACAACAATAAATGGCAAGGATTCGCATTTGGTATGGGAGTAGAACGTTTGGCCATGCTTCTTTACGCGGTTGAAGATATACGCCGTTTTTACACGAACGACGTACGATTCTTAAGGCAGTTTTAATCGTATATAAACGACCTTCAAAGCGCTTTGAAGAATTCCATAGCAAAGGAACTCAAGAGCTTTCACCTAACACGCGTTGAAGTTAACTAAGATTTTGCTTTACCTCTAATTTATTTGATCCTGTTGGCACAAAATTCTCTCGCAAACTAAAATTTTGTTTCCTAAGCTTTTTTCTAAAGGTTGCTATTATGCGATTTGTCGATAGACATCGTTCAGACCTCGGTCGATTACGTTTTTTACAATGCGCGGCTATTCTATTGTTTTGTTTCCTGAGTGCTGGTGTCTTATGGAAGCAATGGGTTTCCTATGATCTTTACAAGAATTTGGATGAGAAACAATGTTTAAGGAGGATCCTGTATCCCGCAACACGTGGTTGTATATATGATCGCAACGGTCTTTTGCTGGCCGGAAATCGCTTACATTATCAGCTTGTCGTAAGGCTTGACCTGCTGAAAAAAGAAATTCAGCAAAAAACACAAGAAATCAAACGCCTTACGAAAAAAATCGACAAAGCAGATCTTGAAATGGAAGCCTTGTGGGCCGTATTAGCGGATGTTTTAACGCCCTATCTTCAAGCCCTAGAACGTTCGACACTATCTGTAAGTCCAGCAAGAGTAGCGCAGCATTTTTATCAAGAATTATTGATGCCTTTAACGGTTATTGATGATTTAAGCGAAAAAGATTATACGCTGTTGATGGAAAAGATTCCACCAAACTCAGCGTTAGAAGTTTTGGTTGAAAATGTTCGCGATTATCCTAATGGAACGATTGCCTGTCATGCCCTGGGATATGTCGCTCAATCTCCGGCATTGGCACTTGACGAACTTCCGGGTAACAACTTAAAGACGTTTTTCTTTCATCGGCAGGCCGGCAAAACAGGGCTAGAACATTACTACGACGAACAGCTACGTGGATTAAACGGTGGAGAAATTTGGATGGTTGATCCATCGGGAAAACGAAATCGTTGTTTACTTTCGATTCCGAGTATTCCTGGTAAAGACCTACATACGACACTTGACCTAAATTTGCAAAAAGTGTGCGAAAATGCTTTAAAAACCAAAGTTGGCGCTGTTGCAGTTTTAGATGCTCAGACTGGAGAAGTTTTGGCAATGGTCAGCAAACCTGACTTTAACCTTAACGACCTCAGTCCTAGAATTCCCAAAGAAGTTTTTGAGCGAATTACACAGGAAGGCGGATGGCTGAATCGTGCTACGCAAGGTTTATATCCTCCCGGTTCGCTGTTTAAACTCATAGAAACAGCAGCTCTGTTACGAAATAAAGTTGTTGATAAGAAAAGTTCAGCCGAATGCACGGGGTCTTTTCGTGTCGGCAATCGAATTTTTCATTGCCACAACCATTCGGGACATGGCTTGGTGCATCTAATGGAAGCGATTCGATTTAGCTGTAACCCTTTTTTTTATAAATATGCAATGCAATGTGGCCCGGAGCTTATTTGTGATGAGGCCAATCGTTTCCATTTGAACGAACCAACAGGCATCGACTTACCATACGAAACGCATCGTATGCTCATTCCATCTCCGCAATGGAAAAAAAACCATTTTTATGAATCATGGACTCAGGGGGATACCGCAAACTTGGCAATCGGCCAAGGTTTCTTGCGGGTTACACCTTTACAAATGGCTTGTTTTGCCGCCTCACTTTCACGGGAAGAAACATTCACAAGGCCAACCTTAAAAAAAACGGAAAATCCCGTATCGGCTTACGTAAAACAGCCTTTAGGATTAAAAAAAGAAGATTACCACTTGTTGCTCGGCAGTATGGAATCGAGTGTTGAAGAGGGAACGAGTCGCTTTACCTACATTAAGGACATTCGTATTGCTGGTAAATCAGGGACTTCCCAAGTAAAGGTAAAAAATTCATCGCATTTTAAACATATTGGCTGGTTTATTGGGTTTGCCCCTATTGAAAAACCACAAATCGCATTGGCAGTAATGATTGAACAAACCAATATTAACGAAATTTTTTGGGGCGCTAAAGAAGCTGTACCTGTCGCAAAGGAAGTTTTTGACCATTGCTTTAAAAATAAAAAAGCACAAAAATAACATATAATATTTGTTCCAAAACCGCATTAAACTGTTGTATTTAAAACAAAGCTTTTAACGATATATAGTCTTACTTTAAACGAGTTAAATAAATTTAGTACTTTTCATTGACTCGCCATTTTTATAGAAAGCATTTAGCTTTAAACCCATTTTTCCTTCCTCTATGGAAAAAGTAGAAATTTCGAAGTTAAAACCACTAGACGCTAATGCAGCGCTCGGCGTTTTCTTAAACGCTTTTAACGCCCCTAAAGTAGGTGCACACATAGAGGTATTTTACGATTCCTACAAGCTTTACCCAAACAATTGGCTAACGGCGCGTATCGGTGAGAAAATCATCGGTACGGTTGCAGCCTTTGACTACAACACACTTTTGCACATCGGTTATGTGAGTGTAACACCACAATACCAAAAACAGGGAGTCGGGAAGCTCCTCATGGATTCTATAATGCCGCGCTTTTCAAATTGCAAAGTAACATCGCTAAATGCGACCGACATCGGCGCTAAACTCTACAATAAAATTGGATTTAAAGGATTAGCAAAAGTTTATTGCTTTTCGCTCCCAAAAGAAAAGTTCCAATGGAAGCACAAAGGTAGATTTTCGGCTTTTCGGCCTTGGGAAAATATGATTTTAGACATTGTGCACTTCGACCGTCAAATATTTAATATGGAACGAAGTCGTGTAATAGAGTGCCTTCTGCACAAATTTTTGGAACGAACAGTTATTGCCCGAAATCAAGCGGGCAATCTTTTGGGATACGCCGTTTGTTCACGTGAACATATAGGCCCGTTTTTAGCCTTAAACGAAGACTGTGCCCTAGCATTGCTTGGAAAAATCTTCGAACTCCCTTTCGAAAGCAATCCTACCGTTATTGTTTCTGAGCTCAACCCTAAGGCCGTACAGCTTTTTACAGGATTGGGAGCAGTCAAAACCCAAGGAACAAAAATGTTTCTAGGCAACAGCGAGCTTTTAGCTAGTTATAAAAACGTTTGGAGCGAAGTAAGTTATGCTCTTGGGTAAGCTACAATAGAAGCCCACAAGTAGTGTTGTTAACAAATTTTCATTTAACTACTTTGCAAAAAAGCTTTTATGAACAAACCAACGCTTTTGCTTCACTCGTTGATAGATTAAAAGGTTTTCAAGTACGCTCAAGAGTACCGTTACAATGGGCAGTCGTAATACCATAGTTCGTGATCGGCACTCCATGGCTTTGGCAATGAAGGATACGACTTAAAACTTCTTTTCGATTGGTCATACAGGCGCCACAATGAATCGCTAGCTTATAATCTCCGATATTCTCGGGAAACTGATGCCCCGAGAACGTCTCCCAGCGCACGGGCCCACCCGCTTTATTAGCCAATAAATTTGGAATCTGATGACGCCCAATATCGTTTTCAATAGGATGATGAGAACAAGATTCCAAAATAGCCACTCTATCACCCGATCTTAAGCGATCAATGGCTTTTGCACCTTCCACAAAAGTTCTCAGGTCCCCTTTAAACCGTGCAAATAAAATCGAAAACGACGTTAATGGTACACTTGCCGGTGTAATATAAGCCACTTGAGCAAAAGCTTGCGAATCCGTCACAACAAGTTGAGGTGGGTGTCTTAGCGATCGAAATGTCTGTGCTAACTCTGTTTCTTTCACAACAAGGGTTATAGCCTCATTATCAAGCAACTCTCGAATGGCTTGAACCTGCGGTAAAATAATTCGACCACGCGGTGCTTCCTTATCGATAGGAATCACCAGAATAACCGTTTCGCCTTTTTTTACAATATCCCCAACGATACGTTGTTCATCCCAAAAATCCTTCGGTAAGATATCTAGTATTGCTCGCTTAAGCTCAAGAATACCATGCCGTTCCAAGGAAGAAACATTGATATAATCTCTTGGAATACGCGAGGATGTTTCTATCGGCAAATCGTCCTTGTTATTGACAACGACAAAAGGAATGCGTCGCGATTCAAGCTCTTTTAAAAGTGAATCCTCAAATGGAGTCCATTCTCCCTGGGCCGTTACAAGAAGAGCTAAATCCGTACGGTCAAAAATTTTTTTTGTTTTTTCGACACGAAGCGAGCCCAAAAAACCTTCATCATCGATACCAGCTGTATCAATAATTTGGCAAGGCCCAATGGGCAATACTTCGATAGCTTTTTCAACAGGGTCTGTGGTCGTTCCAGCCATTTCCGAAACGATAGAAATCTCTTGATTGGTAAAAGCATTCAAAAGAGATGATTTTCCGACGTTACGACGTCCAAAAATACCAATATGTAAGCGAAATCCTTTAGTCGGTAACATGGCTTTTAGAATAAAAGATCACGTTTTTTTTCTTCCCGAATGCGGCGAAGTTTTTCCTTCAGTTGTGTTTTTAATACGTTATCTTGAATCTCATTCATTAGCTTTTCGATAAGCGCATTGCCAGAGACTTTTGTCTTTTCTTGACCATAATCTTCAAGGTACTCAGCAAGCGTCAAAATTGCATTGGGAGTACAAAAGCTTTTTATAAAACCAGGAATAGCAAATTCCATAAAATGTTCACCGGTCCTACCTTTGCGATAACAAGCCGTACAAAAACTGGGAACATAGCCTGTATTAATAAGTTCCCCAAGCACCTCGTCAAGACTACGTTCGTCGCCGATTTCAAATTGTTCTTTCTCTAAGCATTGACATTCCGATTCTTTTTTATGGTATCCACCTAATTCAATACATGTACCCGCATCGATCTGCGAAACTCCCAATTCTATAGCCTCCTTACGGATCTCAACGGGCTCACGAGCCGTTAAAATAAGTCCCGTATAAGGAACGGCTAATCGCAAAACGGCGATCAAGTATTTAAAATCTTCATCGCTGACAGCGGAAGCTATATTTTTCTGCACACCACCACTCGCTAACTTTAATCGTGGGAAACTGATCGTATGGGGACCGCAATTGTAATGTTTCTGCAAATGCAATGCGTGACTGACCAACCCTAATACTTCAAAACGCCAATCATGAAGACCAAACAAGGCACCCATCCCAACATCGTCAATACCTCCTTCAAAGGCACGGTTAAAAGCATCTAGCCTCCATAAAAAATCACCCTTAAGCGTATTTGCTGGATGCCAATTTTTATAAGCCGTAGGAGAGTAAGTTTCTTGAAATATTTGATAGGTCCCAATGCCAGCGGCTTTTACCGTTCGGAAACCTTCTACGGTCAAAGGTGCAGCATTGATATTAACACGACGAATTTCTCCATTACCGGAATGGACCGAATAAGTTACTTGGACGGTTTCCGCTATAAATTTTGCCTGATACTGTGGATGCTCCCCGTAAACAAGGATTAAGCGCTTATGTCCTTGATCCAGTAGGGCCTTAACCTCTTCTTTGAGCTCTTGTTCCGTTAGAGTCTTTCTTACCATATCCTTATTGGAATGGCGAAAACCGCAATAGGAACAATTATTTACACACTGGTTACCAATGTACAACGGAGCAAACAATTACCATAAATTTTTTCCTTTAACAACTTTGCTCCTGCTTTGACCTCATTTCGCAATGTCGGATCTTTAACGCTTACCAATTTGGCTGTTTCTTGGACACTTAAAGGTTTTTTTGCAAGGCTCTTGGCAATAATATCTTTTACCTCAATACGATCTACCGAAGTCTTTAAAAGCTCATTTAAAGAGGGCTCGTTTATTAACTGCGTTGTTTCTTCGTAAATCTTTGAAACTAATTTTTGCGTTTGTGCTATCATAATGCTTTTGCCGTTTTGTGGATAAAATTCTCGGATGTTCCCTGCCCATTCCCAACGTTTTTACCGATCGAGCGAATCAAGTGATAAAGTTCCGTAAGATCAGGAGGCGATAGATTTGTTTTCCCAGGATAAATTTCGTAAAATTTTCGATATTTATCGGGCGTTGTGTCATGCATAAACACATTTGCACCACGACTTAACCCACACCGAAGTCCGTCTTTATCTAAAACACAAAGAGCCGTAGTTGCCGGTATATTGGCTAAAGGACATAGACATCGCGCAATCGCAATGCATCGATAGGTCATATCCGGTGTTGGCAAAACCTGAAAAAAATTTTTCTCGCTGGAAGATAATTTTGAAAGCGGTGTGCAAGGATGTGGAATAAAAGGCCCCATACCCACCATATCGATATCCATTTCTTTTAAACAAAGTAAATCGTTTGCAAGGTCGTCATAGGTCTGACCGGGAAGTCCAATCATAAAACCTGTACCCACCTCATATCCTAACTCTTGAATTGTTTTTAAGAGCCCTAACCGTTGGTGGGAAGATATTTTCTCGATGTTTTCACGCGAGGGATGAACCTTCTTAAAAAGTTCAAGATTTGAAGTTTCAAAGCGTAAAAGATAGCGATTAGCTCCACATTTTTTCCACAAGGCAAGTTCCGCACCATTTCTTTCACCTAAGCTTAACGTAATTGCTAACTGTGTCTTCTGTTTTATAGCTATTATAATATCCGCAATATTATCAACTGTATAACCTGCATCTTCTCCGGATTGCAAGACGATGGTGCCATAACCCATCTTATCCAAGGTTACCGCATGCTTAACGATTTCTTCAAGCGGCATACGATAACGCTCTAAAAACCCATTTCCTTTTCTCAAGCCGCAATAAAGGCAATTTCGTTCGCAAATATTGCCAATTTCAACCAACGCGCGGATATAAACTTTGTTCCGTATTTTTGTTTTAACAATACCGTCGGCCTTTTGCCAGAGGGCCATTAACGTATCTGCATCCGTTGTTGTTAAGAGATCCAAAATCTTCTCTTTACTTAGCATGATTTAACTCATCATAACAGATTGACAAAAATACGCAACGACAAAAAATCCAGTACTATTCATTTTCCGCCTTAAAGGAGGCCAACAAAAAGGCTGGCAAAATCGCCTTTAAAGAGGTTTCACATCAAATTAAAAGTTTCCTTTAGAGAACTGCTTTTGGGGGTTCATTGATATAAAAACTTCTTTAATGGGTGCTACGGAGAAAAACTTCCTTTTTTCCCCGTGTAATGGTGGTAAAAAATTGCCACAGGAAAAGTTTCCAAACTTTCGCTTTTTTACATTAAACTTCGGTGCTCTATTCGAAAGAGAATAACCCAAAAATACCAAAACGCTTTATGTGTTAAAAAAGCCGTTTTCAGTAACAACCATTTATTGTTGTTAGAAAAAACTCAAATCACCGATGTACCCATTAAAGTATTTGCCGAAGCTGTTTCAATCTTGGTCCAAATGATTTGGCCAAGATACGAAGGCGGAGCTTCCAGAATAACTTTTTTATAACAAGGCGTACGGCCCATTAAACGGCCTTGACGTTTAGGAGCATAATTTTCGATCAGAACTTCTTGAACCGATCCCACAAGCGCTTCGTGTTTTTGCGCCGAATGCTTGTGCAACAGGTTTAAAAGTGCCCGATTGCGTACTTCCTTAATTTCGTCGGGAATGTTATTCTCTTGCAACCGAAGCGCATCCGTAACCGGACGTGGACTGTACTTAAAAATATAGGCCATTTCGAAACCAACGGCATCAAAAAAGGCATAGGTTTCTTGAAAATCTTCTTCGGTCTCACCGGGGAATCCCACAATAATGTCAGTTGATAACCCAATCGAGGGGATACGTTCGCGTAACTGCGAAATCAATCCAAATAGTTTTTCTTTGGTGTAAGGACGCTTCATCGCGCGCAAAATTTTGTTTGAAGCGCTTTGAATCGGCAAATGCAAGGAAGGACACAGTTTTGGAAGCCTCACAAAAGCATCGATAAGATCCTGCCGAAAATAAGTGGGGTGCGGTGATACAAACCGAATACGCTTAATTTTGTCGATTTCAGAAATCTTCTCAATTAATTGAACAAACGAAGTCTTTTCACGGGAGCCTGGTAAATCGGAATGCTGATACTTATTAACAATTTGCCCTAATAAAATAATCTCACGAGTCCCCTGTTCGGCTAAACTACGAATCTCATTCAGAATTGATTCCGGTGCACGGTTTTGCTCGGCACCACGAGTTTGGGGAACAATACAATAGGAGCAATGCATATCGCATCCTTGCTGAATCGGAACAAAAGCGCTTACACGAGGCTTTTTCGATAGCTTTTCGTAAAAACTAAAATCGTAGGGACCTTGTCCGTCTATATTTTGAGCGGGGCTACTTATGAGATTATCCAGTAATTTTGGAATCTTTGAAAGACTCTGCGGACCGGCGATAAAATCAAGACCAGGCAATTCTTCCAATAGCTTTGCGCCACGGTTTTGCGCCATACATCCAATAATCCCTACCTTAAAGTTTGGTACCCTTTTCTTACGGCGTAATAAATGCCCCGCTTTCCCGATAGCTTTTACTTCGGCCAATTCACGAACACTACAGGTGTTTAAAAGTACTATATCCGCCGAATGCTCGTCTTCGGCAAGTGTATACCCCTGGGCCTCAAGTGATGTCCTTAGCGCTTCGCTATCACGCTCATTCATTTGACATCCGTAGGTCAAAACAAATACCCGGCCCTTTGACATGCAGCCCCTAAACGTTAAATTTAAAGATGGTTACATCACCGTCTTGAAAGAGATATTCCTTGCCTTCGAGACGCATTTTCCCTTCTTTACGTGCTCCAACATGACCGTTATATTTCACAAAATCTTCGTAGGAGATAACTTCAGCTTTAATAAATCCCTTTTGAAAATCGGTGTGAATGACTCCAGCGCATTCGGGAGCTTTCATTCCCTGTTTAAACGTCCACGCACGAACCTCTTTTTCGCCCGCCGTAAAAAAAGAAGCTAGGCCCAACAAATGATAGGTCGCTCGTATCAGCTGTGAAACACCACTGTCCTTTACCCCAAGTGATTTTAAAAAGTCATCGGCTTCGGCTTTTGGCAAATCGGCAAGTTCGGCCTCCAGTTTTGCCGATATAAAACAACATTCACATCCCGTATGTTGGCGTGCCCATTCTTGAACCCGCTGAACATATGCATTGGCGGTTGGATTTGAAAGATCTTTTTCGGCAACATTGCATGCATACAAAACAGGCTTACCGGTCAGCAATCCAAGCGTTTTAAAACGTTGTACTTCTTCTTCGCCTAACGTTAACGTATAAGCCGGCTGACTGCCATTTAAATGCTCTTGAACTCTCTGTAAAAGGGCCACAAGTGCCAAATCATCCTTATTTCCAGCTTTTGCCCGCTTTTGTGTACGCTCAAGTTGCGTTTCAACCGATTGCAAGTCGGCCAACAAAAGCTCCGTATTGATCACCTCGATATCACGCAGAGGATCCACATTCCCCATATTGTGCAAAATATCACTGTCTTCAAAACATCGAACAACCTGGACAATAGCGTCAACCTCACGAATGTTGGCTAAAAATTGGTTACCTAATCCTTCACCTTTATAAGCCCCTTTAACAAGCCCGGCAATATCAACAAGTTCAATCACGGCCGGTACAAGCTGCTGCGTATGAACCAATTTTGCCAAAGGTTCCAATCGCGAATCTGGCACTTCAACAATACCAACGTTTGGCTCTATCGTGCAAAACGGATAGTTCGCCATCTCGGCCTTACGTGTGCGTGTCAACGCGTTGAATAAGGTACTTTTACCAACATTTGGAAGTCCAACAATACCGGCTCTTAACATGATAATAAGGCATAAAGCTAAAAATATTGAAAGGAAAGCATTTTTTAGCGTGTATCAGGGTTAGTATATCGGAAACTCTTTCTTTTTGTGCCAGGAGCACAGCTCTTGAAACTGAAAATGCTCTGCATTTTATTTAAATCTTCAAAAAGGAAAATGAATCTTTTTTAATTCGATGCCTACTAGCATCGACGGGGCAACGGATTATGGGCTAATGCGAAAGAAATTATAAAATGCAGAGCATTTTCGTGCCAAGATCTTCGGTCTTTGCTAATCCAGTGATTAAACCCTATTTCTTTTACACTCAAATCCTAAGTGTAACGGAGGTTAATATCTAAAATTTTTCAGGCTTACCGGTGGATCTAAAATAATTTTTCCGACAATTAAACGTCTTATATCTTTACGCAATAAGCTTGCCGACAAAATCGATGGTGATTTGGTGTAATTAGCGGCTACAACCTTTTGAACAACTGGGATAAAGGGCTGGGGAATAACCTTTTGAGGCTCCTTCGTCGGGAGTGGTTTTACGGACTGTTTAACTTGTGCTACAAATTTCGCAGGCTTAACCGACACAGGTTTTGATTTTACTTCCAACCCCGAAGCTTTCTGTCGACGTTCGGCTTTTAGACGTTCAATCTCTCTTTTTATTTCAGCTTCGCTTGGGACATAAGTTTTTGTACTACCCTCTCCCTCGTCAGACTGCGACTTCCGAACCGAAGCTTTTGCCAAAAATACAAGAACCGCCAAAAGAACGAAAAAAATCTCGAATCCGCTTGGCATAAGGAATTTTATTCCGAAAAGCTTTGATTGTTTTTATTATCCGGTTTGGCAATAGATTCACGCATGCCCGTATCGGCTTTCACGTTTTCCATGCGATAATAATCCATTACGCCTAAATTTCCCTGGCGGAAAGCATCGGCAATTGCCATCGGGACCTTTGCCTGAGCTTCGACAACTTTCGCACGCATTTCCTCCACCCGAGCACGCATTTCCTGTTCTAATGCGACGGCACTGGCACGACGAATTTCAGCCTGGGCTTGAGCCATGTTCTTGTTGGCTTCAGCCTGAGATTCTTGAAGTTTGGCTCCGATATTCTCGCCGATATCAATATCGGCGATATCGATCGATAAAATTTCATAAGCCGTACCAACATCTAACCCACGCTTCAAAACGACTTTCGATATTTCATCGGGATGTTCAAGCACTGCCTTATAGTTTTCAGCGCCACCAATTGTGGCAACAATACCTTCACCGACACGCGCAATAATTGTGTCTTCTTGTGCACCACCCACGAAACGATCCAAATGCGTACGAACTGTCACACGAGCACGAACTTTCACCTGAATACCATCCTTGGCTACACCATCAATTGTAATCTTTTCCTGTGTCGGCTTTGGGCAATCGATGACCTTAGGATTAACCGAGGTATGTACGGCCTCAACAACGCTCTTACCGGTTCCTTTTGTAGCCAAATCGATGGCACAAGCACGCGAAAAATTTAA
>CAZDSI010000013.1:28314-34986 GCA_964508215.1 uncultured Opitutales bacterium
TTCGCCGCTGCAATTAAAGCCTGAACCGTTTGAATTAAATTTCCTTCGGCTAAATAATGAGCTTCAAGCTCATCAATCGACAAATCAATTCCCGCCTTTGCGGCCGTAATTTTCGCATCGACAATTAAAGAATAGGGAACACGCCTTAGACGCATGGCAACCAACGTAGGAATACTAACGTAAGATCCCGCCAACCAGGCACGCAGCCAAACATTGAAAAAGGAGAGCACAATGCCCAATCCTACCAAAACAAAGATAGCAACAATAAACAATATTATACCAATACCTTCCATGCCTTAAAAATATATAAACCAATTTTTTCTTACAAGAAAAATCACTTACGAGAGCATTATCGGCAAACTTACGCCTTATTGTTCTGTTGAATGAGTAGCGTTGAAACACTTGAAAAGCTTTCAATTATGGGCAATTTTTAGAGTGTAGATTTATTCAAGTGCCTCTAGAACCCATTCCAATAGTTTTCTCCGTAAAAGAATAGAGACAGTGCTAGACCCATGGAAATGTGGAACACTCAAATCAGAACGGCTAAATACAATATTCCGTATCAAACTCCCGTCACTTCGCCTTTTAAACCTTCGATATAATAGCGAGAGTAAATTTATTTATATACCTTTGGTTTTTTCTGCAGAAACAAAGATCAAATCATTAAAAACCCTATAAAAAAACCACCTCAAAGGTGGTTTTTTAAGCTTAACTAAATAATTTTACTTAATATTAACAAACGGAAACCAAACGATGTTCCTTATCCCAAGAAACCACACCTTCTTTTAAAGCAAACAAAGTATGATCACGGCCCATGCCAACGTTACATCCCGGAGAAAAACGTGTTCCGCGCTGACGCATAAGAATAGAGCCTGCTTTTACAAGCTCGCCAGCATAACACTTAACTCCGAGCCTTTGACTGTTACTATCTCTTCCGTTTCGTGATGATCCCTGACCCTTATTCTGTGACATAAAAAAACCTTACTTCTTAACATTAATCGATTCGATCTTAATAACCGAAAGTTCCTGACGGTGTCCCCGCTTACGACGATAACCCTTACGACGTTTGCGTTTCCAGATAAGAACCTTATCAGCTCTTTTATTTTCAAGAATCTTAATACTTACTGAAGCTCCTTCAACAATGGGCTGGCCAATTTGCACTTTTTCCCCATTTTCAACGCACAAAACATCTTTTATTTCGATCAAACTGCCGGCTTCGGTTTGAGGATAACGATTAACCTTCAAGATATCTCCTTCGGCTACCGTAAGCTGCTTACCCTGGGTCTTTATAACCGCTTTTATCATAAACGTTTCCCTAATATGTAACTTTTAACTATATTCGTAAAAGAATAGGTGTTCTTATTCAGAGGCAAGCATTTTTGCAAAAATTTTCTTAAAACCCTGTCGCTTAATATATAGCAGGCATCCACAGCAGAAAAGTTTCGTCACAAAACTTTCAGTTTATAAAAATTTTCTTTTATAAGGCCAAACCATTTATCCTATGGTAACAGCGTTACAGAAAGTAAAATATTTCCTTCCATTCTAAAAACTAACGGCTTCCCAAGACCTAGGAAGCCATCTTTTTACTGTTCCTCAATTCTATACCAATTATCTATTTCAGCACCCCAATGTGGATCAATCATTACAACCCCCAATTGCTGCATTAGCCATTTGTCATAGACCGGCTTTTGGGATTGTAATTTAAATAAGCTAGAGTCAAAGCTCCAAACCAAGCCGTGCTCCGGAAATGAAGCAAGATTACGCACGTTGGACTTTAAAAACATCTCTCTTATTTCACTCCATACCCCACAAAATTCATCAACAACTCCTTGACCACCAAAAATCTTATATCCCAAAAGAGGTAAAAATAATTTCTCTTTACTATCCAATTCCAATACGGTTGCAAATGCTTCTATTGATTTAGCATAAAGCCATAACATGCGCAATGATTGCGAAAACTCGTAGGCAAGTATTAAATTTTCACACGGCAAAAAATCCTGCATTAAACTACTAAGTGACCGACGATTCTTTAAGTCCTTACTATCGTACAAACCTGACATTATTTTATAGTAGCTATAGCCTTTAAAAAGCCCCAAGTTGACAACCCCTTCAACTCTGGCCTTAAGTTCTGTATTGGTTTTAAAAAGCTGTGCCAACCGGTATTCAAAAAAGTTTTGCGGGTTAAATGACCCCTTAAAACTCCAAGGATTTTCAGTATATTGACTTAGGCTTTGCTGTAAGACTCTATGTGCAGCAAATAAATGTCTTTGCACTAAACTTAATTTTTGATCATCTAAATCTGCAAAGCATTCGCCTGTGGTGTAGTCGATCCCCAATCCTAGTAAAGTTAACATATACAATCCAGTCATATAGGGTGCACAACTAATCGAAGGATCAAAATAGTAATAGGCTAAACAAGTGCTACCGGAAGAGGGCATATAGCAAATTCTCTCATAAAATTTAGATTGAGCCTTAAATTTGCGAAGGCTTTCTTCGGTTTGGCGCTGTAATTGACGGAGATATTCTTCGAATAGTTTGTGGTCGCTGAAATCTTTTGGAGCTTCTATAGTACCCGGTACTTCGCTTGTAGCTTCTGACAAAATTTCCGTAAGCCCCAAATACTGCTGTTGCTCCGTTGTCAACTGAGACAATGACTCGCATAGTTTTAAAGGCGCCTCACCATATAAACCATCGACAGCTTTAAAACTTTTCGCTTTTGGATTATAGCAAAACCACTGTTTCGTGTTTTTATCTAAATATATCGGCATTTCAACCATTCGAATAGCTGAGCTTAACATGTCTTCGCTTTCGGAGGTAAGTTGTACTAAGGTAAAAGGCATCAGCGCTTTCCGCGCATGAGATTCGAAAAAGGATAAGGGGTCAAATAAATTTTTGCTTACCGCTTCGTGAAATAATTGTCCTTGGCTGTTATAAATTTTACCATAATAGATCCCATTTTCCTTCCAAGCATTAAAAAAGAATTTGAAAGCGTTATTTTCGGTTGCCATAATGAGGTTATTGACCGTAGTTGCCCAATTTCGGCAATAGGGAAATGTTATGGCATACCAAGCTCGTTTGTCCAAAAAATCTTCAGGAGTAATTTTTGAAAGATCCCCTTCATATTTTTGTGATAAAAAATTCAAGTGATTCAATATAAGCCAGGGATACAAGGGACAACCATAGCCTGGCTGTTGAGGAACGGCGTAACGGCTTATCCCGGCTTTTAAAAAACAAGGGACTATAGCTGTTAATGCAATAAGGGCTAAATTTTTAAAAGAACGAGGCAAAACTTTCATATCTCGGCGTTTTCGAAACAATATCTAACAATGTCAAGCGAGATTTCTCAAAAAACCTCAGAAATTATAATTCAAGGAGATGAAGTCTTCTTAATTTTGCAACCCAAAGCTGCTTATAGAGCCACTATAAAAGAAACGAGAGGGAAGGTATAAGCCGGATACTCTTAACGCAGAGCTGCATTCATTTATCTAACGCAAAGCGTTCCTTTCAAAACGAAAAGTGCGACGAACCCGAAGTTATCGAGCGGACCACTCAACTTCCTATTTCGTCTTGCACCGGATTGGGTTTTTCGTGCCTTCCCCATTGCTGGTAGAAGCGGTGGTCTTTTACACCCCCTTTTCACCCTTACCTTTTTTTAAAAAGGCGGTATATTTTCTGTGACACTATCCGTCCAATGAACTTTTGATATTCATCGGCCCTCATTTTCACAAGGAATCCTGTCCTATGGTGTCCGGACTTTCCTCTTCATGTTTTACCACAAAGCGAATGCACCCTTCCCTTTTAGTAATAGGCACTTTTCATTTTCTAAAGTCAATACGGTTTTATTGCAAACCAGAACATACCGTTAAGCTCTTACATTTCACGGAACCACCCTAACACTTTGTGTTTTTGATATTAACCATAATATAAAATCATTACATGATCAATACCTAAGCTACTGGCAAAGCAGCTCGCCGCTCCGGCAAATATTTTCACGCTAAAATGCTTTATCCTAAAAAAGAAGACTTTAGCATAATTTAACGAATCAAACGGTTTTTTAGTTATCCTACGAACGCCGCACACAAGAAACTTTCGTCGGTGCTCAAGCGGTACTCCAAACGTAAAAAAACAACATGCCCAGTTTTTATTACTCCTAAAGAACACTATATCAGGACTAAACCACACATGGGGTTCCCTAATCTTCTGCCTTTCGAACTAATGAAAAGAAAAAACAACATTAAGCCGTAGCAATCATAGTACTATTCTTCTTAGCAATAAACTGTAACCACATTTGGCTAGGGCTAGAAAATGGGCCTTTATTTGGACTTGTCCAAACATCAACTACTTGAAATAAGCCATTTAAATATTGGAGTATAGACGATTCCGTCATATTCCAAAATTCACGTCCATCGATACTCATATGCCCATCACCATACTTATAGGAAGCGTAAAATATACCGTTAGGTTTTAAAGCGTTACAGATTTTCTCATATACACATCTGGTTCGATTATAAGAAACATGCAATAACGAAGCCGAAGCCCAGACACCATCAAACTCTTCGTAAAAACCCATATCCTGAAAATTTAGTAGTCGTACATTTAACTTAGTATTTTGTGATGTGTACTTCACCATTTCTTCAGATGCGTCAAATGCAGTTACTTTGTAGCCTTTATCTAAGAAATAACTACTGTCTCTCCCAATCCCACACCCGGCATCGAGAACACTAGCTTTGGCTGGTAACAAATTTAAGAACTTGTTGTAATGTTTTGACATGTCTTCTTTAACCGTTCTTTCATAAAAAGATTGCGCATTATTGTTGTAATAATCAATTGTTCCCATTACCTGTTTCTCCTTCAATTTCCATTAGGCTTCTCCAAGCTTAGCTATTTTATCACAATTTTTGGTCTTATTATCAAGATTACGTTTTTAAAAGGGCTTAAGGCATTTTAATAGGCAGCAGAATCCTTAATGAGCAAAAATCTTATTTGTGCCACATTAACTTGCAAGGATACCCCATGAACCAAATATAAACAAAGTCTTGGAATTTTATTTTTTAACTTGCAAAAAGTCTAAAAACGCCTGTACCTTAAACATTGTCCATCAATGTCAGGTCTTCCCATTAAAAGGGCTCGTAAGCCTTTTTTTGTACAGGAGAGTTAGGTTCTTGACATTTTTTACTCGTTGGTCACATTAACAATATTTCATTCCATTGCGGTATTGATCGTTCATGCAAAATTTTGCTAATCAATGTTTGGATATGGCCCATTCAATATTGGGTCATAATTTAAGTGCCATTAAAGAAGACGGGAGCGTTGCACCGGTTGAAAATGAACCATTCTTGCAAGAAGAAGGCGCACATGCCTTTGCGGCAATCGGAGAATTTTATCGAGCTACACACGAAACACAGGTAGATTCGTTTGACATTATCGATTTAGGAGCACGTTGCCTTACAGCTCAAGCTTTCGTTGCCGTCGAAAACAGTCGTGCGTTGGCTTATTCTTCCCTTGGCTTATTGGCGTTTGGCCCAGCTAAACAGCGCAATTTAGTATGGGAAAGATTACTAGAACCTACACGAGTACAACTGGATAAAAAACTTTTGGCACGCACCGATGCCGTGGGACAAGATCAAGCTTTCAATATTGCCAAGGCGGTTGCACGATACAGCATGGGATTGACCAAAAAAGATGACACTGGAAAATTAATCGATCGTTTTTTGGAAAGAATTCAACTTAACAGCACCAACGGGTACTTTGCCGATGAAGATGAACAAGGGTCTACCGGCATTTTTGACATTTCTGGCCTAATGAGTTTTATTTTTATTCGGCAAGCCTTAAAAATGCATGTTAATCTGCATTTATGCGAACGCAAGTTGCCCAGCATTCGAACCTATGCGGAAAAGTATCTACGTATGTTACCCGATATCGTTCGTTCGGACGGGCTTGGCTGGGCCTATGGGCGTGGAGTTGGTGTATATGGCCAAATATACTGCATTAGCATGATCTTACAAGCTATGCGTGATGGGTGGATAGCCGAAGAAAAAAAGGAACTTTATTTAGACTGTCTACGGCGCTTGTTCCAATATTTCTTTGTCACATACATGGACCAGGAGCATGGTTTTTTGGTTGTCAGAGATGACGAACGAACCGCTTTATCTTACCAAACAACACGAACCGTTAGCTTTGATGCAGCGCGTTATCTTTCACAATGGTCGCGTTTGGCAAAAACAATTGGAGCAAAATTAAACGCAAATTCAGTTTTAGGTAAAACCGGTGGACGCTTCATATGTTTTGATAAGTCATCGCAAAAAGAACGTGGCTTATTTATTTACCAAGACGCTGCCAGCGGTTTACAAGTTCAATTACCACTGGTTAGCAGCCATGGAAAATCCGATGAATCGGACTCATTGGCTTTCCCTCATTGTCCAGGAATCTTTGATTGGCCTGTAAACCTTTATCTGCCGGTATTTGTACCCGAACTAACTTTCGAGCAAAACATCAAAACGCTTCCTTGCTTCTACGGAAAACATTGCGCAACCGGACTTGGATTACGCAACAGCTATTATTTCAGGTACGAGCAACCCGAATTAATTACAAACGACGAAAAAATTATTGACGGTATTGGAAGCTGCAAAGTGAATTGGAGCTTTACGAAATCAACGGTGTCAGCCGAGTTTA
>CAZDSI010000014.1:0-214 GCA_964508215.1 uncultured Opitutales bacterium
CAAGTATACCGACCTCACGGTCGAACATTACAGCAACATCGTTATAACCTCTACTAAAGGTATAGCAAAAATTATCATCGGATAAAGAACAAACTTCCTCTGGAGCCAATATGGTTCCAGAGGCCCTTTCCCTTAAAAAATATGTTAACCTGGATAGAAATTCACGCAGAAGATGTTGCCAATTACTTGGCAAACGACCAATTACAGTTGCTAC
>CAZDSI010000014.1:240-2141 GCA_964508215.1 uncultured Opitutales bacterium
TAGGCGAAAGCAAAGACCCGCTTTTGGCCATTATCGGTGACGTGTGTAATTTTTTGAAAAGCTTTGTGCCAAGGGTATGGCAAAAAAGCACCACGCCCAATGCTGTTCCAACCGAATGCAAATTATTGGCCATATTCTTAATTATAGAAGCCTTGCAGTCACGGGTGCCGGAATTCCAATTATCGACGGATCAAGTTCGTAACGCTCAAAATGCCCGACATGCCTTGGAAAGACTGACACAGGTATGGGAAAAGGAAATTAAAGAGGAAAAAAATCCCGATCCAAAGACCGATCAGACTAGCACAGAGCAACGTATCGAGGCGCTACGATTTCGGAAAAATACGGTTAACAATAAAACACTCAACGGACTATGAACGGAGTCTGCAAAAAACTTCAAAATGCCTTGATTCAATTTCTTGCTCCGAAAGAGTTTTTAAGAAATATAACCGTTGTACCACGTGGGGTTGGCGGATTAGAGCATGAGCAAAAACTGGTCACTCATAAAGGCCGGACATTGTGCGTTTTTCATCCAGTACCTCAAAAGCTGGTTGAAAATATTGGCGAGCTCTGTATTGAGCAAATATCGATACAATTGGCACTAGGAGCCGATATTCACGATAATGCTAATTTATTGGATCTTGCCGAACAGTTGGCCGAAAGTTTACACGGCCAGTACTTTGAGGTTCCACCATGGGCAGGAGTATTTCTTCTACAAGCAAAACTCCCATGGGCAGAAATTAAAACCGGTACTCATCATCAATGGGTTCAAATGCATTTTTTAACGCAATAGTTTTATGAAAATAACTTTTAATAGCCATGTTTTAGCGGCCGGTAAAGCACTCAAAGAAATACCGTTTAATGTGCGCATAAACGGTCATAAAGAAATACAAATTGCCAAAACAATCCGTGCACAAACCGCTAAGGCCTTTGACCGTGGAAACTTTCGAACTGAATTTTCTTTTTCGATCGGCAAAAAACATCTGTCCGCAACGGATGCCGAACGATATATTTTCATCCATACAAACTCTTTTATTCACACACAGGGTAACCTTGTATTGGAATTGGAAAACGAACAAAATGAACGTTTTGTACTCGAGAATGCCTGTATTCGAGACGTTACCTCACATTGTACCGCAAATGCTTCTTTTCATCATTATCATGTCTACGGATGAGAATTGAAAAAATTATGAAACTCAATAAAGAAACGATTGAAACGGATCATTCGGAATTTTTGGTCGAGGCCCTGTACGAAATTTTAGAAAAGTGCCTTGAACGTCTTGAAAGAATGGAAGCACAAGTCGAAGAGCATACACAACAACTCAAATACTTGAGACATTAATTCGTTATGAGCTGGACACTTTGTTACCAAGGGACTGAAAAGCCGCTACACGAATGGTGTATAGGTCGTTTAACACGTCGAACCCTTAACCAAGGTATTGACATGGTTCGTTTTTACGATCTTAGCGCAAGCATAGACACCCCTCTGCATTTCGCGCCCGAACATACGGTTACCATTGCTTACAAAAACCAGCGCTGGTTTCATGGCCTTGTGACAAAAACACCGACCACTGGAAAGTTTAACCAAGAAGAGCGAATTTATGAACTTTCGGGACCCTGGTGGTATCTTGAACATCTCGTTTATCAACAAAAGTGGCAATACATTACCGCACAAACCGAAAGCGGCATTCAAACCTGTAGCGCTGAAAAAGGACGCATCATTCTTGGACAAGACGAAAATGGAAACCGAATAACCGCCGAACAACAGATTCGTCTTATTGGGCAATATGCGATTGATCAGGGTGCGCTGTTTCAAATTGGTAACCTACAGGGGTTGGATTTTTATTTTCCATTTGATGAAATAAAAGATATCAGTTGTGCCGAAGCCATTCAGCGTGTTCTCC
>CAZDSI010000014.1:2157-3643 GCA_964508215.1 uncultured Opitutales bacterium
CGCTATCGTATGGTTCGAGTATTCTGCTTCTCCTCTATCGCAACTTAACTGTGTACGGCGTGTCCAACGCAAGACTTTCTCTCTAGAACTTAACCAATTGCAAGAGATTGAAATAAATCCACGACATGATTTGCAGGTAAGATCCGTTGTCATAAAGTATGAATATTCACACACCGAAAACGGTCACATCTGGAAACAATTAGCCGTTGATCGCTATCCTGAAAATGCGACTGGCCGTGAATTCAAGTCGCTTGTTTTCACGCTCGAGCTCGACGGGGCAAAAGTTCATACCCACCGACAAAATGTAAAAACGACACCACTTGATGTTGAAAATATTTCCTGGTGGCAAAACCATTTACCGGTGTTAAGAAATTCGGGGATTTCAAATTTAACACTTAAAAATGTTCGACGTGAAACATCGCTTCCAAACGAACTTATCGAAGGCGCTGTATCAAAATGGATGAATCGGACAGTTGCCACCGAAACCATCCGTGCACAAATCGGCTATCAAGACGCACATGGAAACGTTGTAACTCGCGAAGTAGCCGTTCGTATACGAACTACCGACGCGGTGTCTAAAACTTACGAGCGCAGCACGGTTGATTCAATTTCAACACCTTTGACCACCGGATTGGCAAAAATCTTTTACGATGCCACAGCCCCCTTACAATACGAAGGCAAATGTTCTTGGCTACTTGAGGAGGCATTTTTGGCCGAAAACATTTTGGCTAAAGCTCTCATCATAAACAGTGGTCCAAGTGAATTTGGGAGCATGAATGCGCCCATTCAAGAAGTAAGAGAAGATATCGATAAAGGAACCATCAACTTGCGATTTGGGCCCCCAAAACATCTTGGTCCAGATGACCTTATTCAGCTCTTGCGCTCCAACCGTATTCGTACCATTCCAGGTACAATTCCAATCCGCTGTAACCTATCAACAACGCCTTCTAGTGGTCATGTTACCGAGTTTCCCGATGTTACACCTTTTGAATCCGTTCATGTTGAAACCGACAAATATGAAAAAATGGTTGTTAAAGGTCAAAACGGTCAGCTTGTCCTCGATGCAAATGAAATTCAGAGCAACAAAACGGTTCGATTACGCGAATACAAGATCGTTGATTCAGGTGTATTAAAATCCGCCCTATTGTTGTCCAGCGAAGGATATTGATATGCCGTTGCAAGACAAAAACTTTAGAGCACTCGTAAATGCAGCCGGTTTACCTATTCATCGCACTTCAACACCGCCGAATGGGAAAGAATTACCTTTGCCGATAACACCAAATATTTTGGCCCAATGGTATTGGCTGTTGGGAGGAATTGAGATCCGTTACACCTATCGGTTAAACAATTATACTTTTAACCGTAGCGCATTATTGGATTCGAGCGCTATAAAACCATCCGAACGTTCTCTCAATGCTCCAAACTTTCGATTTAATTCACGCGATACGCAGTTGCGGCTTCAAACCAACATTTATTTCGGGTTGCA
>CAZDSI010000014.1:3672-9654 GCA_964508215.1 uncultured Opitutales bacterium
GCCATATACCGATCGAGTTTAGCGAAGGCGACACACTCGGGAATTTTTTATTCACTCTAAAAAATCCAAATACAACACCGAATTTGAGGCTTCTACACAGCTATACGGCTACGTTTTTGGATGTTCCTTTGATGTTTGCGCTATATGTAAAATCCCCACAATATACGGGCACCATTTTAAACGTACAAATTTTGGGCACGTTTTTTCAGATTTGTTGAGTAAGGTTACAATAAGAACGTTTTTATATAACAATTTCGATATTATCTAGAAATTTTCCCTTCCTAATCAACCTCGAATATTTTTTAGGCTTCTTATTATTTCGGACCCTTTAAAAATTCACGATCTTTTTTAAAAACTAGGCTTCAAAATAAACCACTCTCACATGTGCTTCACTGAATACAAAGAAAAGTGCTATGTCTAATCCGCCTTTTGACACCGATTTACCGATTATTTAAAATCGGAACAAAATATGCTACCTTTAATAAAATCGATGAGCGAAACCGTTAAAAAATATTTTTTGGTACTCGGTGGTTTTTTTGTTTTTTTATTAACACTGGTAACTGGCTTAGTGGTTAAGAATGAAATGATTGTTGTATTACAAAACGCTGTTGTCGGATGTATTATCGGTGGCCTTTTAGCAAAAGTATTACAGTATATCATTGAAATTCATCTTGAAACAATAAGAAAACAAACCTTTGGAAAAGAAGTTTCCCTTGATAAGGAAGGCTCAAAAGAAACCCATTAAATAAATTAAATGACTCTCAACGCAACAGTTACTTACTGTAAGCCAACCGAAGGCACATTAAAAGAAACCTATAAGGTAGATCATCCCGTAAAGGAACCAAATTGGGACTTAGTAAAGCAATATTTACCTTTGTTAAAATCTATTGTTGGAAGAATGGCTCTTCATTTTCCATCGAATTATTCTCGTGACGATATGTACGGGGTAGGATTAAGCGGGCTGATCGCCGCTGCACAGAATTTTGATCCCCATTGTAACGATTCTTTTGTAGCGTATGCGGCTATTCGAATTCGTGGTAACTTGCTCGACGAACTTCGTAGGATTGATTGGTTACCACGTTCGGCAAGATTAAGGGTGAAATTATTTCGTCAAGCCGTCAGTGACCTAGAACAAACGCTAAAGCGTCCAGCGACAGAACAGGAAATATGTCAAAAATTACAAATTGATCTTGAAAGTTATAAAAAATTACAAAATTTGTCACAGCCAATAGTTTTTTTGCCCCTTGATATCGGCTGTTCTGTAGATGGCGATGGAAACGATGAGAATCATTCGCTACAAGAAATACTTGCCGACTTAACCGAATCAAACAGTCGTGAAATTCTCGAAAAAGAAGAACTCATTGTTTTGATCAAGGAAAAATTAAAGGAACTTCCAAAACCAACCCAAAAGCTTTTAGCCTTATACTATTTAGAGGATTTTCGCTTATCCGAAATTGCCAAAGTTTTTGGTGTTACAGAATCGCGTATCTGCCAAATTCACACCGAAGCTATCAACCGACTAAGGAAAAAAATTATCGCCGAATTAAAACATTAGTTATGTTACTGGTCATAGGTTACATTATTGTTTTGGGTTCAGTACTTGGTGGATTTGTATTAGCCGGTGGTAATCCTCTTGTTTTATTGCATGTATCGGAATTTGTGGTTATTGGGGGCGTAGCGTTAGGATTACTTATAATAGCCAGCTCTAAGGATGTTTTGCTGAAAATTTTAAGCGATATAAAGGGTTGTTTAAAAGGTGGCGCCGCAACAAAAGATGATTTTTTAGACGTAATGAAACTACTTTACGAACTTTTTATGACAAGCCGTCGTGGCGGGCTTATTGCTCTGGATAAACACATAAGTGATCCAAACAACAGTAATATTTTTGTGAAATACCCAAAGCTGTTGGCGCAGAAAGAAATTATTGAGTTTCTTGTCAATGCTTTTAGACCTGTTATTGATGGCAAAGTCAAACCGGAACTTCTTAGCCATATGTTGGAAGAAGAGATTGATTGCAAGGAGGAAGAAGCCGAACAATCAACAAGTATTTTAAACCTCGTTGGCGATTCCCTTCCGGGAATTGGAATAGTAGCCGCCGTTTTGGGTATCATTAATACAATGTCTGCCATTGCCGAAGGCCCCGAAAAAGTCGGAGAAAAAGTTGCCGCGGCTTTGACCGGAACTTTTTTAGGTGTTTTAAGTGCCTACGGTTTTGTTAACCCTTTGGCAAAACGTGTTAGCAATGACCATCGCTTGCATTTTTTATACCTCCGTGTTATGTCAAAAGCAATTTCGGAATTTTCAAAAGGAGTTGCTCCGCTGATGGCTTTAGAAATGGCGCGTCGTCAGCTGGATAAATCGATTCAGCCCAAGGCAGATGAGCTCGAAGAAATATTAAAATCTTCCATAAAAACAAAATAAAATGAGCAAGAAAAAGCATACGGAAGGTCATCATGGTGGCGCCTGGAAAGTTGCGTACGCTGACTTTGTTACAGCGATGATGGCTCTCTTTATGGTGCTTTGGATTGTATCTCAAAGAAAAGAGGTCGTTCAAGCGACAGCCGACTATTTTAAAAACCCTATAAAGCCGTTGGCTTCTAAATTTAACAGTTTTATTACCGACAAAAAGAAAACAAAAGTTGCAGAAGATGGTGAAGAAAAAAATATTGATTTAAAAGAGTTAACACGTTTAGCGGAGGAAATCTATAAAAACCTTCAAATTCGCGAAAGCGACGAAAATAAGCCTATTGAAATTATTGTTACAGACGAAGGGTTAAAGATATTTATTTACGATTTGACGACCAAACCATTTTTTAAAGAAAACTCGAGTACATTGACCGATTGGGGAGACTTTGTCCTCAACACATTGGCCTGGATATTGGATCCAAAACCCTTTGATATTGCTATTGACGCTTACCATCCAAAAATCTTCAAAAACTTCAAAGAAGATGAAGAACGCCTAAGACAAGGTTATAAAGAGGGTGCGTTTACGTTTTGGGACCTTTGCATTAGTCGCGCACAATTAGTTTATCGTTCGCTCATTTATTACGGCTTTACACTAAAAAAAGTTGAGAAAGTTGCTGGAAGTTTGGACTTGCCCAAAGAGATTAAACACGATACCCAAGTTATTGAGATTACCCTTGTATTACCAAAATAAAAGCCAATGGATGATTTTTTCCAGAACCTACCAAAGCTCCAAAGAAACGGAGAAATTCTTGGAGTCACTGAGTGCTCAAAACAGTTAGTGGGGCAAAATAAGGTTGCTTTAGAAAAATTTGGCGAGGAAAAAACGGCTTTGGTTCCAACCGAATCGGATGATGGCCAAACAACGGTCGAACTTATCCAAGAAAATGGTGTTGTGAAAAAAATTGTCATCCGATGCGATTGCGGACGAGAAATTGTTCTGGAATGCCGTTATGGTTCCTTAACAAAGGTGAATTGAATAACATGTTTTATTCGCTACCACTATTTTTAAACTAAAAAATTTTTTCTCTTTAAATTATTCTCACCCTTTTACTTCAAGGTTTTTCTTTATTTCTTCAAGCCTCTTAAAAGCTTTTTCAATCGGTTATTGCTTTAAGAATTGCAAAGAATGAACATTTTTCTTTTAGGGCCTGAATTGGTAAAAGTTTAGGACAATGAAGGTTTAATTTTATTCTCTTATTTAGTGATAAGTAAAGCTGTAGTATTATCTATTCTAGCCCTACAATTCATTCGCGAAGGAGCACGTAAAACAACGAAAAAATCCTTTTAATGATACCATTTAAAACATGCAACACTTTTGTCAATACCTCTTATAATCGAGCTCATAGGTTGCAAATAACCTTGTGCATAAAATCGTAGAAAGCGATTTGTATGTATTATTAAAATCCTGGTAACACTTTTAAAAACTTCACTTAATGCAAAAATCTTGCCGGATGGAAATTCCCTCAATACTTTACATAAAAGTTTATAGACTTGTGATTTCATAAATCGTTCCCTCCCCTCTGGTTTTTATAATTGAGGATCTCGCCTTATGGGCAATAATTTTAACAGCACAAGAATCAAACAATATTCCTACTATCACTTTAACCGTTTATTTACCTCACTTAAAGGTAATTCCCACCATAATGGGAGTCCTTCCGGTGAGGTTGTTATATTCTGGCATTTTAATAAGTCATCAAGCAGGCGAGCACATGCGGCTTCGTTTTCAACCGCCAAACTTGCCTGAGAAGCAAATAATTTTGCTATGGATTCGTAGGTCCAGTCACAAACATCCAAAACCCCACGAAGCTCAATTAGATTCAGGAGATTGTCTAGAAATATAGGTTCCTGTCCTGGCTTTACCCATATGGGTAAACTTTCAAGCAAAAAAGCATTTCGGCCAAAACGATGTAACTTGAACCCACAGTTGGTGTTTAAAAAATCAAGGCTTGCCGCCAATTTTTCCGCCTTAGTTGGTTCTAGCTCAAACGAGTAAGGCATTAGGAGCTCTTGGCTCGGTATGTCGTTTTGTGAAATCCTTTGTTTTACCTCTTCGTATACAATACGACGCGATACAGCCTTACAATTTAAAACAATAAGCACATTTGGGGCATCCAATAGTACGTAATCGTTCTTCCATAAGGTTAAGAAACGCCATGCCTTGATGGGCGAAGTTGATTCTACCGGAGTAACTACAGCAATTTCTTTAGTTTGCCCAAGAACCACTTGCGATTCCAAGTTATGGGACGGATGTTTTAATAAGTCGGAGCGCAACTCCCTCAATTTTATATTTTCAACGCCCAATGAGGTAGAATCTTCAACGGCAATCTCCGGTAGAGCCGTTTTTAAGGTTGTAGCCGCCATTTGACTTAAAAATGTCCGAATAGCTTCCAGCACAAAATCACGGATCTGGAATTCGTTTTTGAATCGTACTTCTTTTTTTGTGGGATGCACGTTGACGTCCACATTTATTGGATCTACATGGATTAGTAAAAAAACACTTGGCGAGACGCCACTTGGTAAAAAACCACGATAAGATTCTTTAATAACGCTCGCTAAAAATGCGCTGGCTATGGGACGACGGTTTACAAAAATACGTATCTCAGGAGAAATCGCATCGGTCAAACCCGGTGGAGAAAGTACACCTTCGAGTTGAACCGTTGCAAAATCTTTTTTAAAACTAACCCACTCTTGTTGAGAACGCCGAGGCCAAATTTCTTTAATACGTGTAAAAATTGATCGGCACGGTGGAGAAATAAAAATTGTTTTATCGTTTTCTTTTAATTCAAAATAAATACCAGGATGCGCAACAGCATACAAACGTACCAATTGTATAATGTTTGCCGACTCCGTGTTGTCGGATTTTAAAAACTTTCGTCGTGCAGGCACATTGTAGAAAAGTTGCTCCACTTGAAAAGTTGAGCCAACATTGCAAACGCATGGCCGTTTACTTTTGATCTCACCACCCAAGATTTCGATTTCGGTTCCAAGTTCTTCTTCCGTTGTACGCGTTTGTAAAGAGACTTTCGCCACACTAGCGATCGAAGGAAGTGCTTCCCCGCGAAACCCAAAGGATTGTACTTGTTGTAGGTCTTCAAAGGCCCTTAATTTACTTGTTGCATAACGTTGAAAACAAAGCACCGCATCTTCTGGACTCATACCCTTACCGTTATCTTCGACGCGAACGAAACTTTTGCCACCGTTTTTAAAATGAACACTGATTTTAGTGGCGTTGGCGTCCAAGCTATTTTCCAATAGCTCTTTTACGATGTTCATTGGCCTTTCAATAACTTCCCCAGCAGCAATTTGATTCGCGACATGTTCGGAAATTATTGAAATTGTTTTCATAGAACATACCTTTGAAAAGAAGTATACAAATTGCAATAAAAATTAAAAGGGTACCTTTTAAGCTTTGGCATCTGCCTTTCCACTGCTTTAAGAAAAACTACCAACGTAGATGTTTTTAATTCAAAACGCTTTCGCATTTTTGAGATGCTATTACCGATTTCATATTTGACC
>CAZDSI010000014.1:9664-11882 GCA_964508215.1 uncultured Opitutales bacterium
ACATGTTGGCTAAAACCATTAAGTATAATTTTCCATAGGATCGAAAATTTTTCGAAGCAGAATTTTCTTTGCGAAAAAATTACTTACCTAAGATTGCAATATTTTACCAATAAAACGTTCTTTTGCGAAAAAATTTACAAAAATTGAATAATTATTCGTTGGCATACAACTTGCTCTTCCAGTCAGCACACACAAATTAAAACATGAAACTCATTCCTTGCAAACTACGGTTTATTCCAACGATACTGGTTATGGTTGGAATAAGTATTGTTAACTTGACGGCTTATTGTGCGGATAAGGTTGAACCTCAAACCTTGTTTTCACAAAGCCTAATTTCACGTTTCTTATCTTTAAAAGAAACTTATAATTGCGTGCTTATTCTATCGGCCCATCCTTTTGAACAAGCGGCCATCATCAAACGATTTGGGAAAAGGCACAATAGCTATAACCCCTTAAGATTCATACGAGAAGTTAATTTCGCTCCTTGTTTTCGAGGACAATTATACCATTATAGGGGTCATAAATTACTTTTTGCTGCAACCGGCGAAAATTTTCCATTAACGTTCATTAACGTTCAAACCGTCTGTCAAAATTTACCAATGATCAAAGCTGTAATTTTCGTTGGTATCGGAGGTGGCGTTAACCCTTCTCTTATTCCTGGCGACATCTGTACACCAAGTCAGTGGGCTTGTCATACGATTGGCTACGTATATAATCCACTCTCGAAGCCAAAAGAATCCAAAGAAAGTTCTCCTGAATCCGTATCTGAAAGTGCGCCGAGAGAGTTTGTCCCTAGTCAATATCACGAGCGGCATCCACCGGCCTTAAGAACGCATTACTACGCCTATTACCCAGATCTATTAATGTCCGGTATTGGTGAAAGCAGTAAATCTATTTCGTGCTCAGCCTCTCTTCTTGCCGTTGCCGAAAAAGCTAAACATACGATAGAAGTGGCCAAGTTTAACGAATTTGTACTTAACGGCGCACAACAACCCGCAAACCTTCATATCGGTGGTACGGGAGTTAGTGGTACAGTATTCGTGGACAACGCAGAATACAGAGAATTTTTATATAGGACATATGAAGCTCAAATTGTCGATATGGAATCAATGGCAGCCGCCTTTGTATGCCAGCTTTATCAAAAAGACTTCATTGCAATCCGTGCAGTTAGTGATTTGGCCGGTGAAAACGGGGAGCATGGTGTAAGCTCTATCGATAGAGGAGGGCGTAAACTGGCCGCAAGAAATGCAGCATGGTTTCTGAAATGCTTTCTCAATTGTTTACCACGGTAATTAAAGCCTGCAGATTATACCAAATTGAAAGCACCTTCTTTCTCATATGGAAGGTGCTTTTCGATTTTTTATTAACTTGCTGCCAAAAGAAAAGTTTTCTCGACACAAGATATTTTTAAGGTGAAACTTTTTCTATGGTTGGAAAAAATAAACGAATTTTATTAAAACTTAGCGGCGAGATTCTGAAATCAAAAACTGATATTTTTGATCCAACATTGCTCAATACCTTGGTTAGTCAATTAATGAATTTACTCAAGGAAGAAGTTGAGATTGGCATTGTTGTTGGCGGTGGAAACATTTTTCGTGGTGGTCGTGATTCCTTTGCATCACATATCGATCGTACAATCGCGGACGACATTGGTATGTTGGCCACCGGATTAAATGCTTTGGCTCTAAAAGCATATTTTCAAAAACACGATCTTCCGACGGCTGTTTATGGGGCCTTTGAAATTCAAGGGAAAATTTCCCAGTTTTCTCTCGAAGCGGTTTTAAAAGATTTAACCCAGAAGAGAATTGTTATTTTTTGTGGTGGAACAGGACTCCCATTTTTTTCAACCGATAGCGCAGCAGCCGTTCGAGCAGCCGAAATTAAGGCGGACATTTTGCTGAAAGCAACCAACGTGGATGGTGTATACGAAAAAGACCCAAAAAAATATGCCAATGCTAAACGTTTTGATCGTTTGACCTTCGCTGAAACACTTTCGCTACATATAAAAGTAATGGATACCATGGCTTTTGCTTTTTGTATGGAAACGAATACTCCAATTTTTGTGTTTAATTTTTCTGAAAAAGATTCATTATTGCATGCGGTTCGTGGTACTGGCCATGGAACTTTAATTTCAGATTAATCATATGGAAATACCGGCGCTTATAAAACAGACGCGTACAAAAATGCAAAAGGTTCTCGAACATACCTTGAATCAATT
>CAZDSI010000014.1:11901-21098 GCA_964508215.1 uncultured Opitutales bacterium
TACATTGAATCAATTTTCCACACTACATACGGGTAAAGCCACCCCTACAATTGTAGAAAATATCAATGTCGAGGTCTACGGTAGTATGATGAAATTAAAAGAAATCGCTTCGATTTCTACTCCCGATGCTAGAACACTTAGTATCCATCCTTGGGATAAATCCAATCTTAAGGCCATCGAAAAAGCTATACAAATTGCTAACATAGGCCTTAATGGTGCGATATTTGGTGATTCGGTTCGTTGCCCTGTACCAGAATTGAGCCGTGAACGCCGAGAGGAACTTGTAAAAGTTGCACACGGAATGGTTGAAGAAGGTCGTGTTAGCGTACGGAACCTTCGCCGTGAGACACTCGAAACGATCAAAAAAGTTCAAAAATCCTACTCCGAGGATGACGTAAAACATTGGGAGAAGGACGTTCAGAAATTAACGGATGAATTTATTGCCGATCTTACAAAACATGTAGAAGCTAAAGAAAAAGAGCTTTTGCAAGTATAAATTTTCTGAAATCAAAAGGATTATGCATTAAAGCAAGTTTATTGCTTTTATTCTTTGCTTTACAAATGTCAAAATGTGGCCTCGAATAAACTCCCATGCCGGCAATTGAAGAAAAGCTCCTTATGCCGCCAAAAATAAAAATCGTGGGTATTGGCGGTGGTGGTTGTAAGTTAGCGCAAGCATTTTATAAACATAACGAAACAACACCTCTAAACCTGCAATATTGTGTAGTCGATACCAATATTCAATCTTTGGAGGATTGTGCACGTAGTTCTAATGGAAAAATTGAAACACTTTGTCTAGGTCAAAAATACTTTAGAGGATTCAATAGCGGCGGAGATCTTAGCAAGATACAAGAAATTGCAAGCGACAGCACTACCGCTATTAGCAGCATTTTTCAGCAAAGCGACCTCATTATTCTCTTAACAACCTTAGGTGGTGGCGTTGGCAATGGTTTAACATCGGTTATGGCCAAAGCCGCAATGGCTCAAGGAGCTTATGTTATGGTTGTTGCATTATTACCGTTTGAATTTGAGGGATTAAATCGCTCCACACAGGCCACACAAGTTATTAAGCAACTAAACGTTGTCGCGGATCTTGTTTTCACCATTCCAAATAATTTACTGTTCCAGGTATTACCTCCAAGCGCAACGGTTAACGAAGCTTTCCAGCAAAGCAACTTATGGGTTTGTGAACTATTGGAATTTATTTTAAATCCAATTTATTCCCAAACATTTGGTTTTAATTCATTTTTAAAACATTTTTCGGACAAACCGGACATCGTTTTCTTTGCATGGGGCACAAGTGAACAACAAAATTCCTGTTCCGAAGCCTTAGAAGGACTTTGGCTATCGCCATTTTGGAAAATACTTGAAAGCCCGATGGCGATAAAAAATCTATTTATCCATACTTTCGCTGAGCAGGATATTCCATTGCAAGAACTTAAGGATGCTTATTATAAATTACAAAATCGTTTTGAAAACAAACAACTAAACGTTTTTACGGCGCACCAAAGCGCATCGAAACAATTTGAAAAATTAAAAATATTCATCTTGGCAACTGGACATTCATACAATTTGCAAACCTATCGTCATCGGCAAAAAAATACAAAAAATTCAAACGCCCAGACAAAGGCATCTAAAGAACAAACACATTTCGCTTTTAGTCCAACCGAAGACGATGATTATTTTGACACACCGACCTACTTAAGAAAAGGTATTAAAATTGATGGGTAAGCGTTCTCATTTTAGAAACTACAATTTTTAATCTATTAGTTACGGAGCAAAGAGGGCCACGGGCGCTACCCGTGGGTATCTATTTCTTGATATCAAACGACGGTAAAATTGAAACAAATAAAAGACATAGGTTAACGACAAAACTTCGCTAAACTTTCAATCCATAGAGCCCTTACGTGTTATTCCAAATCGCCACCTAAAATATTTGATTCCACCGGAAAAAATATTTAGCCTGAAATTAAGGAAGGACTTATGAAAAAGTTAATTAGTCTTATTGGATATACGTTAGCCTGCAATCTCGCGCTACTTAGAGCCGATGGAAACGAAAGCTTCAAGGCACAAAAGGAACATTTACAGCAAGATCGGGCCAAATTACACGAAAAATTGAAGGAACGCGAACAGCTCAGTAGTGAAATTAAAACCCTTCGAAAGGAAATGCATAGCGAAAGAGAAGCTTTAAAAAATGAGCGTAAAGAATGGATAAAAAAGCATCGCGAAGAAAAAGAAGCTGAAAGAGAAAAACGTAAAGAAGAACGCGAACAAATTAGGAAAAATTTTCACGAAGGCGAAAAGGCATCTAACGCAACTTCCTCCAATACAACAAGTTCTAAAAGCGAAAAATAACTCCTAACCCAAAATAAATTTAAATATAGCTCATCGATTTTATCGATGAGCTATATTTTTGTATAAAGTCCTGGTATTTTAGCCTAAGAAAAGAGATTTTTCTTCTCGGTTAAGCATGATTTTAAGAAATTACACTTTAGTAACCTGTTGGTATTAAACTTATTTTAAGTTTTGAATCTCAGATTTGCAAAAGTCTAGAAAATTGAATCCATCTCCGTCTCAACAGACAGGTTATCAAGCATAAATTTATTGTTCTATAAGGCACATTTTACAAGATTCTAGCCACAGCATTTCGCGAAAAAAATAAGATAATTTATTGACACAACAACAATAACAAAATAGCAAGACATACAATTTTTATATGAAAATAAAAAATCTTTTCACCATAACCACTTGTTTAGTCGGAAGCTTTTCGACTATTTTACGGGCTTTGCCACCGGCTACTTTATCCCAAGATGCCCACTTAAAGTTTTCTGAAAAAGCAGGAACAAATATTCAAACACTTAGTGGTCTGTTTGTGTTTGCCAAAGATACCCCCCTTAGAAATAACGATATAACCACTGCATTTACAGAGCTTGGCTATCAAATCACAACCCAAGATTTCATAGAAGCCATGTCTCCTATTTTTGATGAAGAGTCAGCGGCAGCCCCAAACCGCAAGACAAACGATTTGCTTTTTAAAAGTAAACCGTTTGGATTGTTTTCAGTACCCGCATGCACTCCTATGCTTCTTCCACAAGATGCAAAAACATGGTATACAGAAGTGCTAAAAATGCTTATCCTTAAAATACAACTTAATTTGAGTCTGCGCGGAGAAAATCAAGGATTGCAAACTCAGTTAGCAATATACAAAAACTATCTGGGTCTGGCCTATTATTTTACCGGTGAAAAAGAAAAAGCATGCCAACAATGGGTAGAGTCTGTTTTAGAGGGTACCGCAATCGCAAGCGATAGTTTGGCTGTTTTTATATACGGTAAAGGAAGCCACACTCGATCTAATACTAAAGCACAAGCTTTAATATTTCATGCTTTAACGCTAAAATTAGGTGGAGTTAGGTTTTTCGAAAATTCAACCAAAGGTATTCTCTACTGCCTTGATGTAGATGTAAAACAAAATTTACAAGGTACTCTTTCGACAATACAAGATAAGATACAAGGTGGAAACGTGTTAGGTGCAATTCTATCCTATTATACGGACACCTACGGAGAAAGACTGCTTGAGGCGGCCTCAAAAGAGCAATATTTCCAACAAATGGTTGTCGACTTGAATACTCTTGAATTCCGAGTCGCCAATTTCCTAGAAAAGTGGCAAGGAATAATGCGGCATCTTGATGAGACCTCGGGCGATCATTCAGAAACCACATCGCTTTCAAGTGGACACCAATCACTCATAAGTTACGGTTCAGGACTTTTGCCAAGAGAATCTCTTTTGCAAGAACCCTCTTTGGAGCCCGTAAAGCCTTTAGTAATTCATGATTTCAGCTCTCTACCACCACTTCACCAAAGAACAACGTTTACGGTACCACAAAAAAGCGGTTCAATTAACCCGGTGGTAGGTGAGCATAACCAGCAAGAAGTGCACATAGATGTGCCCGAAGAAGCAACATTGAAGACGCCGCTTTTACCTCAACAGAAAGAGGAAAAACGCAGCGGTTTTTTCAGTTGTTGCGGTTGTTGTGTTCAGTAAATTCTAAAAAACAATAATGATAATAGGCCAACGACACTTACGCGTTGGCCTAATTAGTTTATAATTCCCCCAAAAACTTTTCGCTCTACCCAAAGTTTCATCCGAATGCCATTAATACCCACTACCTTTCCCTTTCATCTATATACGTGAAATACGCTCTTTTTAAATTCTAAATAAACCTGTTTTTTTGGTTGAAAGAATCAAAAATAACGATTTGTTTAAGAATACCTTATAAGCTTGGGTGGCGGAATGGTAGACGCTGGGGACTTAAAATCCCCTGGCCGCAAGGCCGTGCGGGTTCGAGTCCCGCCCCGAGCACCAAGGCCTTATGGATATGTGTTCCTCTGAAAAGGCCCAAGCGGCTATCGAGCTAATAAGACTTACCGACTATTGCGATTCCCTACTTCAAATCAATTGCATAAAAGATTTTCCAAACGCACTTAACGGCTTGCAAATTGCAAATACGGGAAGGGTTACAAAAATCGGTTCTGCCGTTGACGCCAACCGATTAGCAATTCAAGCAGCCATCGAGGCAAATATTGATTTTTTAATTGTACATCACGGTTTATTTTGGAGTGGACCCCAACAACTAACGAACGAACGTTACCTTTTATACAGAGAAATTTTTGAAAACAATTTGGCTATATACAGTGCTCATTTGCCACTAGATGCTCACAACGTTATTGGAAATAACGCGCTTATCGCTAATGCATTAGATATTCAAATAATTGACACATTTGCCGAATTTGAAGGTACCCCTATTGGCAAAATAGCGAAATGGGAAACAACGCGTTCTCAATTGTGGCATCGGGTTAAGGCATTATTTCCACACGCTAAGGCTATGGAATTTGGCTCTCCTACGCCTTCAAAGATTGGCATTCTTTCGGGTAGTGGAGGAAATATTGTTATAGAAGCTCTGAAAAAAGCTAATTTAGACACGCTTATTACCGGGGAAGTTCGTTATTCGATGTACACGTTGGCACAAGAAGAAAAATTAAACGTATACGTATGTGGTCATTATGCCACCGAAGTTTTTGGAGCTCGTACTATGGGTGAAATGGTGGCCAACAATTTCGGTTTGCCTCAAACATTTATTAATGCACCTTTCGATTTGTAAATAGCCTTTTTCAAATCGAAAAGGACACGGTTAGTTTTATAAGCCGATATTCTATATTTTCAAACACTAAAGTATCTTTCGGAAATGGTACAAAAGTGATTATCTACCCTAAGGCTCACAAAGTTAAATCGGATAAGTTTCAAAATATTTAAAAGTGAACCACCAACGGTTTTTTTCTTTTTTTTTTATTTTGATTCATACCCTGCCTTCACTTGACAAAACTTCTAAAAAATTCGGAAAAAAGAGGACCTCGAGTCATTCTCTTAGCCCTATATTAACAAGTTTTTAAATGCCTTTCTCACAAGAAAAGACCCAATGCAAACAAGTACCTTGTTAATTTCTCGTCGTTCGAATGAAGCGTGTCGAATAAGTTCAATATTTCAATTTCTCCCACAGTCCCCTCAAGAAAAATACGGTTCTTGGATAAAAATAGGAGATATTCTTTGAAGGAACTTTTATATTTGGCGGCATTTTCAGCAAATAGTTTTCTTTCCTCCGCGGAAAGTGATCCTTGGCGAAAAAGAGCCTCGAGTTTAGTAAAAAGCTTGATGGAATCTGTTGCCTTTGTTACAGCCCAAACAACCTTTTCTTTAAGGCCGGGAATAGTGTGAAATAGATATTGTTGCACATATTTTTTATAGTGCAGGCTATCCCTATAAGTTTTTAAGTCTTTTAGCGCTTCACTTCTTGCAAAAAAACGACTTGTTTCGGCATTTGGGATCCAAGAAAAGGTAAACAATTCCTCTGCCAACATGAAAGACTTTGCTTCGGCTGTTATAACGGCATCCGCATATGCTTGAGGGGTCATAAACGAATGAATCTCTGTTGTTACATTCATATCCTCATTGAGCATATTGGCTAACTCAAAACAAAAACCCATTCTTATTCTTTCACGGAATTCGGCCGCACCAAAGCCAGGACATTGCTCATGAAATGGATCAATAAATATTTCCGTCGATGTGCAAGAAGCACTAGAATCAATGCTATCAGTAAAAATTAACTGTTTTAACCCCAAGCTTCTGGCCTTATTAACGGCCCTACGTAACCGCGCATTATTTGCAATATCTTCTCGAATCCATTGAGTGATGGCTTCAGGTGTAATTGTTTCGGGCGAAAATTTACACAAATTTTTAAAATTAAAAATAATTTCAATACCCTTACCTTCTAATAAATTGGCAATCTCAAAGAAACCATTTGAAAAGGCAAAATCAAATGGAGTTTGTCCCTTTTGGTCTCTAAGAAAAGGTTTCGCACCCTGAGCTACCAAGAACCTTACCGCATCTTCCTGACCAAACATTGCTGCAAAATGAAGTGCGCTTTGTCCAAATGCGCTGACCTGATGAATGAACTCACTATTGCTTTGGTAAAGTTTTGCTAATTCAGCAATATTGCCTTCCATAGCATATTCACGAAACAAACGCGCTTCGTCAGCACGCATAAAATTCCCTATAGATGATATTATAGTTACGAGTAATAACGCCTTAGTTTTCATATATAAAACAAAGCGAGAAAAGGCAGACCTTTAAAAAAAGTCAAGGTTTTTATAATTTCCCGAAAAAGATTTTTTTAGTTGTTTATTGAAAGACGTTAAGGTGTGGAATTGTCAGAAGAAGGGGAAGAGTACTCCAAAGATTAAAACTTTACCAACAATACAAAAAAAAGGAAGAGGGTTGCTCTTCCTTTGGAATTTTTTCAATTTTTTAATCTTAAGCAATCGTAATAGATTTCTCGAGATAAACGTCTTGAACGGCGTTCAGCAGTTCGACGCCTTCCTTTAGTGGACGCTGAAATGCCTTTCGACCTAAGATAAGGCCCATACCACCGGCGCGTTTGTTGATAATAGCCGTAGAAATGGCTTCATCAAGATCCTTGCTTCCAGCGGAAGCACCGCCCGAATTAATAAGGCCTATACGACCCATATAACAGTTCGCAACCTGATAACGGGTTAAATCAATGGGATGTGCCGAGGTTAATTCCGTATAAACCTTTTCATGAGTTTTGCCAAACTTTGTTAACGACTTATATCCACCGTTATTTTCCGGCAACTTCTGCTTAATAATATCGGCCTTAATCGTTACACCTAAATGATTAGCTTGGCCGGTTAAATCGGCGCTTACATGATAATCTTTATCGGAATTAAAGGCTGGGTTTCTCAAATAACACCACAAAATCGTTGCCATACCCAATTCGTGAGCCAATTCAAAGGCCATACTCGTCTCTTGAATCTGACGATTGGATTCTGGTGACCCAAAGTAAATGGTTGCTCCAACCGCTACCGCGCCCATATCCGCCGCTTGTTCAACCTGGGCAAAATAAATTTGATCGTGCTGATTGGGATAGGAAAGCAATTGATTGTGATTTAATTTTACCACAAACGGTATCTTATGCGCATATTTACGGGCAACAATGGCCAATCCTCCTAAAGTGGAAGCCACAGCATTACATCCTCCTTCGATAGCCAATTTAACAATATTTTCGGGATCAAAATAGTCGCTGTTGGGCGCAAAGCTTGCTCCGGCCGAATGTTCAATACCCTGATCTACCGGCAAAATAGAAACATAGCCGCTTCCTTTTAAGCGTCCGTGTTGGAATAAACATTCCAAGCTATTCAAGACACGATTCGTACGATCACTATCGATAAAAATTCTATCAACGAAATCACTACCCGGAAGATGTAGTTTTTCTTTGGGAATCGTTTTGCATATATGTGCCGTGAGATGACCCTTATCGGCCTCCAAAAAACGTTGTATATGTTTATTCATATTTGGAATCATTTAATTTAAACCAAACGTGTAACCTAATTCAAATATATTCTGAAAAGAATTCTCATTGACATTAAAAATTCTTTCAACGGAAACCAGAAACTATTAAAAGAAATAGTTTCTGAACCTTCCCAAAGAAAAACGATCCTGTAAGATTCGTGTCATTTCAGTAAAAGTTTTTAAGAGAAGGGCCGGGAAGAGATTTTTTTACAAAAAAACCTCTTCCCGGAATCGATAAAATGCGGAGCATTTTTGAGGCTTGATAAATTCGAGGATCTTCGTTCTAGTTTTATAATTAATCGGCAATTTATGAGTAAATTAACTTTAGTTTTGATGGCAGCCGGCAAAGGAAGCCGCTATGGCGGCCTAAAACAACTGGAAAAATTCGGGCCTCAAGAAGCAACGTTAGCCGAGTACGCCTTATGGGATGCTATAAGCGCTGGATTTGATTCGTTTATCGTCGTTGTCAACGAAAACACCCAGCCTTATTTTGAACAATTATTTCGGCGCATGGGCGTTGAAAAAAAAGCCCAATGTGTTTTGCAAACTATGACAAATGTTCCCCTACCCCATTTTGAGCTTCCAAAGAGTCGTCAAAAACCATGGGGGACCGGTCATGCATTATGGTGTGCAGCTCGCTATATTCATTCACCGTTTGTTATTATAAATGCGGATGACTTTTATGGTCCTGAAGCCTATAACCAGGCTGCGAAGTTTTTGGAGCAAGCGAACGGGTTTGCCTTGATTGGTTACAACTTATCCAATACCTTATCTCCTTATGGCAGTGTTTCTCGCGCGGTGTGTTCGGTAGACTCCAACGGTATTTTGCAAGACCTCAAAGAGTACAAATCAATTGAAGAAAAATCCGGCGAGCTTATAGCGGGAACCCAATATTTTAAAGGCGATGAAACCGTATCTGTAAATTTTTGGGCCCTACAACCAAGCTTTCTAGCGGCGCTTGAAGTGGAGCTACAAAAACTTCTAACAGAATACCAAAACTCCGAGACGGCGGAATGCTACTTGCCCGAAGTTATTATTAGGGGCGCACAAAGATTTGGTATAAAAATTCATGTATTGCCAGCAAAAGATCAATGGCTTGGAGTGACTTACCCTCAAGATAAAGATTGGGTCAACCGAAGACTCTACGAACTAACGGCTCAAAAATTATACCCTTCGATACTGTGGTCATAATAAACTTTCAAGAGGAAACCGAGAAATAAAAATTTTGAGAACCAATCCCTCAAATCGTAAAAGTAACTAAAAGTTGGATGCTTGA
>CAZDSI010000014.1:21130-30487 GCA_964508215.1 uncultured Opitutales bacterium
GTGATTCGTAAATCGAAGAGATCTAATTCGTGAAGAGAACGATTTTCGAAAAGGTTGATCAACGATCGAGCTTTTTATTTTAGTATTTAGCGAACAATTAACATAAGCTCCTGTAAGTCAGAGGATTGTAAAACAAAGGCCAAAGAAAGTTAACGTATCTAAAATACGATCTTAGGGTTTAATTTCCATACATGATAAGACTGGCAATATTATGAATGAAGCATCAAAAAAATGTATTGAATATTGGGACACCCAAGCCGAAACTTGGGCAAAAACTATTCACGAAGGCAAGGATGTTTTTGCCGATTTATTCAGTGTTCCGGCTTTTGTGGAATTTATTGGCGATATAAAAGGAAAATTAGCTTTAGACATTGGATGTGGTGAAGGAAGAAACACCCGTAAATTTGCTAAACTTGGAGCTCATATTATTGGAATAGACGCATCCGAAAATATGATTCGTTTTGCGCAAGAAGAAGAGAAGAAAGATCCACTTGGTATTGAATATCGGGTAGCTTCATGGTCCAACCTTGTCGCACTCAAAAACGAAAGGTTTGATATTGTTCTTTCCACAATGGCTCTTATGGACGGCCCCGGTTATGAAACAGCATTGCGGGAGTTTTGCAGGGTTTTAAAACCAGGAGGAGAGCTATTTTTTAGCATCTTACATCCCTGCTTCTTAACTCCCGGCTATACAAAATTAACCGACAAATATGGAGTATGCACCCATAGAGTTGTTTCAAATTATTTTAAAGAGGGACCATGGAAGTTTACATGGAGTATGTCAAAAAAAACCGACAAATCCGATGCACAAAACTTCACTTCGCTAAGTTATCACCGAACACTCTCTACCTATTTGAATAATATAATCGCTGCTGGCTTTACACTCAAAGAAATAAAAGAACCGTGCCCCTCCAATGAGGCATGCGAACAAAATCCACGACTTAAAATTGCCCGTGATGTCGCACCGTCATTTCTCTTTATACATGCAATAAAGCCTTAACGCTGTGTTGCATAAGTTCAGAAATACCAAAGCTTTTGTAATGGGCCAGTAATGAAATTACTACGATTCTCAAGGAATTTGCGCGAATTCTTTCACTAAATTTAGCTATTCCTTTATAAAGCTTTAGCGTTAAACGCCTCGTATTTTTATAATAACGCAGGAATATAGCTTTGGAATTATTCTTTGTGTTCGGTGCTTAAAACACTATTTCAGGGGCCATTTACACGGAAATGGGGCCAAACTTTTTTCGCCTTAGCCGATCTTTTTTAACCAAAATTTTGCAGTCACTCCAGTTATTGTAATTTTTCTAAAAAAAAGCGGCAGAGTATTTTCCGCCGCTTTAAAGGATATATGTTAATTTTAGCGATTATCCGCCAATGCCGCTTGCGCAAGCGCGAGACGAACGATCGGAATACGATTCGGTGAACAACTGACGTAATTAAGCCCAACCTTATGGAAGAACTTTACGGAGTCTGGGTCCCCACCGTGCTCGCCGCAAACACCAACCTTAAGATTTGGTTTAACGCTTCTTCCCTTATCGACACCCATTTGAACCAGTTGGCCAACACCGGCGGTATCGATAGTGGCAAAAGGATTTTGTCTGAAAATTTCGAGTTCAAGGTAACGATTGTAAAAGTTGCCCATGTCGTCACGGCTAATGCCCAACGTCATTTGCGTTAAATCGTTTGTTCCAAAACTGAAAAATTCGGCCAATTTTGCAATCTCATCAGCTTTTAATGCCGCACGAGGAATTTCAATCATTGTACCCGTCAAATAGCTAATTGTAATACCGTACTTAGCCTGAACATCTTTAGCCACAGCGTGTACAATATCGGTTTGATTCTTAAGCTCTTCAATATAACCAACCAACGGTATCATGACCTCCGGTTTTACCGCTGCACCAGATTTAAGAACCTCCGCTGCGGCCTCGAAAATAGCCCGAGCTTGCATTTCGGTAATTTCAGGATAGGCAATACCCAACCGGCAGCCTCTATGTCCCAACATTGGGTTCTGCTCCGACAGCGCCTTAACACGAGACTTTATTTTTTCGACCGAAATACCGCTTACCTTTGAAAAGGCATTAATAGCTTCCTCTTCATGTGGTACAAACTCATGCAACGGTGGATCCAGCAAGCGAATCGTTACTGGGTGGCCCCGCATAACTTTGAATATCTCGATAAAGTCATTCTTTTGTAACGGTAGCAATTTTTCTAAAGCTTTACGACGATCGGTTTCGGTATCGGCCAAAATCATCTCGCGCATAAAATCGATTCGATTGCCTTCAAAGAACATATGTTCTGTACGGCATAGACCGATTCCTTCGGCTCCAAATTGAATCGCCTTCTTTGCTTGATCGGGCGTATCGGCATTTGTTCTGATACCCAACTTGCGGAATTCATCGCTCCATTTCATTACGGTTTCAAACAATCGATAGGTTTCGCTCTGCTCGGCCTTTAAAGCCCCCGAAAGAACCTGTATGACTTCGGATGGCATTGTGGCCACACGACCATGGAAAACCTCACCCGTCGTTCCATCAATCGAAATAAAATCACCTTCCTTAACGGTTTCATCTTTAACGGAAAAAGTCTTTTTACGATAATCGACATTGATTTCACCGGCTCCACAAACGCATACTTTTCCCATCTGACGAGCTACAAGCGCAGCATGTGAACTTACACCACCACGACAGGTAAGAATACCTTCCGATGCCAGCATACCACGAATGTCTTCTGGTGATGTCTCGAGGCGACACAAGAGAACTTTTTCACCCTTGTGAGACCATTCTTCGGCTTTAGAAGCGCTAAACACAACTTTTCCGCAAGCGGCGCCGGGACCCGCCGGAAGACCTTTGGTCATAACCTTAACCTTTTTGCGGCCTTCCTTATCAAATATCGGGACCAATAAGGATCCAATGGATTCTGCCGAAATACGTTTAATGGCAGTTTTCTTATCGATAAGGCCTTCGTTAACCATATCGACGGCAATTTTTACGGCCGCCAATCCTGTACGCTTACCGTTACGCGTTTGAAGCATATAGAGATGATCATTCTCAACGGTAAACTCAAAGTCTTGCATGTCCTTAAAATGAGACTCCAGAATTTTGCAAATTTTTAGCAACTCCGCATGCGCATGAGGCATTTCTTCCTTTAATTGTGCCATAGGATGCGGTGTGCGAATACCAGCCACAACGTCTTCGCCTTGGGCGTTGATGAGATATTCTCCATAAAATTCGTTAACACCATTGGCGGGATTGCGCGTAAAAGCCACACCGGTAGCACTGGTATCTCCAGAATTACCAAAAACCATCGACTGCACATTAACGGCTGTACCCCATTCCGAAGGAATATTGTACTTACGCCGATAGATAATCGCTCTTTCGTTGTGCCAGGAACCAAATACGGCTCCAATGGCGCCATGAAGTTGCTCGTAAACATCCTGCGGAAACTGATTTCCTGTGCGTTTTTTAATGAGCTCTTTGTACTCGCCAATCAAAGTTTTTAAATCCGCTTCCTTTAGCTCGGTGTCAAACTTGACGCCGTTCTTATGCTTTATTTTTTCTAAAATTGTATCAAAAGGATCGGTATCTTCTTCGGATTCGGCACTTACCCCCATAACAACATCGCCATACATTTGAATAAAACGGCGGTAGCAGTCGTAAGCAAACCGTGGATTCTTGGTAACCTTCGACAAACCTTCAACGGTTGCATCGTTTAATCCAAGATTAAGGATCGTATCCATCATACCCGGCATCGATTCACGAGCACCGGAACGAACCGAAAACAATAGAGGATCTTTAGCGTCACCAAAGATTTTATTTTGCTGAGCTTCAATGTTTTTGATAGCGCTCTTAATACCTTCCTTAAGTTCTTTCGGCAACTGTTTATTATTTTGGTAATAAAAAGCACAAACTTCGGTTGTGATGGTAAAACCGGGAGGTACCGGTAATCCGATACGAGACATTTCGGCAAGGTTGGCTCCTTTACCACCTAAAAGTGCCCGCATAGAAGCATCGCCTTCTGTCTTTTTACCAAACTCGTAAATCATTTTAGTCATTTTTTTACCTTTGCCTTCAAGTTAGTCCTAGTTTAGAAAAATCTTTAAGTACGAAAGTGTCAAATAGTTTGTCCCCTATTTTGCGCTTTGCAGGTTGGATTCCAGCTTCTTCATCGTATCTCGTAAATACCTAAAAACACGATTAAGCGTTGGTAGATCGCAACTTTCTTCACGTAAACGAACGGCAAAACCGATTTGATCATCTAAAAAAGCAACAGCGTGCGTCAAAAACGCGTATGTCTCCTGCGGGTACCCCATTTTTAAAGCTTCCCAGTATAAATCGGGGAAACCTACCTCAAAACGCTTTAAAATATAAAACAAGAAGTGCTGATTTACTTTTTGAATATACACATCACCACTATTTTCAATGGCAAGTTTTATACAATTGCTTTCGTTGAAGCTTAAGTTCTCAATACCCATGCTTCGACCAAACTCTTCGAGATCTTTTTCAATCATATATTATGCACTTTCTTCGAGTATAATTTCATCCAAACATTCCTGGAGCGACTGTAGAAAGTTACTCTTAGATTCGGGTGTTGGAAATGCTTCATCGGGATACTTACGCACGGTTACACTTAAACCCGTTAAAAAATACATCTGAGCTTGCGTATCTCTCAATGCTAATGGCTTAATTAAGGCTTTAAATTGACCAATATCGGCAAATTGGTTTAACAATATTTTAAAAATCTCGGTTGTTAATTGTAACGCACGGTTTTCAACGTTTTCCTCGTTTTCAGAAATTTTGTTAACCTTGTAAGTGTTGTTTAAAAGGTCCCGATTTAGCGCATAAACACTGTAAAGTTCGCCGGAAATCCTCAACGTTTGCCAAATAGCCATTTCAATAGTTTTACTGTCGGCCATTTCACGAATGGAACGTAAGTTTTGCATCTCCTTGCCCAATACGGTCTTTATAATTTCAACGTTTTTGGCAAAAACATGTGCCTTCTTTTCAGACTTGATAACCATAAATCAATTTTGCTTTGAAAAATTTTCCCCAACTAAACTATTAATTAACACGTTGAAAATGGCCTGACGGTCTCCCTTAAGCGGCAAAATCTCATCCAATATCACTTGTGCAAGATCCTTTGCTGGCCTTATCTCCCCGGTCGTAGAAGAGGGAGATAGTGCGATCTGTTCGCGAATTTGCGGTGCCATATTGTAGGTATCTTCAATTCTTGCCCCATGCACATCCATGAGCTTTCCAATCGCTTGATTGGCCATTGCAATTTTTCCTTTTAATTCTTTAATCCGATCTTCAATTTCCCCTTGTTCTTGCTTTAATTTTTCACGTTTGGACTGAGTACCTTCGTCGTCGCCTACTAAAGTGCTTAACTGTTGTTTGACCGAATTGAGTTTGCCAAAAACCGGCTGGCTGGTTTGTTCTCCCCTTGCATTTGTCCCCTTCAGTTCTCCTCCCTGAAGTAGAGTCAATTCGTCTTCCCAGACGGTTTTAGCGGTTACCAATAAATTATGCTCCTCGGCAACATCAGGAAGTAAACTCTGAGCAACTTTCAAAGCATCTTCTTCGTTTGCCCCTAAAGGTAACTTATCTAGCGTTCGCACCCCTTCTTGATATTTTGGTAAAGATTCGGGAAATAGCTTACCTGCTCTTTCCTGCGTCGTTTTTTGAAAACGTTCGGCATCAAAACGCGATAACTGTCGGCGTGAAGCTTGTTCCGCCTCATCTTTTCCACCTACTTTTTGAGAACCTTGGGCTCCTTGAGCTTTGTCTTTCTCAGAAACTTTAGTACCATGCTTATCCCTAGCGGTTCGCTTTGTTTTCTTATCATGTGCGTGGCTCTCGGCTTTTAAATGAGATAAATTTGCAGCAGCTTCATTCGAAGGATCACCATCACCGCCAAAAGACAAGGGATTTTCGGCCAACATTCGGCTGGCCTGAACGGTATCCCCTTCCGAACTTCCCATACCGACAACCTGTTCCCCACCTTTGGCCACTTCCGCACTCTGCGAAAGTTCGGAGGGTCTTATTGAAGATACGCTGCTATTATAACTGACAGGGCACATGAAATAATATTAATGTTTACGTAACAATAATACAACTCTATTTTTACGTGGTTTTCGCTTGTTTTCACGAGTGAAAGTTTTTATATAATACAGTATTAGCAATGAAGGAAAGCATCAACGGGCTCTTGAAACGCATTGGCAATGGGTTAAGTATCCCCGACCTGGCGTTGGATGAAAATAATCATTGTATTCTTCTTTTTGTCGTTAAAATCGTTTTAAATATTGATTTAGACGAGGAAGGCGAAAAGTTGGTTATATACGCATATATTGGTGAAGTTCCCCTAGAATGTCGCGAACTGGTATTGGAAAAGGCACTTGAAGGTAATTTTTTCTGGAACGAAACCGATGGAGGTACGCTGGGTATTGATAAGCAATCCCAATCCTTAGTACTGGCAAAAGCTTTTGACGTACCGCTTAAAGACCCTAAATCTTTCGAAGATAAATTGGCCAATTTTGTCGAGGTAATCGAAAAATGGATTACTCGCATCGAAAATTTATCAAAAGAAGCGCTTGATAGACTCGAAGAATTGGAAGACGAGTCCTCAAAACGTTGATTTCATTTTTTGCATCTTATAAACGAACACCTATGCATACTGAAATGCGTTGCAATACCAACACACAAACCAAAGGCGTCTTTTCGCCTTTCATGCTTACAAATACTACTCTTAACACTTATCTTGTTAAGCATCTACATCATTACAACCAAATCCCACGTACAGCTCCCAAACAGGGCTTAACTTACTTACAGTCAAGAACCTTAGGATTTTTATAATTTTAGGGCTTATTGCAATTTTAATAGCCTCCAGGATTTTTACCTCTTTGTGTAAAAATTTTGGGGGTTATTTCGATTTTTTGCCAAATATCGATACCTAACAAAAGGCTCAGGAGGTATCAAAGTGAGAGCTTCTGTTCTTCCATTTTTCACTAAAAGACGTTTAGGAGCCAAAAAATTATAACGATAAACAGTTTTTTTCAGAAAAATTTTTTTCTTACCAAAGATAGTGCTATGCCTCGATGGCCAACTTTTGGAAAAGAGTTTTCATTGAGGAGCAGATAATTTTCAGCCTGGAACGCTATCTATCCGCTTAATTCCAACATATTGAGCAGCTTTTGTTATACCTGCCTTAAAGCTAGCAACAAACTACGATCAACGGTGTTGTTTTTGAAGGAATCCTCAACGCAGGCACGAGTTATTTTATCGTGTACACTTTTATTCGCTTCACAAAGTAGTACTTTAGTACCATGGTTTTTAAACCTTTCAATAACCTTGCGAAGGCTTAATAATCCTGTCGCATCAATAAAAGGCACATGCTTTAAACGTATAACCAAAACCTTAACATCAGTACGAACATTTGAAGCGATATGCTCAAATGTTTCGACAGCACCCCAGAAAAAAGGACCATCAATAGAATACACAACAACCGTTGACGGCAAAGATGCCAAAGAAGTTTCTTCTAGCAACATTTTTTCTTCATGGCGTTCCACTTGTACAGACTTTGCCATACGACGCATAAAAAGTAGCGTAGCCAAAATAACACCAACGTTTACAGCTACAACTAAATCACCAAAAATTGTCAAAAAGAACGTGGCCAGCAAAACCGCTGCATCCGATCGCGGAGATTGTTTTAACAAATAAAGGAAACGATGCGCTTCGCTCATGTTATAAGCCACTATAAACAAAATAGCCGCTAATGTCGCGAGGGGAATATTTTGCGCCAACGGAGCAAACAACAATATAACCAACACCAAAACACAGGAGTGAACAATACCGGCAATGGGACAATTTCCACCGCTTCGCACATTGACTGCCGTTCGAGCAATGGCTCCGGTGGCCGCAAAACCACCCATTAACGGACACACAATATTTGCAATCCCTTGCCCAATAAGTTCTTGGTTTGAAGAATGATGCGTACCCAGCATACCATCGGCCACAACGGCTGACAAAAGCGATTCTATTGCACCGAGAAGCGCAATGGTAAAGGCTGGCCCTATTAATTCTAAAATCCGTGTAAAAGAAAGGTCCGGTAAGTGAAAAGTCGGTAGTGCTTGTGGTATGCCTCCAAAAGCTGTTCCAATTGTTGAGACCGAAGAAAATTTGAAAATTGACTGTAAAACTGTTCCGACAAGAAGTGCCACTAAAGGAGCTGGTATTTTTTTTACATAACGTGGTACGTAGATTACGATCATCAAACTAATAAAACCCATAACTGTGGTATAGGGATCCAAACTATTAAAGCCCATTACAAGAGTTTTTAATTTTTCATGAAAGTGGCCACTTCCAGTCGAAACTTTTAAACCAAAAAAATCTTTCCATTGACCGACCCAAATAACAACACCAATACCCGAAGTAAAACCAACGATTACTGGTGCCGGTATATATTTGATAATTGACCCTAAGCGCGCAAGCCCCATGGCTACCAACATGATTCCGGCCATAAAAGTAGCGGTTTGTAATCCTTCTATACCGTACTTGGCGGTAACCGAAGATAAAATAACAATAAAAGCGCCTGTTGGACCAGCGATTTGCACACGTGTACCCCCAAAGACCGAAACACATATGGCTGAAACAATTGCCGTGTACAAGCCTTGTTCTGGCTTCGCTCCAGATGCAATGGCAAAAGCCATGGCTAGCGGAATGGCAACAATACCAACAACAACTCCGGCTACAATATTTTTAGAAAAATTATTAGCGGTTAGTAAACCGGCTTTTTTCGCCTCTAAAAAAGCAAACATAACCTTTATAGGAATTTAAGTAGTTGTTAAGCCTGATCCGAATAAAATAATCTTGCCGACTTTAAGCGAAAATTCGGAATAAATCCTTGAATAAAACGAATTACACTTTCTTCTTCTTTCGGCACTGCGCCATTTAATTTTTTGAAAAACAGCTCATGGTTATCTTCATGCTCGTCATCTTTAAACACCAAAATTGACGGATGCGAAGTTTTGGTTAATTTTTGTTGATCGTAATCTAAATCTTCATGCATTTTCTCACCTGGCCTTAACCCGGTAAACACGATATCGATATCTACACCTAAACGCAAGTGATTAAGCTCTATCATCTTCTTCGCAATATCGACAATTTTAACAGGTTTGCCCATATCCAACACAAAGGTTTTTCCACCAATGTCTTGAAAACTTGAAGCTTCCAAAATCAATCCTACTGCTTCGGGAATGGTCATAAAATATCGGGTAACTTCGGGATGGGTAACCGTAACAGGCCCTCGACGCATAATTTGTTCTTTAAAAATCGGCAATACGCTTCCAGCAGAGCCCAAAAC
>CAZDSI010000014.1:30519-32910 GCA_964508215.1 uncultured Opitutales bacterium
ATTTGTCGAAAGATTTTGGACAACTTTACCAAAAAGTTCGGCAATACGTTTACTGGCCCCCATATAGTTGATGGGGTTGATCGCCTTATCGGTTGAAACAATAACGAAACGTTCAACGTTAAATTCACTAGATAATAAAGCCAGACGCCCCGTACCAAAGGAATTATTCCGTAGAGCCACTAAAGGTTGATGTTCGAGCATCGGAACGTGCTTATAGGCCGCAGCATGGTAAACAAAATGCGGCTTAAATTGGCTAAAACAGCGCCTTACGGCTTCTTCATTGGTAATATCCAAAAGAACTGGAATTCCACTCAATCCTTCACGTAACAAATCCTGTTCAATCTTAAACAAGTTATATTCGGAATGATCGATTAGTAAAAGTTTTTCGGGGTGCGCGTTGGCTAATTGGCGCGATAATTCGCTACCAATTGAACCGCCGGCTCCGGTTACAGCCACAACCTTGTTCTTTATAAGCTCTGTTATTTTATCAAAATGTAAGCGTACGGGCTTCCGCTCTAAAAAATCTTCAAAATCGACAGGCCTCAAACGTGTGCTATACATGCGTTCCGAAATAAAATCTGATAAAGAAGGAATAATAAACGTCTTGAGGTTTAAATTTTTTCCCAACTCAATAAGCTCTTGGACACGTTTTGGACTCATATTTTGAGAAACGATAATCAATGCCTCAACCTGAAAGGTCTTTTGAATTTCGGGCAGCTTATTTGGCGATCCCACAACGGGAACGCCGTGCAACGTCTTTCCGTAATGTTTTGCACTGTCGTCGAGGAATACCACCGGTTTTAAGCCGTATACCCGTTTTGTTTTTAGATCTGATACAATTTGCGACCCAGTATCATTCGCCCCAACTAATGCCACATTAAGCGTTCCAGGGCGTTCTTTTACATCTCCCATGCCCATAAGCGCCATACTTTTATAACGTGAATGTAAGACCCTTAGGCCTCCCCTGAAAAATAAAATAAATAAAATCGAAAATAAAAGGTCGGCCAACAATATTTCACGCGAAGGGAAAAAATCCTCACTGACAACCATCTGTATAATCCAAAAAAGTGTATTGAGCGTAACAAGGCATATAACGGTCTTGATAAGATCGGGCATACGAAAATAGGAAAAAATCCCCTTAAATTCTCCAAGGAAAATCAAGGTTACCATTTTTATCGGAACCAATACACTTGCATTCTGCCACATCATCTTCTGAATTTCATAAGGCAGCAAAAAATTGTATTTCAAAACATAAGCGAAAACAACACTCGCCGTTAAACAAAGAGCATAGACCCCCAGTTTTAATGCGTAATTGATCATAAGAGAAATAAATGTGGGAAAATAAACGCCTTTTATTTCCTAAAGTCAAGTGATTACAAAATTCTTTCTAAAAACTTGCTACAAAAGTTCTTTTAATGTTTACATTTTAATCATGGCTAACGGAATAACAGAACTTACCTACGAGACATTTGAGTCTTTCACTAAAACGGGAAATGTTTTAATTGATTTTTGGGCCCCATGGTGCGGTCCATGCCGCGCATTGGCACCCGTTTTAGAAGAAATTGCAAAAGAATTTGCGGATAAATTGAAAATCGGCAAAATCAATGTCGACGAATCTGAAAACCAGTCCTTAGCTGTTCGTTTTGGTGTAAAGGGTATTCCCACACTTGTATTTTTCAAGAATGGTCATGCGGTCGAAACCTCCGTAGGATTGCTAAACAAGGACCAGTTAATCACTAAAGTTAAGCAACACAGCGCTTAATTTGGGAGCGATAACAATGCATAAAAGAGCAGAACATTACCTCATAGATCTTCAAAAGCGTTATCCATGCTTGAATGGAAAAGTAATTAATCAAATAAGAGAGGTTTTTGACTGCCTTAAAGATTCCTTCAGCCAGGGAAGTAAATTATTGGTATGCGGTAATGGTGGAAGCGCATCGGATGCCGATCATATCGCCGGAGAACTCATGAAGGGGTTTTGCAATAAACGCACACTGCCTCAGGAATGGCAAGGAAAACTCGGTGACGCAGCTTATAATTTCCTGCAAAACGGTTTGCCAACCATACCACTTGCAAATTTAACGGGCTTGATATCCGCTTATAACAACGATTGCAATCCAGAATTTGTATACGCGCAATTAACCTGGGTGCTTGGTCAACCGAACGATATGCTTTTATGCCTATCCACCTCCGGAAACTCAAAAAATATACTTCAAGCCGCAAAAGTTGCGAAAGCAAAAGGAATGAAATCCCTGGGGCTAACGGGACAAAGCGGAGGACGGCTAAAAGATGTCGTAGATGCTTGTATTTGTGTACCGGAAACGGAAACTTATAAAATTCAGGAACTGCACTTACCGGTCTACCATAGCCTCTCTTTAATGTTGGAAGCCC
>CAZDSI010000014.1:32920-33134 GCA_964508215.1 uncultured Opitutales bacterium
TTTTTTTGGTAATGCCGAAAAGTAATGGAGTCTTTACGGAACTATTTTCCTCAAACGTGTTACGAAATTGCCAAAAAAATTTCGACCGAGGGTGGCAAAGTTTACATGGTTGGCGGATGCGTACGTGATGCATTACTGGGAAAAAGTCCCCAGGACTTTGATTTCGAGGTTTTTAATCTTGGCCGCTCAGCGCTCGAACAATGTTTAAAAAGAA
>CAZDSI010000015.1:0-5022 GCA_964508215.1 uncultured Opitutales bacterium
TAGAACTTCCAAGGCAAATGGCTTTAATCCTTTGGGGCCTTCTCCAAAAAAGCTATTTTGAACTTCGAGCAAGGCTTGAGTAATTCGTTCAAGGGTTTTTTGACGTTGAGCAATAGCCTGGATCAAAAAGCGTCCCGATCGCATTTTAAGCCGCAAATAATTTTTATCATTTGAGGTTAAATTCTTTTTCCCCATTAAATCCTTATAAGTACGGCTAATACGCAAGGAGGGAATGAATTCGTTGTTGAGCTGTATAATCCATTCTCCATAGCCGTTCTTGTATACGGCGACATCGGGAATAATACCCTGTACGGTTTGAGTATCAAAGTGTCGACCTGGAGCGGGATCTAAATGTGTAATTTCTTGAATGGCCTGCTGGATTTCTTCCTTATCTACATTGAACTTACGTGCAATTTCAATAATTTTATTACGCAAAAGTAGGTCATAACCTTCACGTAAGATACGTGCCGCCAACGTACTTTCCTTGTTTTGCATAGAAAGCTGCTGTAACAAACACTCCTGTGTATTACGGCAAGCTATGCCAATAGGCTCGAGGTTTCGAAGCGTTTTAAGCGCTTGTTGGACGGTAATTAGCGACTGTTGTGTTTGTTGCGCAATCTCTTCTTCGGACAAAGTTAGGAAACCACGCTCGTCTAGACTTCCCAATATGTAGCGTATAATCTCAATTTCTTGCTCAGAGCTATCGGTCAGTTGTGCTTGCTGCAAAAGGTGTTCTTGTAGAGAGGTTGGATGAACGATTGAGTTTAAGGTAAAGGCGTAACGTTCTTCCTGATCCTGACGATCTTCATGAATATGGTCTTCAAAATAGTATTCTTTTGAATCTCTATCCAGACGCTCGAGATAATTTTCTTTAAAATCAATTTCTTTTTCGCTGGTTTCTTCTTCGGGCTCTTCCTGCTTTTCTGATTCGGATCTCTCGATGCTAATTTCCTCCGATGGGAGCTCCTCTAATGTGGGGTTAAACTGCAATTCCTCGCGTATCACATTACGCAATTCAAGCGCAGGTACCTGCAAAATTTTCAAAGACTGTCTTAGTTGAGGCGCTAAAACTTGTGTCTGACTCTGAACCTGTTCCAGCCTCTGGACCATAAGTTTTTTATAAATAATAAAAGATAAAAAGCAAAGGAAATTATGTGCAATTCAATTATAATAAGTTTTTAACTAGGAAAATAGACTTTATACAAGTTGAATGCCGTACGTATTAACACCACGGCTAAGTGGCGAGGATTTATCCGCGAAAAAGAAATAATACTATTAAGTTCGAAAGACTATCAAAACACTGCATTTTACCGAGAAGTTCTAACAATTATTTTTTAAGATAACACTTTCTATCCACAAAGTGTACTTAAGGTCGGATGGCATATTTTTTGCTTTATCCACTATTTTTTTTAGCATCGTATTAAAAATTGGCGACGTGTCTATGTCTCATTATTATTCAAAAAAGAACCAAAAGGTACTATTCAAAGTGAGACCCCTTGACGTATTATCACACATTATATACACTTTCGTGGCCATGTACACGTTAGTACGGACAAGAAAGGCATATTTATGGTTTTTCCTTTGGATGGAAAGTTTACAGTTGTGCGCCGAAAACCAATCGGCTAGCCCCGTTAACTACTCTTCTCCAAAAATACACTATCCTTCTCTCTCTATAAGTGGGAGCGAAAAAGAAATTACTGCATTTTTTACGGATATTGAAAACTATTCTGTTATTGCCTCATCACTTTCTACTCAAAAGCTCATCAATCTTCTGAATGAATATTTTTCAGTAATGACAGAAGTTATAGAGCATTCAAAAGGGTTTTTAGATAAGTACGTAGGAGATGCGATGGTTGCCATATTTGGAGATAACATGATCCCTCAAAAAGACCATTGCTTAAACGCTTGTATCGCGGCGTGTAAGATTCAAAAGCATCAACGCCTTCTACGTGAATACCCCACAGATGTGGGTACAATGAGAACCCGAATTGGAATTAACACAGGAATGGCGTTTGTTGGGAATATTGGCTACGCTAAACGATTTAACTATACTATGATCGGCGATTCTGTAAACCTGGCTTCCCGTTGTGAGTCGTCAGCCAAAAGGTATGGCGTTAGCATCGTCACAACAGAGTTTGTTGTTGTTGAGGTAAACAAAGTTTCAAATACGATTGTTTTTCGTCCTATTGATTACGTTCGTTTTGGCAAAACGGGTAATAAAGTTTGTTTGTATGAAGTGGTTGGGTTTAAAAAAGCGCTTACACTTTTAGCACAAGAATGTCTCAAAATATTTGCAAAAGGATTCGAAGCATATAAGAATAAACAATGGCGTAAAGCCATAGGTTTTTTTCAGAATTCTGAAAAATTAGAAGTAAATTTACCTTACGCAGATAGAATTGCAACAAATCCGTCTAAAGTGTTACTATCCCGCTGTGAATGGTTCCTTTCTAAGGCTCCACAAAGCAATTGGGATGGTGTTTGGGTCATCGAAAAATAGTTTTCAAACCCTCACCTCGCCATTGTGAACAATTAAACAAGCTTTTAATATATCGTTGCTTAAATCTAACAGCAATTGTTTCTTTTCGGCATCCCAGAAATGTTCGACAAATGCGTAAAGGTTGTTCGCGTAAGCTTGGCTCGCGTGATTGGAAACCTGCCTTTCCCACCAACCGGTACTTAAAATTTTTACCCCATTACTGGTCATAACCTCTTGGCCGAGTATCGAACCTTCAACATTGCCTCCCGTTTCGACTGCCAAATCAACAATCACGCTACCTAGCCGCATGGCCTCTACAATATCTTTTTTTAACAAGACAGGTGCCGGTTTACCGAATAACTTTGCCGTTGTAATTACCATATCGGACCGCACACATACTTCTTTCATCTTTTGACGTTGTTTTTCGAGCTGTTCTTCCGTTAAGGCTTTGGCATAAGTTTGAGGGGTTTGGTCGCTATTACCAAGGTTTACTTTTACGAAACGTGCGCCTAGGGATTTTACCTGCTCTTCAACTTCAGGACGCGTGTCAAAAGCCTCTACGCGTGCTCCCAATCTTCGGGCAGTAGAGATCGCCTGCAAACCCGCAACTCCAACACCAATAATGAAGATATTAGCGGCCTGCAAGGTACCCGCAGGGGTTACCATCATTGGCAATATACGATTTAAATTCAAGGCACCATGCAAAACAGCGGCATAACCGGCCAAGCTTGCCTGAGAACTCAAAGCATCCATTTTTTGCGCCAAGGTTGTACGAGGCATTTTCTCAAGGCTGATAGTGTTAACTCCCTGTTTTGAAAAACATTCAAGTAATTCTTTTTCTTTTATAAAATCCAGAAAACTTACGTGTAGGGCATTTGAGGCCATGTGTTCCACCTCCAACTTTGTTGGCTTTAAAACCCCTAAAATAACGTTTGCGCGAGAAAGTAAGTCCATTTTCTTGGGTTCTTCCACGATTTCTGCGCCCTCATTTTTATAAGCTTCATCCGAATAAAAGCTTTTATACCCAGCATTGGCCTCAACGCAAACAGACAATCCTAATTTAATAAATTTTTTTACTGTTTCCGGTGTTGCCGCCACACGCGTTTCACTACCGACTTCTTTTCGAACAAAAACTTGCATAAATTCCTATGGGTGGATTAAATGCGTTATTTCTAAAACGTGTCCTACCCATTCTCAATTCTTATTTATGAAATTTTGCCTTCTTTGTCTTAGCATCGTATGGCTCATCCCTATTGCTTTTTGCACCGAAAAACCGTCATCAGAGATTCGGTTGAGGCTAGCACAAGATGCCATGTACATAGGTATGCCTTTACTTGCCGAACAAATGGCATGTGAGGGCCGTCTTAACAGTTTTGAAGAGCTACAAAAGTATCGACTGCTTTTAGCCAACGCCTGTATTGCGCAGCAGAAACTAGATGATGCTGCAATCCACCTTAACTTCATTTCCAATATTTATAATAATGCTAATGCTTCACTCAGCTTGGCCATACTTCAGGTATGCAAAGGACAAAAAAACTTTGTTCCGTTTGCCGTATTAAGGTGGTCCGAGAACGCATTTAATCGCGATATGCTTCCATGGTACCTTTTCCTCCGTGCAACCCTATTAAAGCTATCCTCACCCTTAAACGCTTGCACAACGTTTTTCAGGTCACAAACTTTATTGGAACCAAAGGTAGCACAATTATTAGAAGTTCTTGAGTATACTGCTGAAATACCTACAAACTTCATATCCCTAAGCTTAATCCCAGTACAATCCTGTATTGAACAGTCACCACCCTCAACTCTTGGCTTCCAATTCGCAAGAGAATATGCGCTAGAAACTTTTGAACGAGGAGAAGTCTTGAAGGCCTTAGATTTTTTAGACAAAAAAATTAAATCACTGGGAGACAAAAACAGAGACGAAAGAATTAAGTTCCTGCTTTTAAAAGCCTTATTTGAAAAACAGGCACATAAGCCAACGATCGATTCTGTTTGCGAAATTTTATCTATTGGCTCGTCCCAACTTCAATCGCAACAACTCGCACTTAAAATCCTTTCCAGTGATGAAATGTTTTGGAAAAACCAAACCTATTTTAATAAAGTAGAAGACTTTTTTAAAACCCAAGCCCTAACGCCCACAACGGAATTTTATTGGACGATTAAGGGGAAATTTCTATTGCTGAACGGGCAATACGACGATGCAAAGGCTTTTATGGAATCTCAACTACCAAAATTTTCCACACCAAGCTTGAAGGCCCACGCTCTATATTTGTTAGCCTACAGCGCTTTTCTAAAAAATCCTCCGGCCTATCGCCTAGCCGCGGACTATATTAAGGAGGCCTCGACCATAGCCCCAGAGTTTTGGCCCTTATCCCTTTCAATAAATATACGTGCGGATATCTTGTTTTTAAACCAAGATTACGATCTTGCCAAGGCTTTATACTTAGAGGTGTTGGAACGTGATACTTCTGGTCAGTCCTTAAGCGATATAGCATATCAATGGATCTTAACAAGCGTGCTACAAAACAACCTTACGGAAGCAAAAA
>CAZDSI010000015.1:5048-10667 GCA_964508215.1 uncultured Opitutales bacterium
GTCGAAGGCCATTCAAAATCATTGGCTGATTGGTGAACAAAAATGGCAAATTGAATATGCGTTGCTGGAATATTTGAAAAAGACTTCCTATGTGGAAGCGTTGGAGTATGCAAATTCGCTTTCCGAAGAGGCCGATACAGAAGAAAAAAAATTATTGCTCGCCTGTTCTAAGGCCGAACTATATTTATCACAAAACAAACCTCAAAGTACATTGGAAGAGTTAAACAAATTACAACCTTTCCCAGCGAATATTAACGCATTATGGTTGAAAGGGAAAGCTCTCGGTCAACTCAACGAATATGGAAGCGCCTGTGAACAATTTGAAGCGCTAAGAAAATTAGAAAACATAAATCACTCTTACCATATTCTATCGTATATTGAAGAAGCAAATCTGTTAACGCTTCAGAAAGCATATGCACAGGCTCAACAATTGCTAACCGAAATGGCCGATAAGTTTCCTCAAACCCTTTACGCCCCAATAGGGCTTTACTTGGCCGCTACCAACGCCGAGCAACGCGGACTTCTTTATGCAAACGAAACCGTTGGTCTTTTGAATAGGCTCATCGAGCGTTATCCGTCGCACGAACTCGTTTATTTCGCAAAACTTAAGCAAGGTCATTTGTTGATGTCACTAAATAATTTTTCGGCTGCAAAACAAATTTTCGTACAGCTTCAACACGACTTTCCCGCACATATTCAAAATACGTACTGCAAGTATCTTGAGATTAAATGCCAAATTGCTCAATCAATCGAGAATACCGGGAATGAGATAGGATCACTCGAGACTTTACTTTCCTATCCCGACATACCACTAGAACTGAAACTAGAAATCGTTTATCAGTTATCTTTGCTTTACGGTGACCAAAAGCAATACCCTGAAGCCAAAAAATTATTGTGGAAGCACATTGATAAAATACTTGAATTAAACGGAGAAATGTTAAATGAAAAAACAGCCTATTGGTTATCTCGTTGTTTGTTTCAGTTGGCCGAATATTCGGAAAAAGAAAACGCTTATCGGGAAGCCCGAAAGCTGTACCAATTAATTTTAAAGCATAAATTGCCGGGAAGCAATGTGGCCGAACAAAAATTGACACGATAAACTAGCTAATTTTCTAGCCGCCAACGGCATACAAAACATAAACCGAGAAACGTATTATTTTCATGCAAGGTTCCAATGGAGCTTTCGTGTAAAACGCTCGCGACATAGGAATTAAAACTACTTCCGCAAGGCTTTTTAATTCAAGAGAGCGTAAATTACTTTTTCATAATAGAATAAGACCAAGTAAGCGGAAAAATTTGCCCTTTTCGGTCTCTCCATCGCCGAAAGCCTTATCCACCAAAACTACTACTTCTTTGGCAGATAAATACAACTCAGACTCCTTTATTTTGGTCTAATTAGATTTTTTTACAAATAGTTTCCCAAAAAATAAAAATTGGTTATGAATTTTTGCAACCTTATGTATTCAAAGAAGTTTTATACGATATTAACTTTCCTAAGTATTGGGGTAATCTTTTTTGCTTTTTTGGGAGTACGTCGCTTGGCTAATCCAGACGAAGGACGTTACGCAGAGATTGCACGCGAAATGAATGCAACAGGCAACTGGGTTGTTCCACGGCTCAATGGAATTTTATACTTTGAAAAACCACCATTGGTGTATTGGATAAATGCCGTAAGCCAAAAGTTAGGAAATTCTATTTTCTTCAGTCGCTTTCTGAACACATTTTTAGCCTTTTCTACGGCTTTATTGCTCTATCTTTTTGGTCGACGTTTAAGTTCGACCACAGGATTGTGGAGCGCTTTAGTTTTTTCAACCTCAGCCTTAAGTTTTGGTATGAGCCAAATGTTAACGCTTGATACGGGCGTTACGTTTTTTATCACGACATCGTTACTACTTTTTTTAGAGGCTTTTTTAAGTACAGAAAGAGCTCAAAAATGGTTTTTTTCGGGGGCCTTCTTATCCATGGGACTGGCGGTCATGGCCAAAGGGCTCATTGGTTTTGTGTTCCCGGCTTTAGTGCTAATACCATGGATAGTCCTTTCAAGAAATTTAAAAATTTTAAAAAACAAGTGGTTATGGATAGGGATAGTCTTGTGTTTTCTGTTACTGCTACCTTGGCATCTAGCAATTATTCTACGTCATCCTGAATTTTTTAAATTTTATTTTTGGCATGAGCATTTTGAACGCTATCTAACATCGGCACACAATCGTTCAAAGCCGCTTTGCTTTATCCCACTTTCCTTCCTAATTGGATTTTCGCCATGGATGTTATTCTTACCCCGTGCATTATGGCAAATGAAAAGAGAAGTAGATCATTTTTGCAAAAAACGGCTTCTCTTTATGGCCTTATGGAGTGTTAGCGTCGTTTTATTTTTTACTTTTTCAAATTCTCAACTTATTCCCTATGTACTGCCGGCAATACCACCGGCAGCCATTTTAGTTGGCTATTTACTCAGCAAAATAGACAAAGATAGTTTGAAAGTTGAAATTTGGTTGGCAGGTTTGGCCTACCTTGTAGGCGCTTTCATTATTCCTATCGTTGCTACAAAAAAAGCCGTTGAACCTATACCATTGGGGATTTTTATAGGTATTTGCGGGCTTTTGTTTTTCGGTGGAGCAAGCATAATATATTGGTTGAAAAACCCGCAGACAGCATTTAAAAATTTTCTTTTAATAACCCTATTATTTTTCTTTTTTTGCCCACTTCTAATGCCTTTCTTTCAGCGTCCCAATACGCGAGGTTTTGCTGATTTTATTTTGAAAATCAAAAAATGCCCCAACGAAGTTTTTTGCGCCTACGACTATTTTCAAGATTTTCCTTTCTATCTAAAACAAACCATTGGAATTATCGATCATGTACCCGACGAACAGGGCCTAGGAACACGTTTGGAACCTTGTTCACGCTATATTTCGTCGGCGACGTTAAAGCATCGATGGACTCAAAATAAATGCCTCTATGTTTTGGTACGCTCTAAAGACGAAAACATTTTTAAACAATCCTTGAGTCCTTTAGCACTTTATGCGCTAATACAAGACAAACACTTCATACTTTTTAGTAATCAGCCTTAAAGGTTACAGTTATGACAAAAAATCATCCTAATTTATCGGTAATTGTTCCGATTTATAATGAAGAGCCAAACCTCAAAGAGCTTTTTCGGCGCCTTTTGGCGGTACTTGAAAAACAAGGACGCACATTTGAAATGATTTTTGTGAACGATGGTAGTACCGATGGTTCATTAAAAATATTGTTAGAATTCTTTGAAAAACACCCGAAAATCGTTCGTGTAATCGATTTCAACGGTAATTATGGCCAACATAACGCCTTAATTGCGGCATTTGAAGCCTCAAAAGGAGATGTGGTCGTTACATTGGACGCCGATTTACAAAATCCACCAGAAGAAATCCCCAAACTTTTGGAAAAAATTGACGAAGGGTACGATTATGTTGGTAGCTACCGGCATGAAAGGGATGATACCTTATTTCGCAAGTGGGCATCATGGCTAAATAACCGGCTACGTAAGTTCATGACCAACATCGAGATGAAAGACCAAGGTTGTATGTTACGAGCCTTTCATCGAACAATCGTAAAAGCTATTGTTCAATGCGGTGAATGGTCTACTTTTTTACCGGCTTTGGCTTACAAATTTTCGGCAAGACATACAGAAGTAAAGGTCGCTCATGCCGCTCGATTCAAAGGGACATCGAAATATGGCATTTATCGCCTCTTACGTCTAAATTTTGACTTGATTACCGGCTTTACCTTAATGCCGTTACAGATGTTCACGGTTTTTGGATTTTCAATCTCTGGATTAAGCGGCCTACTGGTAGCTTACATGCTTATTCGACGTCTGTTCGTTGGGCCAGAAGCGGAAGGGTTGTTTACGCTGTTTGCTATCCTTTTCTTTTTAGTAAGTGTTGCAATTACGGGCATCGGACTCATCGGCGAATACGTCGGCCGGATGTATCAAGCAGTACAACGTCGCCCACGCTACCTAATCAATAAGATCTGGGAAAAAATGGATGAATAAAAACACGATTGTTTTTGCCTACAGTCAAATTGGATACGATTGTTTAAAGTTCTTGCTCGAAAAACGCGTCCCGGTTGTTGGCATTTTTACGCATAAACCTTCACCAAAAGAAAATATCTGGTTTGATTCCGTGGCCAAGTTGGGCCGAGATGCTAAAATCCCCGTTTTTGAGGACGCCAATCTGAAGTTGGATGAAACGATACAAAAAATTCGCAATTTGAGCCCAGCGCTTATCCTCTCATTTTACTATCGAGATTTAATTCCCGAAACTATCTTGAAAATACCAGCACATGGCTCCTTCAACATGCATGGATCTTTACTACCCAAATACCGGGGCTGTGCACCGGTAAATTGGGCAATATTGAACGGGGAAACCGAAACTGGTGTTACCCTTCACGAAATGGTAAAAAAGGCCGATGCGGGTGATATTATCGATCAAGAAAAAGTTGCTATTGAGCCAACAAATACGGCTTTAGAGGTCATGCAAAAAATGTGTAAGGCTGCTGTAAATGTTTTAGGCCGCCAACTGCCAAAGTTATTTGCAGGAACGGTCACCAAACACAAACAAGATGATCGGGAAGCAACCTATTTTCGGCGTCGCACGCCCGAAGATGGCAAAATTGATTGGAACCAACCGGCTATAAAGATTTATAATTTGATTCGCGCTTTAACACGACCTTACCCCGGTGCATGGGCAGATTTACCAGATAATCGACGAATTTACATTTGGGGTGCGATCCCCTTTCAGGCGCAAATTAATGTAAAAAACACACCGGCAGTTGGCTCTCTACTTTGTGAACAACCTTTTTTATTCCAAACGGGCAATGGAATCTTACAGGTTACAGATTGTACAATTATGTAATAATACCCGTCGGAAACCGTTTCTTTTTGCGTAAAGAAAAACGAATCTTTCGGTGCATTGACATCACCTCAAGCCGAGTCCAATGCAGCCAAATTAAACATTCTTTGAAAGATGCGCATAAAAATAAAATGAAAGCATTTCAGTACCTCACTCATGCAAGTCTTAGTAGCACTTTCGGGCGGTGTTGACAGCGCTGTAGCCGCCGCTCTATTGAAAGAATCCGGTTTCACGGTAACCGGAGTTTTTTTTCGTTCATGGCAAAATGAACGTGAAAATTTTGGCCAATGCCCATGGAAAGAAGATATGGACAGCGCAAGAGCTGTTGCCGATGTATTACAGATAGAATTTCGAGTATTGAACTTAATCGAAAAATACCGTGAACACGTCGTTCGCTACCTGATTGATGGTTATCAAAAGGGCTTCACTCCAAACCCCGACATTATGTGCAATCGCCATATTAAGTTCGGGTTTCTTTTAGACTACGCCCTAACCGAAGGTTTCTCCTATTTAGCAACAGGACATTATTGCATAAACGAAAAAAACATCACAACCGGCAACCACACATTGTACGAGGCGGACGATAAAAATAAGGACCAGAGTTATTTTCTTTGCCTGGTAAAAAAAACCGCTCTCCCCAAACTTCTTTTCCCACTCGGTCGTAAAACGAAACCTGAGGTCCGACAGTTGGCAAAAAAACTTAACCTACCCAATGCTCTGCGCAAAGACAGTC
>CAZDSI010000015.1:10685-13227 GCA_964508215.1 uncultured Opitutales bacterium
TGCTTCCTGGGTAATTCGCAAGTTCCTATCAATGAATTTTTATCCCAATATTTACCGGAATCCCCCGGTGAGATTATTACACCCGAAGGGAAAGTTGTTGGTGAGCACAAAGGACTTTACCGCTATACGATTGGGCAAAGAAAGGGAATTAACATACCTTCAAATAGTGATTTTAATCATTATGTTGTTATTCGAAAAAATCTAGAAACCAACCAACTTATTGTAGCATTTGAATCACAAGCTGCCAAAGAAGGGTTGTGGCATTCCAAAACAATCGTTGAACGTTTAAATTTTTTTGCAAATTCGCCACACGATGGGGAACAATTACTAGGTAAACCACGGTATCGTGATCTATCACAGGCTATCACTTATCATACACTAGAAAATGAACGCGCTGAAGTTATTTTTCATAAGCCACAACGAGCTTTAGCACCGGGACAAATTATCGCTTTTTATCGTGGTAACGAGCTTTTGGGTGGTGGAGTATATACGCAAACAATCTTAGCAAGCTAAAGAAAAAGACTGGCATCAATGTTTTTTAAAAAGTAAAAATACTTTAATCTTTTTAGCTTCGAAAGAATGAATGTTTGACGCCGAAACAAGAGTCATTACTGTGAAAAAATAATCCTATGATTTGGGCATTTCGCTTTTTATTTTGGCCAGCCTTTGTGTTGCTTTTACCATACTATCTTTACCGTATGGTCCGGCGAGGTGGCTATGGTAAGCACTTTGTACATCGTTTGGGTTGGGTTCCTAAAACACCGATACATCCCAAAAAGATACGTCTATGGATTCAAGCGGTAAGCGTCGGTGAAGTCCAGTCATTAAAAACGTTGATTAAGGAATTAAAAAAAAATCTCCCTATTGATATTTATTTAACAACAACAACATCTACTGGATTTAAAGTCGCACAAGAAATGTACAGCGAAATTGTGAGCTGTATTGCTTATTTCCCGCTGAATTTTTGGCTTTTTTCGGCCTTAGCATGGCGTCGCATTCGTCCAACGGTTGCTTGCTTAACAGATTCCGAGTTTTGGCCCGAACACCTTTTTCAAGCAAAAATGCGAGGCATTCCACTTTTTTTGCTCAATGGCCGATGTTCTGATCGCTCTTTTGCTCGGTACCAAAAATGCAAATTTTTAACACGATGGTTGTTTAACCATTTCGACCGGATGTGGATTTCGAACGAAGAAGATTTTAAACGATTTACCGAACTTGGCGCTAGCGAACAACGTATGCGCATAACCGGCAATTTAAAATTTGATAATTTATCATCTGATACATTTTTATCTGAAGATGAAAAAGCTCGATTAAAACAATCGATATTTGGAGGAAACGCGAGCGAAACATTGGTTTTGCTGGGTGCTTCCACATGGAACGGCGAAGAAGAAATGCTCTTAGAAGCTTATGTTCAAGCGTTGGCCGAAAACATAAAAACACAGCTAATTTTGGTGCCAAGGCATGTCGAACGACGAAAAGAGCTTGAAAACCTTTTACAACATTATAACTTGCCCTACCAATTACACTCTTTATCCCTACAACAACAAAATAGCACAACTGGTGTCTATATTTTGGATGTCACAGGTAAATTAAAAACCTATACACAACTGGCCGATGTCGTATTTATAGGGAAAAGTTTGAATCCAAATCATGGGGGACAAAACCCAATTGAAGCCGCTGCTTACGGTAAGGCCATTGTTTATGGACCAAACATGGAAAATTTTCGCTCCGTTTGTAAGACCTTGGAAAGCGTAAAAGGCGCATTAAAAGTAAATACGACTTTGGAAGCTAGAAATAACATTCTAGAGCTTTTAAAAGACCCTGTGAAACGTGCAAACCTTGGTTATAATGCACAACAATGGCACCAAAAACATCGTGGCGCCGTCGAACGCTTATTGACAGATCTTGTACCTTTGTTAAGAAAAATGCTAAAAAGCCTATAAAGGCTTAAGAGCCTTATATGGACTCTTACCATAGAGCGGCAAGATACGAGGGGAAAGCCGTCGCCTCTTCAGAAAAATTTAAAGTTTCTAATCTCGTAAAGGTCATTAAAAAAACCCTTATTGAACTTTTTATCGAAATTGTTTTTTTCTAAATCGTGTTGTCGAACACAAGTTAAACAATTTTATTGCTTTTCACCTCACAACATGACAAAAGGATAAATGAACACACCTTGTATTTAATTAAACTTTTCATGCTGCTGTATTTAAAAGCATCAGGGCTACGTCTAAAACTTATTATTCGTTCCCTATTGCAAATACCAAACCTCTGGCAAATGCTGTTTTTCTTTTCTTTACAGCTTGCCAAAATTGAAAAATTCAAACTGTTTGCTCTTTAGATATGAAAAGTTTGGTTATAGCTGAAAAACCGAGTGTTGCCAAGGATGTGGCTGCCGCATTGGGCCTTAAACGTAAAAATAAACAAGGCCAATACGAGGATGATCGTTATGTTGTTTCTTCGGCCTTAGGTCATTTAGTAGAATTGTACATGCCAGAAGATTTTGATCCCAAATATCGTTACTGGACATTAAAAAACCTTCCTA
>CAZDSI010000015.1:13247-32594 GCA_964508215.1 uncultured Opitutales bacterium
TCTTCTAAAACCAATTGAGACCAACAAGAAGAAGTTTGAAGAAATTAGCAAATTAATGCGTAGGGAAGATATCGATGAATGTATTAATGCATGCGATGCCGGTAGAGAAGGTGAGTTAATCTTTACTTATTTGTACGAATTATCAGAGTGTAAAAAACCTAAAAAACGTCTTTGGCTTTCTTCGATGACGCCCACAGCCATTAAGCAAGCGTTTGAAAATCTGCGCTCCGACGAAGAAATGATTTCACTTCAAGATGCGGCCCGCTGCCGAGCCGAATCCGATTGGCTTGTTGGAATAAACGGTACACGTGCGGTTACGGGACGTATGCTCGGGGCAAAACGTAAAGAAGTCGCATCGGTTGGTCGTGTTCAAACACCGACACTGTCACTGATTTATGAGCGCGAACAGATTATTCAAAACTTTAAACCGGTCCCATTTTGGAAAATCAAGGGAAGCTTTCAAATTACCCAGGGCACGTACGAAGGTTTTCTTCAGCGAAAAAGTTTTGTAAAAAGCGAAAAAACGGCCGAAGATCGTAGCGATCGGTTTTGGGACCTTAAGGAAGTAGACGAAATTATGTCGGCTTTGGATACCTCAAAACCCTTAAAAGCAGACGTAACCGAAACAACCAAAAGTACCAAACAATCCTCTCCAAGGCTCTACGATTTAACAACTTTACAGCGTGAAGCCAACCAACGCTTTGGATTTTCGGCTAAATACACTTTAGATATTGCGCAGGCTTTGTACGAAAAACATAAGGTCATCACCTATCCACGTACCGATTCGAAGGCTTTGCCCGAAGATTATGCCCCGGTTTGTAAAAAAATTGTCGAAAAATTACCGGAAGCCTACGAAGCATTTAAAAAGGATATATTCGATAACAATTGGATTTATCCACAAAAGAAATTTGTCTTTAACAATAATGAAGTTTCGGATCACTTTGCCATCGTACCGACTGAATTCACTTCAGAATCGCTAAACGATAATGAGCGAAAAATTTACGATGCCATTGTGCGAAGATTTTTATCGGTTTTCTTTCCTCCGGCAGAATGGGCTGTTACAACACGGCTCTCGACCATAAACGACCATACCTTTAAAACGGAAGGTCGTGTACTGGTCTCCCCGGGATGGTTAAAAGTTATGCAACGCAGTGAAACGAAGGAAGCACTTCCGGCGCTGATCTCCGAAGACAAGGGGAAAGCGCAACTTACGAAGTGTGAACGGTTGGATGAACACACAAATCCTCCGGCTCGTTTTACAGAAGCAACACTTTTGGCCAGTATGGAAAGAGCCGGTCAATTCGTTGAAGACGAAGAATTGGCCGAAGCGATGAAGGAAAAAGGCTTAGGAACTCCCGCGACACGCGCGCAAATTATCGAACACCTTATTGCCTTAAAGTATCTTCAGCGCGAAGGAAAAGAACTCGTCCCAACACCCAAGGCCGAACAGCTTTTAGAATTCATAAAAGCGACACACGTGGATGTTTTATCCAGTCCGGCATTAACGGGTGAATGGGAGCATCGTCTACGGATGGTCCAAGAGGGAGAACTGAGTAGGACACAGTTTATGACGGACATTCGACGCATGACCTCTAAAATCGTAGAGAGCATTCTTGCATTCAAGGAGATCGATCAGGAAGGACGATCAACTTGCATTCTATCCCCAAGCGATGGAATGCCATTGTTGGAAACATTTCGATGTTTCCGTTCCCAAGACAACAAAATCTGCATCTATAAGGTAATTGGCAATCGACGAATGAATGAAAACGAAATTGCCGAGCTTATTAAAAACGGCCGTATAGGTCCTTTAATAGGCTTTAAAGCCAAAACCGGCAAACCTTTCAGTGCAGTTTTGGAATTAACCGAAGATTACAAGGTAAAATTCAACTTTAACGCCGCACAGGACGAATCACATTTCGTTGAAAACCTGGAAGAATATCCCATGCTTGGCCAATGCCCAGTATGTAAAACCGGTAACGTTTATGCAACCGAGGTAAGTTTCGTTTGCAATCGGCATATGGAACATGCGTGTAAGTTTAGAATTACACGGGTATTACTTAACCGGAGCATTCCCGACGAGCAATTTGAAAAGTTGTTATTAAAGGGTAAAACGGATTTGATTGAACGTTTTCGTTCAAAACGAACCGGCAAATACTTTTCGGCGTATCTTGTGTTGAACAAGGATGGCACCATTGGTTTTGAGTTTGCCAAGAAGGAAAAATCGGCGACCAAGGCCAAAGAGCAAGCTTCAAAAGATTAATTTTAGAAATTCAGATCCCTTTTTTTTTACGCAAAAAGGAAAGGGGTTTCGTCCCTTTCTAAAGGAAAACGGATTCGAAAGAATAGGAATAATTAATGATGATTCCTACCCTTTCGGTAAAAGATTTTCTAGAAAAAACTTCAATTAAAGGGGTAAATCTATATCCTTAAAATCATGAAACTTTTGGAGGGCTTAAAGCGTTATACAAAAATAGTGGCCGATACGGGAGATTATGAATCTATAGACCAATTTCACCCCGAAGAAGTGACCACAAATCCAACCCTGATTTATAAGCTCTTAACGCAAAAAAAGTATGAAAACTTTTTAACCCAAGCCATCAGTTGGACTAAGAGTAGCCTTAAACACTCTTCTCGCGAACAAGCTGCTTGTATCGTTGACACGTTACTGGTGCTGGTCGGTGAACAAATCCTAAAAAAGGTTCCCGGCCGTGTTTCGGCTGAGGTTGACGTGCGACTGTCTTTTGATACTCGAGCAACCGTTCAGCGGGCCCGCGGTTTAATCGCAAAATACGCCGAACGCGGCATTGACAAAAAACGCATTCTTATAAAAATCGCTTCCACTTGGGAAGGAATTAAAGCTGCGGAAGTTCTTGAAAAAGAAGGCATTCATTGCAATTTGACACTGCTTTTCGATAAGGCACAAGCCATTGCCTGTGCCGAATCAAACGTTACTCTAATTTCACCTTTCGTTGGACGTATTTATGACTGGTATCGTGAGAAAAATCTCTTGAAGGATGGTGCAGAAGATCCGGGGGTGCAATCGGTAAAAGAAATTTATAATTACTACAAAGGGTTTGGGTATAAAACTGAAATTATGGGCGCAAGCTTTCGTAAGGTTGAACAAATATTGGCCTTAGCAGGGTGCGATCGTTTAACGATTTCTCCAGCACTCTTGGAACAATTACATGCTCAAGAAGGAAACGTAACATGTGCCCTGGCTTTCAATGCCTTGGAATTACAAAGTAAGAAGCCACGTAAAAAACTTAGCGAAGCTTCATTCCGCTGGTGTTTAAACGAAAACGCAATGGCCACCGAAAAGCTTAGCGAAGGTATTCGATTATTTAAACAGGATACGGAACGTTTGGAAGCCTTGATTCAATCTAGACTATAAGAACGCTAAACGAATTCTTTTGGCTAAAGAACTTTTGGCAAGCTTTTATCTACTAACATATTTATTCCTTAAAAAAGCGTTTGACTTGCAAAAAGACTTGCAAAAAAAACATCCAAAAGAACCGTCATGAACTTAAATACCAAACTCTCCTCTTCCTTATTAATACTAGCGCTAAATTTAGCTCTTCCTTGCCTATTCGGAATAGGCGGGAAGGATGAAAAGGCTGAATCTGAGAGGACAACTGCAACCATAATTAATAATGGAAATCCGTTATTAACTTCCACAGCCATTAATAGCGTATTAGACTGTTTGCCAGCTAGGGACCTACACAGTTTAGCGCAAACTTGTAAGTTAGCCAGAACGCAGGTTAAGGGTTTTTGCAAGGCTAACCCACTTCATTGTTCAGCAATCCTTGACGACATAGAAAATATAGAAAATTTTTTATACGAAAATTCGCAACAACCCATTTGCAAGCTAAAAGTATCTAACCTTTCTACTCATAGTATAGATTTAGTTCGCCTTCTTTTGGTTTGGCATAAAAGCCTAGTAGAACTAGAAATAAAAGACAACTTGTTACTCCAATCCGATGATTGCCGTCCTTATCTTTTTTTTGATGGCAATGATATACCAACTCTTAACAAGTTAATGTTTTTGTCGATTAAGGCCAACGGTGATCATAAGCATATCAAGGAGATGGTTGATTTTTATCAAGATCTTTTGAGACATTGCCCAAAGCTAAAATCCGTATCATTTGAAGCATATTTAGTATCCCCAGGGTTAATTAACACTTTAACTACTCACTGCCCAAGATTACATTCCTTATCTCTAAATACGCTTGTTAACCTCATGGAATCTGGGCTTCTAACGCATGAGCTTTTAAACTTACGGTCCTTAGCATTAACAGTAGATACCTTATTAACCGACGAGGAGCTTAAGCTTCTGGTATTAAGGTTTCCAAATTTACAAGAATTGCAGGTTCATTACTCAAGTAGATATTATAGTAGTGATATGCCGTCATGGCGAGATATATTAAAAGCTAGAGAAAAGGGCATGGAATTTTTGGTAAGCCAGTATCCGAAATTACAGTCGCTATACCTATACGGAAGCAAAGTAAAATAAACACAATTTATTAATCAAAAGGCAAAAGCCCACGAGTTTTGTTGTACTCGTGGGCTCTTCTTTGCTTTACGCGTTTAGCGACTAGAAAGTCTTCTATTTTCAACCTTTATCATTTTATGCTATTCATATTAAGCTTTGATTTTTGCTTTGATTTTTTTATATTAAGCGGTTGCATAAGAATAATGGAAGCAGAACACGATCAGCCGAAACCCATAGATGCCCTAATTCAAAAAAAGTTTCTCGAAAAACGAAAAGTTTTTTTATGGGGAGAAGTGACCGATGAGTCGGCTAAAGAAATTACTGAAAAGCTGGTTTATTTAGAATTGCAGGACCCCGGCAAGGATATCTTTTTTTACATTAATAGTCCTGGTGGCTCTATTACAGCTGGTATGGCCGTTTATGACACCATCCAGCTTTTGTCATCACCGGTAACGGTTATCGTCACAGGTTTAGCCGCAAGTATGGGCTCCATACTCTTGTGTTCGGCGCCGAAAGGGAAACGATGGATTTATCCACACGCCCGCGTGCTCATTCACCAACCGTTAATCATGGGTCGCATTGAAGCTCCAGCTGTAGACATCCATATTCAAGCAAAAGAAATGGAAAAATTACGCGAAGAATTAAACCAAATATTGGCAAATTCCTCCGGACAAAGCTTAGAAAAAATCCGCAAAGATACCGACCGTGACTTTTATTTGACCGCCGAAGAAGCGGTGAAATACGGGCTAGTTGATAAAATTTTAACCGAAAAATTTATATAAATTCGATGTTTGTTGACGAAGTAAATGTTTCTTTAAAAGCAGGGGATGGCGGAAAAGGTTGCCGCAGTTTTCGTCGTGAAAAATTCATCCCCAAAGGCGGCCCAAATGGCGGAGATGGTGGAGATGGTGGAAATGTTTATCTTGAGTGTGACATACATACGAGCGATCTTTCGGCCTATCGCTTTAAACCACATGCAAGGGCTGAAAATGGCGAACCGGGGCAAGGTTCTGATTGCCACGGTCGCAACGGAGAAGATTGTATTTTAAAAGTACCCGCAGGAACCGTTGTATTTGATGTTTTAACCCAACGCATCGTAACCGAATTATTAGAGCCGGGACAAAGCGTTTTGCTGCTTAAAGGCGGTCGCGGTGGGCTTGGTAATACCTTTTTCAAGTCGCCGACAAATCAAGCACCAACACGCACAACACCGGGCGAACCGGGACAGGAAGGTGGATTTAAGTTTGTCTTAAAAACGATAGCCGATGTTGGGTTTGTTGGATTTCCCAATGCGGGCAAATCCTCACTTTTAAATAAGCTAACGCATGCAACGCCAAAGGTTGGGAATTATCCTTTCACAACGCTACACCCGTTTGTTGGAGTTATAAAGAAAGACGACAAAACTCTTTCTTTAGCTGACATCCCAGGATTGATTGAAGGTGCGAGCCAAAATAAGGGTCTCGGTATCCGCTTTTTAAAGCACATTGAGCGTTGTAAAATTTTGCTATTCATCCTCGATGTTGCCGGCACAGAAGATCGTAAGCCCTGGGAAGATTTGCAAGTCCTTTTTAAGGAGTTACAAACTTATGGCCGTGGGTTATTCGAAAAACCAAGGTTTCTTGTAGCCAATAAAATGGACGTCGAGGGAGCCAAGCGTAATCTAACAACGCTGAAACGAAAATTCCCCGAGGAAAATATTTTACCAATTTCCTGTGTATCCGAAGAGGGATTAAATGAATTGGTTGAGTTTTTGTGGCCGTACGTCCAAAGCCATAAGAAGGCCCCAGGACAAGAAGAGCAACCTTTACCAGAACTTGGTTAACTCTCAATGAACTTAAAAGAAGGCAAATGGTTAGTCTTGGACACGGCCATGCCGAAATGGTTTGTGTGCTTTTTATGCAACGCCAAATGTGTTTATTTTCACGACGACACAAAGCCTGTTTTAGAGCATCTCTTTGATCATCTAAAAAACGGGTTTTTGGAAACCGGCATTACAACGAAAGATCTTGATGGTTTTATCTTTTGTGAAGGGCCGGGCTCGGCTTTAAGTATTCGAACCGTTTGTTTATTTTTACGAACGCTTGCTGCACTTCCAAGTTACGAAAACATAAAACTTTTCGCTTATAACGCCATGCATTGGGGCCAAAGGTTGTTGATTGCCAAAGCCTCCTATCCTTTTCATGTAATAGCATACGCTGGATTAAAGGATGCCTATGTTCTAAATGTCTCAAACCCCAAAACTTTTTCTACCATTACAAAAATATCGCGTAAGGACCTTAAAGTTGATGAGCCTAATACCTACTGGTTGCCACACATGTGCAAAGAAGGCATGGAATACACCTTTAACCTTGAAACATTTTTAGATACACCCGAGGACTTTTTTAAACGGACCATAAGCCCAAATCTCTTTCATCTTGGTTAACGGATAAGGGTAGTCAGCCTTAGCACTAAACCCTTTGTTATACCAAGCAATACCCGCTCAATGGTCAGTATAGAACTTCTTAACCCAGAAAAGCTTAGCCATAAGTTTGCACTTCAGGTGCTCATTACATACCTTATTAAAAAACCATAAACATTTCATGGTTTTGCATTCGTACAAATCAGAGCTCAATATAACCCGTACTAAGCTCTGTATTCCAAGGATTAAAAGCGTATTATAGAAGGTCAAATACGGCCAATTTTGCTTCATCTTCACTTTTCATAATACTGCTTAATAAACGAGTGAATTACGTTAGCTCTCCATTGTGCGTACTGATCCATGATTAGATTGTTAAATATAACAACATGGCTTCCATTAAGTGTCTTTAACCAAGTATTTCCGCTTTGAGAACTTTTCAATAGGCACAGAACCTATATGTGGAACGACTAAAACTTAGTTTCTTGCCACTTGTTATGATTGTTAAATAAATATTCCGCCTCAGCATGAAGAAGAATTATTGAATACATTTATCCCTATAAAGTTTTGCGAGCTGCACATAGGATTCGGCACTTTGATAAATATAATCAAGATCTTTACCGGTTAACTTTCGAACAACTTTACCGGGTGCCCCAAGGACTAAAGAACCCTCAGGTACATTGGTTCCCATTGTTAAAAGCGAGCCCGCACCGATAAGACAATTTTTACCCACAACCACACCATCGAGAATAATGGCACCCATTCCTATTAGGCATCCATCCTCTATTGTACAGCCGTGCACAACAGCGTTATGTCCAATAGTTACCCAAGACCCAACAGCAAGAGAATATTCCTCAGAAACATGAAGTACCGCATTTTCTTGTACGTTTGTTTGGTCACCAAGAACAATACTGTTTATGTCTCCTCGAATAACGGCATTTGGCCAAACACTACAGTTTTTCCCAATTTTAACGGCCCCAATAAGTGTCGACTTTACGGATATCCAACTACCGCTACCAACTTCTGGTATTTGCGTAAGATAAGAAACTGTTTTCTTCACAAAATGCATGAATTTCCTTCACAAATTAAAATCTTCCTTGTATATAGGACAATAGAAGTAAGCATATTTAAAAGTCAAATTTTTTAGCGTTTGAACACAAACGAGAATATATTGGAGCAATTGAAGACGCTGCAGTTAGGTCCCACTTGGGACTCGAACCAAAGACCGCAGCAAATAACTTCTTCAGAGTCAACATTTCGCGATGGCAAAAAAAGGCGAGTGCCACGCGTTCAGCAAAAAAATAGTAATCCACAAAAACCTCCTATTTTGCAGGATATTGTTGTTTCTTTTAGGCCTCAAGAAGTTGCACTTCAAACGCTTGTCCGTTCGTTAAAAGAATCCCATAAAACCTATCAGCTATTTTCCATTGCTACTCTCTTTCTTGAAAAGCCTGAAAGGTTTATGATTAATTTATCGGCAAAAGACCACAATAATCCCGAAAAAGGGTTTTTCTATGCCTTACCGGGGAATTGGCCATTTTTAACCGAAGAAGAAGCTTTTCAGCATGCTTTAAAAACGCACATGGATGAATATTTTGAGCGTTCAACTGTTACAACCGAAAAGCCTAAAGGGAATTTTCAATGTGTAAACCAATGTGGATTGACAGGCAAATTACTGGGACCGCCCAATTACCATCGCTACACCGATCTCATTAAAGAACATTTTTCGCTTGAATTGGAAAAAAAATGCACATTTGAGGCGTTCTTAAAAGCAATAAAAACTTTGAAAGAACCCGAAATGATCAATCAATGGCTTGAGCAAATGTGTACAGTTACCCGCTATGTCTTGAAATCCGACACTAGCCAGGTTTTTGAAAGCCAAGAAGCGGTTCGACGCTATGCCTATAATAACTACAAAACAAAATGGGTAAGTTTTGTACGCTCGGCTAAAATAACCGGTAATACCCTCGCAAACCTACCAAGTGATACATTAAAGCAAACGATCGAAGCCACCTGGGAACACGAAAAACGTTTTCCCCTGGAAACCGCCAATTTCTTAAGAGGGCGGTTGCACCATTTTGGCTTTCATCTGTACAAAAAAGGCAAAAAAGGGATTTCTTTTGTGTGTGCCGTAAAACGTAAAATACGTGACGAGAATACGCACTTTTCAACCAGCATCCAAGCCTTAATAGAGTTTATCGAGAAAAGCCCTAATATGCTTGTCTGCGACTTGGCCAAGAAATATTTGAATCTTGGAGATAATCCGCCACAACAAGAGCTTGTTACGAACAATGATTTCAAGCAATTGCAGTTGGATTTACATTGGTTGATTGCCGAAGGTTATGTTACCGAGTACGAAGATGGTCGTTTGTATGTTACGCCGGTACAAAAACACTCCATGTCAACGGACGGCTCTGGAAAGACTTCCCAAGAAGAGGATATCTTATCGGAATCGGAAGCATAAATTAAATAATAAAAAACAACCGTTTACTTTTGGTACGTAATTTCTTAGGAATTCAATTTTATTTAATGTTCCCGTAGTTCAATGGATAGAATGTCGGCCTCCGAAGCCGATGATTTGGGTTCAAGTCCCAACGGGAGCGCCATAAGTTTTATAGCACGATGTTCCTGGACAAAAATTTAACTACAAAAGTAATTATAACGGATTACGTTCTTCTAACTACTTTTCCCATACTTAAGTAATAATTCAGAAAAAACTCTTTCGGGCTTCATGGCCTTATGCGATCTTTTGATCCTGAAATTCCAAATTCTAAGTCTGGTCTGCCATGTCTTTCGGCAATTTTAATCATTTTCCCTGAAAACTTTTCTTTTAGTTTTGATACTACGGAAGAAATTTTCTCTTCTTCAATAACCGCAGAGGAATCAATATTTACCAGACTTACATGCAAAAATCCACCGGATACGGGATTACCTTTTTCATTTGCTATTTCATCCCTTCCCTTAAAGAGAACCTTTGCAATAATACAGTTTCCCGTCTTACCTCTTATGAAAATCACATCAGAAATTTTAAATTTCCATTCCGGACTTATGATTTTCTGATAAGCTTCCGATATCTGTCGAAGGATTGGTGATCCTTGAAAAGGCAAAGTTTTATCAATCTCCGTAAGGCCATGATAGACATCTCTCAGAGTTTCATGTCCGTACGAGTATACAACAATGTCGCATGCATTTCCTCACCAATACCAGGTTTGCTCCGTCCTCATAACGGCTTATAATATAACGGCCACCACTCCTTGTTAACAAGACCTTTGCATTATTTGCACAGGAATTCGCTTTTAATATCGAAAACTTCTTTTAGAGTTTTTCTAGCTTCTTTATTTAATTCCAGCATCCCGACATAATCAGAACCACTATGTTCTTCAAAGTGAATTTTTCCAACAACACATCAAGCCTCTTCATTAGAATACAGTCCTACTTTATCTTTAAGAAAAACTCTAGCTTTTTCACTTTTACCGACAATTAGACTTCCGCTTGCGAAACTTATTATCGTCATTAAAAGCATTATATAATGAACCTTCATGGTTATAGTCAGTTAAGTAATGCGTTTTCGCTAGTGTTAAAAATTATAAAATTGAAAAAATTTGCTATCCTAACTCTATTCTTGAATAAATAACGGTTTTTAGTCCTTCTATAATAGCTGCTTACATTTAACAACCTGAGCTTGAACCTTATCCTTTGAATTTTAGGCCAGGTCGGTATGAAAGTTGCTTCTCTATGAAATTTGCTTTAGAGGAGAAGCTATGGTATGATCGATAAAATTAATAGCGGCAACGTTGGGCATGTATTCGAGCCAGAGCAACCTGGCCCTCAAAAAGGTCTTCACAACCAACGTAAAGTAACTATTGACCAAACTGCGCAAAAAAAACATCATCCCGACGGTGTTGTACCCCCAATGACAGGCCTTTGCTCCGGAAAAGTTCGTTGTAGCAAAGTACGGGAACGAGTAGCATTTTTTGAAAAAAAAGCAGAAGCTGCAATGGCCGCACGGCAAAAGGCACCGGTTGCAGCGGAAAAAACAAAATCTAAAAAAAGTGTAAAAGTTGATACCAAAAGTGTAGCACATCCATCTATCGATCAAAGTGGTAAGGCTTTACCTGCGAAAAAAGTAGCCGTTAGCGAAACCGGAATTCGAAATTTATTAAAATCTTATGGGATTATCCTTATTCCTGGTATTTCACATGGATTTTTACGGTTTAGATTGAAACAAACACTTCGAAAATTAGGCCTTTCACGAGAGGAAATAAACGGGCTTCTAGGCTCACATAAAGATCCAAATTCACGTATTAAACCTGGGGAAATCACCGAACAACATCTACAAAATCTTGAAAATTATTTGCGCAATGGCCCGATCCCTAAAAAACAGCTAGAAGTTTTTACCTCGGCCTTAATGAAATTAGCCCAAAATCCTCACCCTAGCCCCAAAGAAACCTATTGGAACTCAAAACAATTCAACGCGGTTGCTCAATGGTTGTTAAATAACCCCAAAGTGGATTTTGCAAAGCTTTTAACACCCGAACAAAAGCAATTATTGGCTGAAAATTTAAAAACTATATCGAACTATGAAAACTCACCTTTAAAAGGTTTGAACACGGTCGCATTACAAAAGTTATTGAATCCAATGTGCGACGAGTATCCATCGTTAAAACCTTTATGCGAAAACCTAGCTCAAATGGACGTTTTTACATTTACTGGAGAGCTCAAAGTTTTAGGTGGAGGCGCTGTAAATACCGTTTACTCCTTTAAAGACGAAAACGGCAAGGCACTCGTTTTCAAGCCCATCAGTTATGGGTCGGATAAAGCCTTATCTCGACTATTAAAACAGATAACAGGCACAGCCGAGTTATCCGGTATCGATGTTTTTGATTTAAATATATTCCGCTCTATAGAGGTTGATAATGTCGCTAAAGCATTCTTCGCGAAATGCCCCGAACGAAACACTTTTGTAAACACACGTTTAGCCTGTGTAAATGGCCAATTCGGCATTGTCATGGATATGGCTTCGGGTAAACCACCCAAAATTGCCCAGGAAGAAAATATTTCTATCGATCGTGATCAATATCCTGAAATTTTTACAGCATTTTCTACAGGTGTTGTTTCAAAGAAACAAAAAGAGAAATTTATGCGGCAACTACAGTGCAGAGACCTAATCCCGATCTACGACAAAAATGGGCAGCTTCTTGATGTGCAAAAAAAAGTGGCCGTTTTTGGGGATAAGGTAACTTTAAGTCGTGAAGAATATCCTGATATTTATGCGGCATATGAAAAGGGCACCGTTTCATTAGAACAAAAAACAAAATTCTTAAACCAATTGGAAGCTCACGATCTTGTTCCCGAATACAACACAAAAGGGGCTCTATTGACAATTCATAAGGTTGTAAAATCCGACATCAATTTTGACCACCCAAAGCTAAAAGAAGACCTCATCTTAATGCAAACATTGGGAATCGTTATGGGTGATGCCGATCGGCATCCGAATAATTTGGTTATCAGTCAAGGAGAAAATGGGATTCCACGTTTGTTTTTAATTGATAACGATGTTAGTTTTGGAAAATTATCTTTACACACACGAAACCACAACCTGGTTGAAGATGTCCGAAGGCGCCAGGATCATATTTACGTCGGCGGTATCCCTTTACCGCGAGATTTAATACCCAATAAATTATCCCTCTTAAGACGTTTACCTCCGGTGATTACCAAAGACATCCAAGATTTATTCAACAACTTCACCGAACAGGACTTAAGAAAAGCTATGAGATGCTCAACCGAAGAGGAGATTCAAGCAACTTGTGAACGTCTAGAGTTCGTGAAAAATCAATTAAATGACCCCACTAAAACTAAAGTTGTTGAAACCGCCGCAGAGCTAAATAATCCAGAATATCGCGAAGAATGGCATCCAAACAATGACTACTTATCGATGATGTTACGCGCTCACCAGCCCCAACATAAAGGTTGGAACCACTTAAGACGTTACGCAGAATACGATTAAAAGCGAAGGATGTAAGCTAGCTTGAAAAGCTGGTTTTACATGAATACCTTCGATAAATGTCTTTTAAGGCGATTCTAAAAATAAAATTGCTTTAAGCCTAAGTTGCTCACGAAAGCTTTTATTTTTAGCATCAAAAATACAAAACTTCTTATGGCAAAAGAGAGTTTGTAATTGCATCAAGTTCGGCTTCAGAATTCACAAAAAACACCTTAAAATATTAACGAATAACAAAGAAGGTGTTTCTTGAGGATCGAAATAAAAACTCACCAAATCTCATTTTATGAACGTATTTTATCTGCTGTTATGTTCATTTGCCTTATGGGCCATAACAAACCATGCAAATGCCGGTAGGACATGCTTTAAAGCTGAAAAGACCCACATATTTAAAACTACGCGAGGAGGCTCGTAAGCGTAAAATGAACAAAACAGAAAACTTTTGCAATGAAGCGAGGGTTAGCTCAAAATATCGAGCTTGTAAACACCACTACAGTCCTTGAAGGCATGAGGGATACTCTTAGTCAGTCAAACTCCTTCGGCATATCTTCGTTAAGAACATCGATAACGTGTAGGGGATAGAAATCCCACGGGTAGTGACTCGCCCATGGACCTTACAGCTTTATGCGGGCTGACCTGAAATTTGGCGTCTTTAATGTTCAACGACGAAGTATTGTAGCCCTATCGATGCCTACGCTACTAAGAAAGTAACCCGGCGACCACACGATAGTTTCATCCCCAAATACCTTTTTAAGCCATTCAAATTTTTAGCGCATTAGCGACGCAGTTTGGTTTTTCAACAACCGCATAACACCGACCATACTTCTCAACAGCATCGGCGTTATGGAATGTACTCGTAGACGTCTGGCTTCAGAATCTTTAACTACTTAACTCACATGGTACTATCGGCCCGTTTTTGTTACTTCCACCGAAACATTATATCATACCGATTTAAAGTTTTCACCCATAGGTAGCGACCTGATCAATGTTCCCCTTCGCTTCGCATCAGATAGAACTACAGTAGAAGTGAAAAAATCCTTGGCTGTTTGTTAACCACTTCTATCCCTTCGGCAAATTAATAGTGTTTTTTACCTTTTTAGGTTTTAAATGTAACTAAAGAATCGGGATTCACGGTAACCTTAAAAATTTAAATTCCTCTGGCTGTAAAGCCAAAGGAATTGAGTTAAAAAACAAAAGGTTTTATTCGGTTTTCGTTTCTGAATCGCCGGATCTTGATGGTTTTTTTGTAAAAGTATTCGTTGGTTTTTCAGTTTCTGACCAGAGTAGTGTTATATTTGAGAATGTGTAGGGAGGGTGAACTCGTTTTGTAGAACTTAAGTAATTGCCGTTACGAGAAAGCTCTGCTACTTCTGGCCTTTGGCTACTCCCGTTTGATACGGAGCGGCTCGTGCTATTTTGCCTATAGCTAATTTTTGTTTGAGCTACTTTGGCTGGAATCATTTCACCATTTTCGTTTAGACAACAAAGCACAAATTGTTGATTTTGAACCGAAAACCATAATGTTGTGCCATCTTGTAAGGTTATTTTTTCTCCTTCGTTTTCAGGAAATGGCAAAGGCAGTCCTTTAGTTTTTGCATTTGTACCTTCTGCCCCGGCTGCTTGTTGCGAGTTTTGAGAATCTTTTATCCTCATGTTTGGCTGTTGTGCACTGTTTGCAAAAAGTGCGCATGTTACAGATAAGAATTGCAACCATAATAACTTCATACAACGTTTCATGATGCTATTTTATAGTTAGAAAGTCTAAACGCCAATAAAATTCTGCAAAAGAGGCCGCAAGGTGATTTTTTAACGCAAAATAAGCTTCCTAAGAATCCGGGCTACTTTTTTGGCGTAGAAATGGCCGATGGTTTTTTTACAAAGGGAAAAGATGGCTTTTCAGATTCTGACCAGAAAGTTTTTATAAATTCAAAAGAATAAGGTGGAGCAATTTGACTACTGGAAACTAAATAACCCTCTTTAAGATTTAATTCTACTACTTTGATAGGTCGTCGATGCGTTATTGTCTTCGTTTTATACTGATACTGTATTTTGTTGTTTGAGCCGCTGCCATGATGAGTATTTTGGTTGTTTTCTAAATACGATACCTCTTCGTACCACTTCCCCCTTTTCTATAGCTAATCTTTACTTTTTCCAAAGACGGACTAACCATTTCATTTTTTTCATTTAAACAGCAAAGAACAAATTTTTGGTTTTGGATTGAAAACCATAATGTAAGGCCGTTTTTCAAGGCTACCTTTTTCCCTTCATCTTCTGGGAAAGGTAAAAGTGGTTTCGACTTTTCTGTAGTCGAAACATTTGTGCCAAACCCAGCGTGTTGTTCATTGGCGGTGTTTACAACAACGTCCTTTTTTATTTGAGGCGACCCATTTGCGTAAGGAAATATTGATAATAAAAAAACGTTAAATATAAAAATTTAGTATATTTTTTCATACTTAGTGATTAGAGGAATAACTTTAAAATTCTCATAAGGTTGGTGTAGAGAAATTTTAAGTTTTGCCCAGCTTTTGGTCTTTTGCGTTGTTACCGTGTAACGTTGTCAAATCAGTATTCTTTTTAAGGTTAAGCAGTTTTTATTTATCGTCCACCGATGCTTTTTTTGTGAAAGGAAAAGATTCTATATCATATCCGTCCCAGGAAATTTTGATGTATGAAAACGTATATGGTGGGTAAATTTTTTTAGTAGAACTCAAGTAGCTTCCGTCGCAAACCAAACCTATGGTTTTCGTTCGATTTGAACGAAAGACAGGACCATTGCTATTAATACGGTATTGCAATCCACCGCTATCGGTTGTTTTTGCGTGTCTTGGTGTCAGTTTTTGCCTATAGCTAATCTTTGCTGTTTTGTTTTTTACCGGAATCATTTCGCCTTTTTCGTTTAGACAGCAGAGAACGAATTTATGACCTTGAATCGAAAACCATAAGGTCTTTCCATCTTGTGATGTTATTTTTTTCCCTTCGCTTTCGGGAAATGGTAAGGGTACTCCGTTCTGTGTTGTCTCCGAACCACTAAAGTTAGTCATAGCTTTGGGTTGCTGGTTATTAGTTCCACTATTCAGAGGCTGTTGTCCAAATATATCTGTGGTAAGCGATAATAGCATTAGCAAGATGTGTAAAGGTAAGAGGTTGATATGCAGGTTCATAGTTTTTGTGTACTATAGCTCAAACCGTTCAATGCAATAAAAATTGTAAGAAAAGTTAAAGTGAAGGTAAAATACAAAGAATGAAAAGAATTGAGAGCTTAGTGTGTTATGAATATTGCTATGTTTCATCCGTGGTTTTTAAAATTAACCTAAGATTAAATCTTCGGCTATGCAATTACTGGAAAAAGAAAATGAAGAAAAAAGTATTATCTGTATCAAAAGGATGTAGGGAATATAACTCCTCCGTCTTTGTAATAACCAAGAGTAAACCTACGAGGTTAGCGGTTAGGTTTCTAATAAATACATTTTAAGAGGTTTATTCCAATTTTGTTTCTACAAGATATGGCTGTTTCAGCTTCTGTTTTAGGTCTTTGTTTTGTTGTTCACAAGCTAGAATATTCGTAATCATTTGCCTCATTTGGGCGAGGCAATAATCACGTTGTTGTTTCAAGTCGAAAAATTGTTTTTTCAATTCTTCAAATTGTCTTTTTGCCCGATTCTGTTGCTCCAAGATAAATTTTTTTTGTTTACCGTAGGGTAACACAAAGCCGGTGGCGATAAGAAATAATCCTCCTATACTACAGATGAGCGGAAATTGCTGAGTAAATAATACCCCCATGTAAAGCAAAATAACTCCCATAAAAATCATAAAAAATGCAATAGTTGAGGACCCCAATGAAATTAACGATTTTCCCATGTTTTTTGCTATTTCTAAAGCTTGAAGTTTTTTCGCAATTTTTTGATGTATTACGTCGATTTGTTCTCTTATGTTTTTTAGCTCTTGTCGTAATCGTTGCGTTTCATTAAGATTACGCTCAATGTTTTTCTCCCATTCGGACTTATGTAGTTCCCACAAACCTAACAATTTACTTTTGTTTAAGGGTTGTAGACTATCTCTGAAATTTTTTGGCAAGATGGAGCAATATAAATTTACCCAATAGCGGCACTCTGCAGATAAAGTCCAAGTCAGGTTAGAGCTTTTTAAAAACCATTCATCATGGTTTTCGACCCATTTAAGGATATTTTTAGATTCATGGAGATAAAATTCAGCCAAGACCTTTTCGTTAAAATAATTAACCTCAGCAAGGTTTAATAATTGTAAACGGTCTTTGAGCTTTGGAATTTTTTCGCGTTTAGCCAGGAATGTTTTAACCTTTTGAGATAAAAGACTATTTTCTTGTGGGTAAAAAAATTTGTAGTGTTGGACTAATTGATCGGCCAGTTTGGTTTCTATATGATAAACCTCGTCTTCCTTTTTAATCTTCAAGAAAGGTAATTTTATTAACCAATTTAAGGCATCTTCGGGTTTGAACCCTTTAGGGAGGAACAGTTCCAGATCACCGAGTTCAAAATGTATTAAATATAAGAGCCCAATAAGTAATAAACGTTCTGATTCTGTAAAGTTTCCAAAGCCAAGGTGCTTGATTACCGTTTCGCCCATGAATTGGTAAATATTTTCAATGATTTTTTTTGGATTCCCATAACTTGTTTTTAATATTTCCAGCAGTTTCTCATCATTAATACTCTGTTTGTGAATTAAGCATGACTTAACATCATCAAAAGTAACGGGTTCGAGTTCTAGAAGTTCGATTAAATTTTTTAGGTTGTTATTGTCGGTAAAAATTTGGTCAATAGATTTTGTGCCGCTTAAGATACAGTGCACGTTCCACATTTCTTTGAGCGCTTTGAGCTCCGGTAAAAGAATATGTTGTAGGTTATGCCGTATTATTGGGAGATAGCCATCAATATTGTCTAAGGCAAAAATGAGGTTTATATGCTTTGTGTTTACATTATTTCCTATTCGGATTGCAGCCAAAACATCAGTGTATAAACCGTTTAGCCAAAAATCTAGCCAGTTATTCAAGAGTTGAGATTGGTTCGAAATATTTGCGAGTTTTTCAAAAATATTTTTTCTGAATTTTTTATATAAGCTTTGTAAAAGTTTATCGTTAATTTCTACACCACAGGTAAAGTCTCGTATCCATTCTATTGGCAGGGTTGAAAAATTCTCTTTCCAGGGCCTGATCCACAAAGAGAAAGGGGTTTCTTTTGTTATTTTTTGCTCTAATTGGTCAATAAAAAATGTTTTACCTATTCCAGGGACACCAAAAATATACAGACCAAGTTTATCGGAAGCCAAACGCCTTTTGATGAAATCGGTATATGTTTTATTTAATACCTTTTGCCGACCTGGGAATAGGGTATTTTGAAACAGAATCATGTAATCAAAAGATCGGCAGTCTTTTGAAAATCTTTAATGTACTGTTATAGTTCCCGATGGTGAAGCGCGAAAGAATAAGCGTCTTAGCGCTTTAAATAGACAATCCCCAACTAAACTTTATTTAGCAAGCACGTTGTTATGAAAATTTCTCTTATATTTCCAATACCATTCCATCGTAGGCCAAGGAAACTTTATTTGGGAAAATAGGGTCTTCTGCTTGACGTTCCTTATGATAGATTTCGGCGTATTTAACCGTGTTTTGTAGGAACTTATCTAATTCTAGATCGCCTCGTGTTGGTTCGTGATGGAATAATATTAAATGTTTTACTTGTGATTTGGCCGCCAGTTTTACCCCCATTAGGTTGTTTGAATGCCCCCAATTCGCTTTCATGATACTGGCGTCGGCTAAAGAATACATGGCGTCGAATATTAACACATCGGCGTTTTTAAAAAAGTTTATAAAGGGGTAACCTTCCTCGTGTGCATTTTCGGTATGTTCACAATCCGTTGAATATACGATCGCTTTCCCATTTTTTTCAAAACGGTACCCAAAGGAAATTCCCGGATGGTTTTGTTGAATGCTTTGAATTTTATACCCACAAACATCAAACACTTCCCATGGCATTTTTATATCAAATACAATTTTTGCGTCGAGTGCTTCCAAGGGGACTGGAAAGCAGGGAGGGTTCATCTGCTTTTTAAAATTTTCTTCAATATTGTAATGATACCCATGAATAATAATCGTATTACCGGGAACGTAAGCCGGAATAAAAAATGGGAACCCTTGAATGTGGTCCCAATGCAAATGCGTTAAAAATAAATGAAAGCATGCTGGATTGCGGAGCCTTCCACTCTTAGCATAACTAAAAGCAAAATCTCGAAGGCCTGTTCCAGCGTCACATAAGATGTATTCGTTTTCTTTTCCCGAATCGAATTCAATGCAAGCCGTATTTGTTCCACAAGTTGTTGTTAAAGCAGTAGGTAGGTGCGCACTAATATATTGTTCTAAAGGGATTTCTTTTTTCGAAAAAGAGCTATGCTCTCCGATCTACGAAGAGCGTCGTGTAGGGAAAGAGTGTA